>CALECF010000011.1 GCA_937948705.1 uncultured Anaerosolibacter sp. | reverse complement strand
TCAAGAAAAGAATTGATTGAGCAGGCGGTGGAGAATGTTGACGAAAGTGTAGAGCTTCACAGACCTTATGTAGATGATATTCATTTAAAGTGTGAAAAGTGTGAAGGAACGATGACCAGAGTAAAGGAAGTCATTGACTGCTGGTTTGATAGCGGGGCAATGCCTTTTGCACAACATCACTATCCTTTTGAGAACAAGGAGAACTTTGATGAATTGTTCCCTGCAGACTATATCTGCGAGGGTATTGATCAAACGAGAGGTTGGTTCTATTCCCTCATTGCCATTTCAACTTTTGTCATGGGCGTATCACCCTATAAAAATGTTTTGGTAAATGACCTGATTCTAGATAAAGATGGTAGAAAGATGTCTAAATCTAAAGGAAATACCGTCGATCCCTTCGAACTGTTTGATAAGTATGGTGCAGATGCCCTAAGATGGTATCTACTCTATGTATCTCCTGCTTGGACACCGACCAAGTTTGACATAGAGGGATTAAAAGAAGTACAAAGTAAGTTCTTTGGAACCCTGCAAAATGTATATACATTCTTTACCCTGTATGCCAATACAGATGAAATTAATCCTAAGGACTTCCATGTGGAACCAAAGGAACGTCCAGAGTTAGATCGATGGATTATTTCTAAATATAATAGCCTTGTAAGAGAAGTGGCTAATGAAATGGCTATCTTTGATTTAACAAAGGCTGTAAGAAAGATTCAGGACTTTGTGAATGAGGATTTATCTAATTGGTATATCCGTCGCGCAAGACGTCGCTTCTGGGAAACGGAGCTAACAGAAGATAAAAAATCAGTATATAACACAACCTATGAGGTGCTGATTGGAGTGGCAAAACTGATGGCACCATTTGCACCATTCCTTGCCGATGAGATGTATGCTAATCTAACAGATGAGCTATCCGTCCATTTGGCAGATTATCCAGCAGCAGATGTATCTTTGATAGATCTAGGCGTAGAAGAGCGAATGGATTTAATTAGGGATCTCGTTGGATTGGGTAGAGCAGCAAGGGCTAAGGAAAAAATCAAAGTGCGACAACCCATTCAAAAAGTACTGATTGATGGGAAGTATGAGGCATTGATTTCGGATTTGATTCCTTTAATGGAAGAAGAACTAAATGTAAAAGAAGTCATCTTCGAAAAAGATTTAAGTAAGTTTATGGATTTCAGTTTAAAACCAAACTTTAAGGTTGCTGGCTCTATCCTAGGGTCAAAAATCAAAGCATTGGGTCCGGCATTGGCTGCCTTGGATTCAGCGATGGTGGTATCAAAGCTGGAGGCGGGAGAAAGTATCTATGTGGACATAGAGGGTGAGTCTACAGAGATCGTGAAGGATTATGTGTTGACCAATATCTCTGCTAAGGAAGGGTTTACCGTTGAAATGGAAAATAATCTTTTCGTGATTCTAGATACGACATTAACACAAGAATTAGTGAATGAAGGGTATGCTAGAGAGCTTATTTCAAAGGTGCAGCAGATGAGAAAAAACAACGATTATCAAATGATGGATAATATCCGTATTTACTACGATGGTGACGATGAAATTACCAATGCAGTAGAGATCCATCGAGAATATATTAAGGGTGAGACCCTGGCTGTATCGATTGAAAGGGTGAATGAGCCTACATTAGAAAGGCAAAATCTTAACGATCATGATACAGGGATAAGGATTGAAAAAGTGAATTAGATTGTAAAGGAACAGGGACCTCCTCAGCATGGGTCCCTGTTTGTCATTTAGGGGTAGATTGTAACAGACCCACTATTCTGGTAAAATATATCATAGAAAATAAAGTTTATTCGCAAGGGAGAGGGGAATGGGAAGATGGCGATAAGAGAGATTTTACAATTAGGAAATAGTGAATTATATGATGTTTCAAGGGAAGTGTTCGTAGAAGAATTGGACTATGTAAAAGGTGTGATCCGTGACTTGCATGATACCATGATGGAATTTCGAAGAACATATGGTGTTGGACGTGCCATCGCGGCACCCCAAATTGGAGAGAAGATTAGAGTGCTGTATATGAATATTGGAGAACCAACCCCGTTTATCAATCCCAAGCTTGTTTTTGAAGAAGATGAGATGATGGAGATTTGGGATGATTGTATGTGTTTTCCTAACCTGCTGGTGAAAGTGATGAGATATAAAAAATGCCATATTGAATATAGGGATGAGCATTGGAATGAAAGGTCTATGAAATTGGAGGGTGATTTATCTGAGCTGCTTCAGCATGAATACGATCATTTGGATGGTATTTTAGCAGTATCTAGGGCAATGGATGGACAATCCTTTGCATTTCGTAATGAAGTAAAACCATAAAGAAAGTTAAAAAGTCTAAATGATTTTTGGAGGAAAAAGGCGATAAATGTCGAATTGTAGTTGATAAGCATGTATGCGGACAAGTTGAAATGTTGATTAGTGTCCCGTATGTAAAAGGAAAAGGAGTTATATATGATTCTTGGTATAGAGAGTGTTGATTACATAAAGAATGTTGCGTCTGTTGAATTGAATGAGGAAGAATACCGTTACATCGTTGAGGAATCTATTGTGGGAATATATGTGGTCCAAAACGGGGTATTCACGTATGTAAACCCAAGATTTGCAGAAATATTTGGTTACGAACGGGAGGAATTAATTCATAAAAAGATTACGGACCTCATTCATGAAAAAGATCATACCTTGGTAATAGAGAATATCAATAAAAGATTAAGGGGAGTAACAAAAAGCCTACGGTATGAATTTCGGGGAATTAGAAAAGATCAAAGAGTGATTGAAATAGAAGTATTAGGCAAGCAAACCACCTATAAGGGAGAACCAGCCATCATTGGGTCAGCCATGGATATCACTGAGCAAAAAGAAAACAGTGAACGTCTGCGAATGGCTCAAAAGGTATTTGAAAATACCATTGAGGGAATTGTAATTACCGATACCGAGGGAATGATTCAAATGGTGAATCCAGCGTTTACAACTATTACAGGATACACCCCCCAGGAAGCCATCGGAAAAAATCCCAGAGTGTTGAAATCTGAGCGACATGATCAATTGTTTTATAAAGCCATGTGGGATTCGTTGACGGAAACAGGTTCTTGGAAAGGGGAGATCTGGAACAGGAGAAAGACTGGAGAGACTTATCCTGAATGGTTGACCATATCCGCCATCAAGAATGACTATGGAGATACAACCCATTACATATCTGTCTTTAATGACATTACGGAACATAGGCAAAAGGAAGAGCATATCAGGCATCTTGCATATTATGACGCTTTGACAGGGCTGCCCAATAAGTTTTTGTTTGGTGATCGTTTAAACCTCGCCATCACCCACGCTCAATATCACAAACATATGCTTGCGGTGATGGTGCTGGATGTGGATCGATTTAAGCGAATTAATGATACTTTAGGACATGCCATAGGAGATATGGTGATACAGACTGTAGCTGATCGATTAAGCCGTTGTATTGAGGAGGGGGACACCTTATCCCGTTTAGGTGGCGATGAGTTTATGTTCATCCTTGATGAGGTAAAAGGTATTCAAGACGTGACAAAGGTGCTTCATAAAATCATTGATACATTGTCTTATCCACTATATGTCCATGAACATGAGCTTCATATTACTGGGAGTATTGGGATTAGTATGTACCCCAGTGATGGCAAAGATATAGACACTCTTGTGAAGAATGCGGATACAGCCATGTATAGGGCAAAGGAATTGGGAAAAAACAATTATCAAATGTATACTCCCACCATGAACGACAAGGCGATTGTCCATTTAACGATGGAAAATGATCTCCGGAAGGCCCTTGAAAGGGATGAGTTAATCCTGTATTACCAGCCAAAGGTGGATATGAAAAGTGGCAATATCATCGGTGCAGAGGCATTGGTAAGATGGAACCATCCAGAGCGGGGACGGATCTCGCCAGGAGAGTTTATTCCTTTAGCGGAAGAGACCGGACTGATAGAGCCCCTTGGTCAATGGGTACTTCGGCGAGCCTGTTGTCAAATTCGTCAGTGGCAGCTTGAAAAAGGGTATGATATTCATGTATCTGTCAATCTATCCCCTCGACAATTTCGAAATAGAAATCTTGTAGAACATATTATGGATGCAATTGAGAAAACGGAGATTGATCCTAAGTACATAGAATTGGAAATTACTGAAAGCTGTGCCATGGAAAACCCTGATCATACCATTCGCTCCCTGCAACGATTAAAGGAAAAAGGCTTTACATTTTCAATCGACGATTTTGGTACTGGCTATTCATCTTTGGGTGTTCTCAAGAAGTTCCCCATAGATATGCTGAAAATAGATCAGTCCTTTGTACGGGATATAACAAAACATGAGGATGATAGGGCAATTGTATTGGCGATGATCTCCATGGCCCACAGCATGAAGCTGAAAGTGGTGGCAGAAGGGGTAGAGACTTCTGAAGAGTTATCGTTTTTAATGGACAATCAATGTGACCTGCTCCAGGGGTATCTTTACAGCCCGCCAGTGCCGCCAGATGCCTTTGCCAAGCTATGGGGGGAATCTTTGAATCTTCATGATCTTAAAACCAATATAGCTAAATAGGTAGGACTTAGATAAAAAGCTTGGCCCATGACATGGGCCAGGCTTTTTATGATGGGATTAGTTTAGTTGTGAGGCAGGAATGTATCTAAAGATATGGAATATAATAGTAAACGAAGCAAGGGGCTATAATCCATAGATCATTGGGGGGTAGATTGATGAGAGTAGTTGATTTTCACTGCGATACAATATTGAGGCTGATGGAGGACAAGGATGCACTGGCATTAAAGCGAAATGGGTTCCAAGTGGATGTGGAGAAACTAAAGCAAGGGAATTCACTGGCACAATTTTTTGCCCTATATGTTGATTTAGATGAAGATAAAGATCCTTTGGATACTTGTCTGGAGATGCTGGATAAATTTTACATAGAACTGGCAAAAAATCATGAAATGATGGCAGTGGCGAGGAATTATGAGGAGTTATATAAAAATGACAAAGAGGGAAAAATTTCTGCTTTTCTCACCATCGAGGAAGGGGGCGTGTTAAAGGGAGAGCTATTCCATTTGCGCAATCTATTTCGCTTAGGCGTGCGCCTCATCACCTTAACCTGGAATTATCCCAATGAAATTGGGTATCCCAATACATTAGACGAATATCAACATAAAGGCTTGACTAGATTCGGAGAAGAGTTGGTTGCAGAGATGAATGAATTAGGGATGATTGTGGATGTTTCCCATTTGTCTGACCAAGGATTTTATGATGTGGCCAGAATGAGCAGTAGGCCCTTTGTAGCCTCTCATTCCAATGCTCGATCCGTGATGAACCATAGGCGAAATTTAACAGATGATATGATTCGGACCTTGGCAAACAAAGGAGGAACCATGGGTATAAACTTTGAAAAGCTCTTTCTCGGAGAGGATTCAGTGAGCAATGTAAAAGATATGATACAGCATATAAAGCACATTAGGAATGTGGGAGGCATCGAGGTCATATCCATAGGTACAGATTTCGATGGTATAAGTCCAGGTTGGGAAATCCCTCACATTGGTGGAATGGATAAGCTGATGAAAGGATTAGAGAGCCATGGGTTCCATCAAGAGGAAATTGAGAAAATATGCTATAAAAATGCTGTAAGGGTAATCCAAGAAGTGATGAAATAAAAGAGGCACCGACAGATGATTCTGTCGGTGCCTTTGTAGCCTATAGCTTAAAAATACTGGTAGATTGCTTTAACTCTTCAGATAGTTGATTTAACTTTTCGATCTCTTCAACAATATAAAGAATAGAAGCGGTTTGTTCTTCCGTAGATGCAGTTACCTCTTCAGTACTGGCTGCTGTCTGCTGAGATACGGCAGAAATACTTTCAACTTCTTGAAGAATATTTTGACCCTCACCCTTTACAAGACTTGTAGCGTCCGTAATCTCTTTCACCTGGCCTGTAATCATATCTACAACAGCTAAAATCTGCTGGAAGATCTTTGAAGTATTCTGTACCGAAGCACTTTGTGCACCTATGGTGTCTGTAGCGGATTTTACAGTATTTACAGCGATATGTGTAGCCTGCTGAATATCCTTAATAATGTCTTGAATCTTGCCCGTAGATTTCTGGGATTCTTCTGCTAGCTTTCGAACTTCATCGGCAACCACAGCAAAGCCTCTGCCTTGCTCACCAGCCCTAGCTGCTTCAATCGCTGCGTTTAAGGCCAATAAATTGGTCTGCTCAGAGATCCCTTTAATGACTTCAATGATTTGGCCGATTTGAAGGGCCTTATCATTTAGGGTGTAGATGATGTCTGAAACATTGTTCACAGCCTTTGTACTTTGGGCCATTTTTGCTTCTTGGTCTTCAACAATCTTTGTACCATCCTGTACCAAGCCAGCCGCTTTTGAAGCAGAAGCATAGGATTGGGTACTGCTATCGGCAATTTCATCGATGGATCGAACGATGCTGTTCATAGATACTGAAGCATTTTGAACACTCTTTGCTTGATCATCGCTGCCTAAGGCCAAATCATTAATGGCTTCAGAAATTTGGGTTGCTACCTGGCCAGCTTGTTGAGATGATGCCAATACACCATTTGCTGTATGATTTACATTGTCGGAAGCCATCATCACTTTTTGAATCAGGCCTGTTAAATTATTTTTCATTTCTGAGAAGGAGGTAGCCAATTCTCCTATTTCATCCTTTGTATTCACTTGGAAGCTATGGGCAAGGTTGCCTTGGGCCAATTGTTTGGCAGCTTCATTTAAGGTAGATAGAGGTTTCATTGTGTATTTGGTAAATACATAGCCCATAGCCCCAGCAATTAGCAAAATGATACCTATCATCATAATAATTTTTTGCTGAGCCTTTGCATTAGGGGCATAGGCTTCTTCGTGGGATTGTCTCACGATGACAACCCAGCCCACGGATGGGACAGAAGTATAGCTCCCAAAGACTTTTTTATCTTTGTAAATATAATCCTCTGCACCGGATTGACCAGCTAAGGCTTTTCCAACAATAGGAATATCCGTAACATCTTTTCTTTCATCCACGAGGGCCTGATCTGGATGAGCAAGGATTTGTCCTTTGGAATCTGTGATACAGGCATAGCCTGTTTCACCCATGGTAATCGTTTTCCGCATTTCCTCAATAGTAGATAGGTCTAAGGTACCACCTAGCATACCCAATAACTCACCGCCAGCATTGAAGATTGGGGTAGCCACGACAACGGCTGGTTTGCCAGTGGTTTTTGAAATGAGAACATCACTGATGATGGTTTTTTTCTGAGCGAGGATATCCTTAAAATAAGCTCTGTCAGACATGTTGTCAAATTGTGCCTTGCCATCAGACCTTGCCGTTTGTTGACCTGCTAGATCTGTGATAAATAGGAGGGCAAATTTATTATATCGTTTGTGGATTGTCTCCAAAGCATGTTTTTGGTCTTCTGGATTATACAAGCGAATATCATTGAGGCCGGAGATGCCTTCAAGAAGATTTACATTTTCTTTCAAGAATGAATCAATTTGATCCCGAAGCCCTAGGACTAACTCTGTAGTGGTGTAGGTAAGATTCTCCTTAATCAGGGTTGTCTGGGTTTGGGCGGATAGGAAACCGATGGCCGAACCTGAAATGAGGATCAATACAACCAATAATGAGATAAATTTGGTACTGAGTTTAATTTGTTTAAACATGTTCGTTTTTTGCTCCTTTCGAATGTTGGGATGAAGTGAAAAGTGCTATTTGCAATAAGGGCTGCCCAAATCCGTCAAGTACCACCATGGTAATTGGAAGAACCCCGGATATGAACCTTATTTTTAAGTAGGTTGACCATTGTATTTATGTAAACAATGACATGAATATTAGGATACACTTAACAACATGATATAGCTTTTAATGACAATAGTCAACAAAAGTTGACAAATATTGGACAAACTTTGATAAAATAGTACCTGGGAATTAGAGGGACTAAGAAAAATAAAGCAATAAGTATAATTATTGATATTTTTGAATAAGGAATACCTATGTACGTATAGTAAAGAAGGAATGGTAGAAGTAAGGTTTGTTTTTCATGAAGAATATAACAATGGACATTTTTATTGGTAGGGATATATTCATAAAAACCTATTGTTTAATCTAAACCTATAGATGTATAATTGATGTATATGTTGAAGATGATAGACATTAGAAAAAGCAAGATGAAAGAAATGAGGGTGAGCGATGATGAAAACAAAATTAACTGAATTACTGAATATTGAGTATCCCATTATACAGGGGGCAATGGCTTGGGTGTCCGATGGAAAGTTAGCTGGCGCCGTGTCTGCAGCGGGGGGAGCAGGAACGATTGCAGCGGGTGGTAGAACAGCCCAGTGGTTAAAAGAGCAAATCGAAGTTGTTCGGAGTATGACAGATAAACCTTTTGGGGTGAATATTATGCTCATGGCAGATAATTGTGATGAAGTGGTGGATGTGGTATGCGAAGCCAAGGTGGCGTATGCCACCCTAGGGGCTGGAAACCCTGTTCCATATTTCGAAAGACTACATAACGCAGGGGTCAAGGTTATTCCAGTGATCCCCAATGTGAAGTTGGCCAAAAGAGTGGCGGATAAGGGTGCGGACGCCATTATTATTGAAGGTATGGAAGCAGGTGGGCATATTGGTAAGCTTACTACCATGGCGCTGATGACTCAGGTAATACCAGAAGTAGACATTCCTGTTATCGTGGCAGGGGGGATTGCTGAAGGCAGAGGATTGGCTGCCGCACTGGTCATGGGCGCGGCGGGAGTCCAGATGGGCACCAGATTCTATGCTTCTGAAGAGTGTACCGCCCATATGAATGCAAAGAATCGGATTGTAGAAGCCAGTGATATTGATACTGTCGTGACAGGGGCTTTACATGGTCATGCTGTGAGGGGAATCCAAAACCAAATGACCAGCAAATATTTGGTTTTAGAAAAAGAAGGTGCTTCTGAAGGTGAACTTGAAAAATTAGTGGTAGGAACAAGTAGAAAGGCGCCTATTGAAGGAGATGTTGAATGGGGCTTGGTGCAAGCCGGACAAAGCCTTACTGTCATCAAGAAGGTAGAATCTTGTAGTGAAATTATTGAAAGAATTGTAGATGAAGCAAAAACTGCAATGGATAACGCGAAAAAATACATCTAGTTAAAGTATATCTCAACAAAAGAGTTCACCCTGATGAAAATTGGGGTGAATTTTTTGTTGTTAAAATTCTAATTTGTAAGGAGCGCAGAACCCCTCTATAGTGCATATGTTATAGTAATGGAAAAATAAGGGGGTAGCGATATGTTTGACATTAAAAAAGAGATAGAATTTTGGACGGGAATCATGAGGGATCATGGTGAGTTTCAGTACACCAATTTATCACCGAAAGAAGTGGAAGCGATTCAAACAGCAGCCTATTTCATGAATCTATTCAAAGCGCTTCATGAGGAAGCAAAGTCTTTTACAGGGGAGATAGCAGCACAAGAATTAGCAAATCTCGTATCAAAAAATATGGTGGCCTTGGGGCAATTCATTCAATTTAAGAGAGTATTGTTGACAAAGCTTATGCAGTGTGACATCGAGTTGGGTTTGCCACCGAGTTTTATCAATCATATGATCAATGAGGCCATGGAATATCATAGGGTTCTTTGTATGGCCCAAGGAACCATTCCTTTTAACAGAGCATTGGAAAATATTCGCCTTCATAAGGTATGGTTACCCGATGCTTCTGGTCATGCCAGTTCTATCGCAGCAGAATTAGATCCTATTGAGACGGAACTCATCCATAAAGCAGAGAAGTTTGTGAAGCGCTTCGACCTTTTGTTTAAAAAAGCCTTTGAGATGTATAAAATGTTTGAAAGAACAGGGCTTGAAGATGGAGGGCTTGAATATTTTAATAAAGAAGTCGAAGAGGAAATTGATAAATTTATATGCTATTTAGAGCTTGTGAAGGAAGCAAGAGGGAAATGTAAGGTGTATGCAACGGGCTTGACTTCTCCATTGCTACCGGATCATATGCAGAGAGAAGAAAAATACTACATGTATAGAATCCAAATGTTGCATCAGTGATAAAAAAGGAATAAACAAGGAACATAGACCATATGTTTCTTGTTTATTCCTTTTTTACATTTATTTAATCTCCATATAATAAGCAATATTGGCTTTAGGATCCTTAATACCTCTTATTTTTGTCGCCTTACAAGTCATAATGGTTGTCACACCAGGACCATGACCCATCTTAATACAGTCACTATGGATGATGACGCCAATGGTTACGGCGCCCTGTAGATAGCCTCTGCCATAGGTATTATCACAATCTCTAAGGAGGACAAGATCACCGAAGCGAAGCTGATCTAATCCGTACTGTTTATTGGCCTCAGGGTCGGCTGTCATGATATCATAATCTCCCTTTGCTGCCGTGGGGGAGCCGATGCCGGAGCCCATCAGGTAGGCTGGAACCTCTGTCACCACAGGAACTTCTAAACAGCCGTCGTCTCCTATTTTTATGTGCATCTTGTCCAGCAATAATGGATCAAGGTTCATGATCATGATTTCAGGAACTTCATGGATTTGCAGACCTTGCCCATAGGATTTTATTAAAATTTGATCATCAATAGACATTTTTTCAAGATCCTTGTGGTGGAAATATATCATCACATGCTCTACGCCACCATGGATACCGGTTACAAATCCTTCAGCCCCTTTTGCATCTCCTGTAACAACCTTGGCTTCGTTACCAATACAAGCTAAAAGATTCAAAGCTCCATTGGACTTTTCATCCTTTGCTTTGATCGTAACCCCGGGTTCAATATGATCCCCAATCCAGTTCATAGCTGAGTCTCCGACCTTTACATTATAAGTAATACCACCAGTAGCAGGTAAAATATGGGAAGTGCCATCATGCATGAGGCGGTATGGGTATACTGAAGCAGGATGGGAAATTTGGCCCTGAACGGATTGCATTACCAATCTGCTCTTATTTGTTTTGATCATGGAATAGCCCCCTTAGTATATTTTGAACCTTTAGAAAATTCAATCGCAGAGATCAATATAGATATTCTTCATAAAAGTTTTTTTTCCTGTCTCTCTTTTATAAAGAAATTTTATATAAATTAATTTGTAAGGCTTTCCCATTCGTACAGGCACAAGAATCGCTTCTCAAATAGTAATATATCATATAAAAATAATAATCAAAATCAAATGCTAATATTATCAGTTGAAAAATGAGGAGGACATATCTATGTGCGGGATTACTGGATGGATTGATTGGAATCATGATTTGACGCAAAAGAAGGATGTTTTGGAACAGATGACGGCTACCCTAGCCGATAGAGGACCCGATGCGAAAGGCTTATGGTTATCTCGTCATGCTGCCTTCGGTCATCGTAGACTCTCTGTTGTGGATCCTGAGGGTGGAGCACAGCCTATGGTCAAAGAGAGGGATGGCAACACCTATGTGGTAATATATAATGGGGAACTTTATAATTTTGTGGATCTTCGCAACACATTGAAAAGTAAAGGATATCATTTTCAAAGTAATTCTGATACAGAGGTTTTATTGGTAGCTTATATGGAATGGGGACCCCAGTGTGTAGAGCATTTTAATGGTATATTTGCCTTTGGCATATGGGATAGTCTACATCAAACCTTGTTCATGGCTAGAGATCGTTTGGGTGTAAAACCTCTATTTTATGCTGAAACCAATAAAGGTATCATTTTTGGATCTGAATTGAAGTCAATTTTAGCGAATGATGAAATCAAAGCAGAGGTAGATGATGAGGGTT
Organism: uncultured Anaerosolibacter sp.; assembly: GCA_937948705.1. The sequence goes on along the minus strand of CALECF010000011.1, from coordinate 49,157 downwards.
TATCAGAAATTTTTATCATGGGTCCTTCAAGGACGCCAGGACATGGCATTTTCAAAGGAATTCATGAGGTGAGACCTGGTTTTTGTCTTCTTTATGATCGGGGTGGGGCCCACCTGAGAAGATACTGGCAGTTTGAGAGTAAACCCCATGCAGATGATATGGGAACTACTGTGGACACCATAAGGGAATTACTGGTTGATGCCGTGAAAAGACAGCTGGTTGCTGATGTACCAGTTTGCACCTTTTTATCTGGAGGAATCGATTCGAGTGCAATATCAGCCATCGCGGCAAAAGCATACAAGGAAGATGGGATTGGTCCCCTTCATACTTACTCCATAGATTATGCTGATAATGATAAATACTTTAAAGCCAACGAGTTTCAACCCAATTCTGATGGTCCATGGGTTAAAAAGGTATCAGAATACCTAGGTACCCAGCATCATTATATGTATGTGGATACTCAGCAGCTTGTGGATGCCCTAGACAGATCTTTAGCTGTACGGGATTTACCGGGCATGGCAGATATTGACTCATCTTTATATTTGTTTTGTAAAGAAATCAAAAAAGATGTCACTGTAGCTCTATCGGGAGAATGTGCAGATGAGATGTTTGGCGGATATCCATGGTTCCATAGTTCAGAAGCTTTAAAAAATGATTCCTTCCCTTGGATAAGAAATTTTGATGAAAGAATGGAACTGCTTTCACCAGAATTCTATCAGAAGATTAAGCCTAGAGACTATCTAGATGCCCGATATCAAGAAACATTAAGAGAAGTACCTAATCTACCAGGAGAAAAGCCTGAGGATGCAGCAAGACGCACCTTGTTTTATATGAATATGATTTGGTTTATGACGACATTATTAGATCGCAAGGATCGCATGAGTATGGGAACAGGGTTAGAAGTAAGGGTCCCCTTCTGTGATCATAGGCTGATGGAATATGTTTGGAACATACCTTGGGAAATGAAGAACTGTGATCAGCGAGAAAAAGGAATTCTTAGAAGGGCTATAAAGGGTATGCTGCCAGAAGATGTCCTTATGAGAAAGAAAAGTCCTTATCCGAAGACCCATAATCCAGGTTATTTAGCAGCAGTGAGGGAACGGCTGACGAATATAATTGAGAATCCTAGCTCTCCTTTGTTGCAATTTGTGAATAAAGATAAATTAAGTCAGCTTATGAATGCCAGGGATATAGGTTTTAATAAGCCTTGGTTCGGTCAATTAATGAATGGACCTCAATTATTTGCATATTTGATACAGGTGAACTCATGGTTTGAGAAGTATAAGATAAGTATCAAGTAAATAGAGTAAAAGGGACTCCCATGGGCGTCCCTTTTACTCTATTTTTCAACAGGTAAGTTCTCTGGCACGAGAATTCCCCCAGAAACTACCATTTTGATGGCTGCTTCCACAGGCATGTCCAGCTTGGTGATATCCTCTTCAGGAATCATCACAAGCATACCTGAGGTTGGGTTTGGGGTTGTAGGGATGAAAATACTTATAAGATTTTTATCTGTTTTTGTTTTTGCTTCTTGAGGTGCTTCAGATGTGACAAAACCAATGGCATAAATACCCTTTGTAGGGTACTGTATAAGGACAGCAGACTTAAAAGCATTCTTTTGGTCCGTGAATATAAGGTCGACTAACTGTTTCATAGACACAAAAACTGTACTCACAAGAGGAATTCTTCTTAAAAGTGTTTCTGCAATATGAATTAATTTCTTCCCAAGATAATTTCTTGAGATGATACCTGTTGCAAATATGATGAGGAGAGTGAGGATAATGCCTACCCCTACCAATGGAAAACCTATAAACCGTTCCAACGGCTCACGGAAGATAAGATCGATTCTATTGAATAGCCACCCTACAATACTCAGGGTTCCAACGATGGGTATTAACGCGAATAACCCTGTAAAAAAAATGCCTCTGATGTGCTTCAAGTTTTACGTCCTCCTAAGATATAATATAATTTCTATCTTATTATAAAGGGTAGTTTGTCTTTTGTATAGGGGCGTATGTAAAAAGCGAACATAGAACTATGTTCGCTTTTTACATGCTTTAATAGGATGCTTTATCTAGGGCAATCAAGACCTGAAGAGGAGGCTCTTGATCCACCAGTCCAACGGCATAAATTGTATAATATTTACCCGCCTCCGCCACTACATTTGGGACGGTGAGCACCACCTGGGGAGTTCCTGCGATGCGAGCTTGGATCGTATATCTACCTGGGGAGATGATCAAGTTATTACTGATTTCTTTAAATTCAATATTTCTAAAGAGGATCGTGCCATCAGATGTAGTGATATCAACCATAGGGGCATTTGGGGCTAGATGAACAAATTTAATCTGAGAACGATTTGCTGGTAATGGTAAGGCGGTATCTGGAACGACAAGGGCTTTGATATCCCTTAGCATCCCCACAGCTGCAACGGTATAATTAGCATTGGGCATCACATCTAACCTGGTATTGATCACGGGTGTTACTCTCGTACCAGTTGGATATACAAGGACTGAATATCGTCCTGGGGCCAATGGGAGATAAGGCGTAAAGTTCTTATAGGTTAAATTTTGGGCAACCAGATTGCCGTTTGCATAGACATCTACCCCAGGAGCATCGGGAGATGCATGGAGTATTCTTACATAGGATGGGATCGGGGCCATCCGATACATATACGGAGGGTACTCAGGATAATACAATAAACTCATCACCTTTCTTTTAAATGATCGAAAGCCTGTATATATTTTTTCACATTGTGAAACAGACTGCTTTGGCTATGCCAAAGCAGTCTGTTTCATATGGACAGGTGCATAGAAAGTTAATAGTAAAACTTTACAAATTTAATTGAATACATGTCACACAATACCAAATCGTCGGTTTCAGCTTCTCTGATGATAACATAGTCGATTCCAACATCGATAAGGGTGCCTTCTCTATCAATGAACATATTTGTGCCTACTAGGAAGTCTATCCTCACATATCTGCCGATTTGTGTTCTCATATATCCTTGGGTATAGTTAATATCCTGCTGAACTGGAGCCCCTGGCTGCATCTCAAAGGTAGGGGGCGTCGTTGTATCCATCATTGGTGTTGGAACAGGAAAAGGTGGAACAGCCGTGGTACCTGGTGTCATTGGTTGAGTAGGCATCATGGGCATAGTTGGCATCATAGGCATTCCCGGCATCATGGGCATGCCTGGTGTCATAGGGCCCATGGGCATTTGGCGGTAATAATAGTTTGGGTTATCTTGACGAAACATATATCATCCTCCTTAACTATAATTGTTTATTTATTATGTTTGTGCATAAAGTTCTGTTGGATTGTAGAAGCAGTGCTCTATTACACGGACCTGGAAGGTACCAGAGCCGTTACGGGGAAATGTTTGTATGCACGTCGGCTGAAATGGATTGAAGTACCACAGAGAGTTGCCTACGGTAAACAATCGGTTACCCGCGATGGCCCAATCGGCAATGTCATAGTGGACCTGCTCTGGTGGATTCGCCCAGACTGTTTGGGGATTGGGTTTTCCTGCTAAAACAGAACGCACACAATCGAACTGTCCTTTCTGATACATCACTTTTCGAAGATCTCCTTGGCCGAGGCGTTGATATTCGCCATAGGGGACACGGACTCTATTCATGATGACAGTGGCAACGGCCTTCATACCATTTTCACCTTCACCGCCTGCTTCACACCGAATCATTCTTGCCAGCAATTCTCTTCCGGAATAAGCCATGATTTTATCACCTCAACTTCACGTATATAAAAAGGTTATATTGCTGAAAGATAGAACAAAACTTAAAATGCTTTGTTCTGATAATATTACAATATTCATTATGACTGAAAAAAGTACTAAATATTGTGAAGGAATCTACAATAAATCAGGGAAATATATAAGAAACTATTATATTTCATTGTAAGCTTTCGAGGGGGATGAAAAGGAAAATGATTTTGAAAATTAGATCGTTCAATGATACATTACAGGATGCGACCCAATTAAAGGAAGTAGATCTATTGACATTTCAAGACTGCAAATATAGTGAAGAAAGAATCATCGAGATCGCTAAGGATCAAAGGAATAATATTTTTGTTGCAGAGATAGATATGAGGATTGTAGGTTTTATCAGCCTTCTGCTGGTACAGACTCTGCATTATAGAGGACTATGGGTAGATTTAATAGCTGTAGTACCTGCCTATCAGCACAAGGGTATAGCAACCAAACTACTGGAACAAGGGAAACAGTACAGTGAGGAATTGGGCGTAGATTTTATGAGTGGATTGGTAGCAATCAATAATACCGGATCTCAAGGGACGTTCAAGAAGTGTGATTTTCAGCCATTAGAAAAGGCTTTTCATCTATTCCTATGGGAAAGGAAATAATCAAAAGCTATATATGCAAATAACCCCTCAAGATTAAAACAACAATAAAGAAAGGATGAATCATATATGGAGAAAGGGCATGTTCATGGCAAGACTTTAAAGGAATGGCAGGCAGAATTTCCTTTACTTGAGGATCTGATGACATATAAACCGGTTTTTTGGATGAATCTGAAAAAGGAGAAAGTGGAAAAACATCTCCCATCGCTGCCGCTAACAGAGGAGGATATCTTGGATGCAGAAAAGCGATGGCATAGATTTGCACCCTTGATTGAAGCACTTTTCCCAGAAACGATCCTTAGTCAGGGAATCATTGAATCTCCCTTAAAGGAGATTCCCAAAATGAAGGCATACTTGGAGAAAGAAGATGGGATGAAAATTCCAGGCAGATTGTTTTTAAAGTGTGATAACGAACTGCCCGTGGCGGGCTCTATCAAAGCCAGAGGGGGCATCTATGAAGTGTTGAAACATGCAGAGACTTTAGCCATAGAGAGTGGGCTATTGTCCTATGAGGATGACTATGCCATCATGGCCTCGGAGTCATTTAAAAGATTCTTTCAAAAGTATGGAATCGCTGTTGGCTCTACAGGAAATCTGGGTCTAAGTATTGGAATCATCAGTGCAGCCATAGGATTTCGTGTAACAGTCCATATGTCTGCCGATGCCAAGGAATGGAAGAAGATTCTTTTGAGAGAAAAAGGTGTACAGGTGATTGAGTATGCCTCAGACTATAGCAAGGCTGTGGAGGAAGGAAGAAAACAATCAGATCAAGACCCAATGAGTTATTTCGTTGATGATGAGCAATCGAAAGAATTGTTTTTAGGATATAGTGTTGCGGCATATCGGGTAAAAAAGCAATTAAAAGAAAAAGGTATTATCATTGATAAACAGCATCCTTTGGTTCTTTATTTACCCTGTGGTGTCGGAGGTGCCCCTGGTGGTGTTACCTTTGGTGCGAAACTCCTCTTTGGGGAAGACGTATATTGCATTTTTGCAGAGCCTACCCATTCACCCTGCATGCAATTGGGGTTGATGACAGGTTTATATGAAAAGGCAAAGGTTCAGGATTTTCATATTGATAATAAGACGGAAGCCGATGGTCTCGCCGTGGGAGCACCCTCGGCACTGGTAAGTTGGATGGTTGGGCCATGGATCGATGGGGTTTATACCGTGGATGACTCGGAACTATATCCTATGGTGTCTCAGTTGAAAGTGTTAGAAGATATCAAGATTGAACCATCTTCCGCTGCTGCCCTTCTGGGTTTTAAACGTTTTAAAGAGAATCCTGGATCAATGGGGTGCATTCCAATGGAGAACGCTGTCCATATTGCCTGGGCCACAGGGGGACTCTTTGTACCAGAAGTCCAAATGAAAGAATTTTATGAAAGAGGTATGGACAAGAAATAGGAGGTTTTGAAAGAAATTGACTATGAAGATAGGAAGTTTTTTCATCTTGACTTTGCAAAAACATGGTGTATATGGTATAAAGCTTTATAGGGTATAATAGATTTATAAAGCAGAAAAGGAGAATGTCTGTGAAAACATTTAAAGATTATAACTTGCAGGAGTTCATATCAAAGAATTTAGAGAAAGTGGATATCATACAACCTAGTGAGATACAGGAAAAAACGATTCCGTCAATTTTAGAGGGAAAAGATGTGATTGGAAAGGCAAAAACAGGGACAGGTAAGACCTTGGCTTATTTATTGCCTATGATTGAAAAGATTGACCCTGAAAAAAGAGAACTACAGGTATTGGTGCTGGCACCAAGCCGAGAGTTAAGTTTACAAATACAACGGGAAGCAGAAGATGTCATTAAAGGTACAGAAATTCGAATTCAGTCCATCGTAGAGGGGATGGACATTGAACGACAATTGGAGAAGATGAAAGAAAAGCCCCATCTGCTGATTGCAACACCAGGAAGACTCGTACATATTATTGGTCTAAAAAAAATAAAAATGCATGAGGTCAAGATGATTGCCTTGGATGAAGTTGATCAAATCTTAGAACAGGGCTTGGGTGAAAAAGTAAATGCAGTCATTCAGAGCACATTAAAGGATCGACAACTACTGAGTTTTTCAGCTACCATGTCTAAAGCGGCAAAGGAAGTTCTACATCACTTGATGAAGGAACCCCTATATATTAATTTAGATGAGGCGCAGCCGATCCCTAGTAAAATTGAACATCAATATATTGTGAGTAAGGCTCCCAAGAAGTCAGAAACACTTGAAGAATTGTTACAAACGATTAAACCATCCAAAGCCCTTATCTTTATTAATAAGAATGAGAACGTGGATCGTTTTGTTAAGGATCTTCATGGAAAGGGTTATTCCATTGGAGGGATTCAAACCAGGACGAAGAATCAAGATCGACAACATCTGTTGGCCTCTTTTCAAAAAGGGAAACTAAAGCTATTGATTACTACAGACTTATTTACGAGGGGAATGGATTTTAGAAATGTATCCCATATTTTCAATATGGATTTGCCTTTGAATAAAATTGATTACCTCCATAGGGCGGGACGAACAGGAAGAATGCACCGAGAGGGTGTCGTGATTAACGTCATAAAGGATCGTGAAAAATTCATCATGTACAAAATGATGAAAGAATTGAACATCCAAGTGAAACCAATGACCCTCATCAATGGTAAGTTGGTTTCTGTGGATAAGGTGATTCAAAGAAAGAAGAAGGAGTCAGAAGTATAAGGATATATGGTGGGGGAGAAAGAAATGAAAGCTTTGTTTACCTACGATTACGGCAAAGAAAAAATGGATTGTGTAAAGGATTTGGGTTATGAGGTTGTTTATGTCCATGAAAAGGATGTACGGATAGATGATCAAACAAAGGATGCAGAGATTCTTGTTTGTTACAATCCATTTTCCCAATTAGATATTCAAAAAATGGATAAATTGAAATGGATTCAGCTGTCCAGTATAGGCATTGATCAAGCACCTATTAGATATATTCAAGGCGCAGGAATTACGCTGACAAATAATAAGGGTGGTTATAGTATTCCCATGGGAGAATGGATTGTCATGAAGACTTTAGAGCTGCTAAAGAATAGTGGTGGGCTCTATCGATTACAGCAGCAGAAAAAATGGGCTTTGGATACTAGTCTCCTTGAACTCTATGGGAAAACCGTAGGCTTTATTGGGACGGGAAGCATTGCAGGAGAAGCTGCCAAAAGGCTTGAGGGTTTTGGAACACGGATATTGGGCTTAAATACATCAGGCAAAGGGACTGCCTTTTTCCAACGCTGCTATCCTATGGGCGAAATGGAACAAATGCTCAAAGAATGCGATATTGTTATCCTAACGATTCCCTATACGGAAAAAACCCATCATCTCGTCAATGGCCAAACCTTTGGGTGGATGAAGGATGGGGCGTATTTTATCAATGTATCCCGAGGGAGTATTGTGGATGAGGCTGCATTGATAAAAGGCTTAAATAATGGGAAGCTTAAGGGTGCGGCTCTAGATGTTTTTGAGGAGGAGCCCTTGCCAGAGAATCATCCTTTATGGGGTTATGAGAATGTCATCATAACACCCCACAACTCATGGATCTCTGAGATGAGAAATGAGCGACGATTTGCTTTGATCCTTGAGAACCTGAGACGTTATATGAAGGAAGAAGCACTTTTGAATGTGGTGGATTTAGAAAAAGGATATTAGGGATAAAAATAGGAGGTATGTTTATGTTGGGCCAAGAAATGTTAAATGAAAAGAAATGGGCAGTTGTAGGTGATGTGTTAAATCCACAGAAATTTGCCCACATCATTAAGAATAGGCTGAGTACGAATCAGTATCAGGTATTTCAAGTGAATCCAAGAAGCCAAAGTCCAGAAGTATATCGTTCCCTTGGAGAGATTGGAGAGGATATTGACGTCATTGATCTTTGCATCAATCCCCATACGGGTTTGGAAATCGTCAAAGAGGCGGTTGCCCTGGGTATAAAGAAGATATTTATTCAACCTGGCGCAGAGAGTGACGAGATTATTGCCTACTGTAAGGAAAAAGAGATACAGTATTATCTAGGATGTGTTCTTGTCGAGTTGGGCAGAAGAGGCATGTAACCATTGAAGAGCAGGGAGATTCCTGCTCTTTATATTTCTCTCAATAAAGATGCTATCGGGACAGTTTGTGACCTGTATGTCCTTATGTGTTACCATGTGATATAATATATTATAATATTTTGTAAATTGTTGAAGGGATAGGAGGAACGAGCATGCTCATCGGTGTAGATTTGGGAGGAACAAACATTAAAGTAGGGGTTGTCAACCTAGAAGGAAAGATAGTTTATCAAAATTCAAGACCTACATATGCTGGCAGGGATTTTCAGTTGATTATTCGTGATATGATTGAACAGATAGAGGATGCCATGGATTGTGAGAATATCGGTGTGGGGGAAATAAAATCTATTGGAATCGGTGTACCTGGAATTGCAGAGGCTCATACGGGTAAGGTTATTTATTGCACCAATCTATCCTGGTATGATATTCCCTTAGGCGAGGAGATTTCTAAACATTTTGGTAAACCTGTTTATGTTGAAAATGACGCCACCGTAGCTGCCCTGGCAGAGTATGTGACAGGGTCTACCAAAGGTGTAAAAAATTCAGTGTTCCTAACTATTGGGACTGGAATTGGTAGTGGTATTATTATCAATCATAAAATATATAGTGGAAGTCATAGTGCTGGTTCTGAGTTTGGGCATATGATTATAGGAGAAAATTTCTATAACTGTAATTGTGGTGCCAATGGTTGCTTCGAAACCCTAGCCTCTGCAACGGCTCTGATCCGATATACAAAGAAAAGAATCGAAGAGGGCTATGGGGATACAAATATATTGAGAATGGCCAATGGCAACTTAAAAGATATTGATGCCAAGATGATCTTTGATGCTGCCAAAGGGGGAGACCCCCTGGGGACTGAAGCAGTGAATAGAATGATTAAATATTTATCCATTGGGATTGTAAATATCATGAATAGTTTAGACCCAGACCGTGTTGTCATTGGGGGAGGGGTATCAAAAGCTGGGGACTATTTCATCAACAAGGTAGATGAAGCCGTTCGCAAATTAGTACTCTGTAAAGAAATTCGCTATGGAGATATTGTTCTAGCCCAATTGGGCAATGAGGCAGGTATCGTCGGAGCCGCATTTATAGGTGAAAATATTTTGTAAGTACCTATTATCTTGGCGTCAGCCAAGGATCTTTCTGATGTAAGAGCCCTAGGTAAGATTTTTTGCTGTGGGTAGAATGACAATTGACTATATCTATTTTTGAAAAACTTAAAAGGCTAGGAGGAGAAGCAGATGAAGGAAATTCGATTTCGGTATGATAATGCCAATATAAAAGAACATGAAATGAACTATTACCAGGATAAGGTAAAACAATGTCATGGAGCGCTCCACGATAAAACGGGGGCAGGAAATGATTTTTTAGGCTGGGTGGACTATCCACTAAACTATGATAAGGAAGAATTTGATAGAGTTCTTGCGGCAGCCTCAAAAATACAAAAATGCTCTGATGCATTTATTGTGATTGGCATTGGGGGTTCTTATGCAGGCGCAAAAGCAGCCATCGAGATGTTGGGTCACACCTTTCATAATGTGCTGTCAAAGGAAGAGAGAACGACACCAGAAATCTACTTTTTAGGTCATAATTTAAGCGGTACATATTATAATCATTTAATGGAGGTATTAAAGAACAAGGAAGTCAGCCTATGCGTGATCTCCAAGTCTGGAACTACCACAGAGCCTGCCATTGCTTTTCGTTTATTAAGAACCTATATGGAGAAAAGATATGGAGAAGAAGAAGCTGCAGAGCGTATTTATGCTGTGACCGATGCTCAAAAAGGCGCTTTGCGTCAGCTGGCAACAGAAAAAGGATATGAAACCTTTGTCATTCCCGATGATGTGGGAGGTAGATATTCAATTCTCACTGCGGTGGGACTACTTCCTATTGCAGTAGCAGGAATCGATATTGAACAAATTATAGGTGGAGCCAAAGATGCCTATGAAGCATATGGTATAGATGATTTGTTTCAAAACCCTTGCTATCAATATGCAGTGCTAAGGAACATCCTTTACGGAAAAGGAAAGGAGATTGAAGTATTGGCCAGCTATGAACCCTCTCTCCGTTATGTGGCCGAATGGTGGAAACAACTATATGGCGAGAGTGAAGGTAAGGATGGAAAGGGTATCTTCCCTGCGTCCGTGGAATTTTCTACTGATTTACATTCAATGGGTCAACTACTTCAAGATGGCAGAAGGAATATTTTTGAAACGACAATTACGATAGTGTCATCCAAAGAGGATATTATCATTCCAGAAGATGAGCAAAACTTAGACGGTTTGAACTTCTTGGCAGGAAAATCCTTAAGCCAAGTAAACCACCATGCCTTTGAAGGCACGATGCTCGCCCATACTGATGGGGATGTACCAAATCTAGTCATTGATTTACCAGAAGCAAATCCTTATTATTTCGGCAAACTGATTTATTTTTTTGAAAAGGCATGTGGCATGAGTGGGTACCTTTTAGGAGTGAATCCTTTTGATCAGCCTGGCGTAGAGGAATATAAGAGAAATATGTTTGCCCTATTAGGAAAGCCTGGGTATGAGGCATTAGGCAAGGCATTAAATGAGAGACTAAAATAGTACAGTCATGGAATAGACGGGCAGGGTCTCCCCGCCCGTTTATGATTTAAGGATGTTAAAAACTAAAAACCAGCAAAAATGCTGGTTTTTAGTTTTTGACAATAAGAAACTTTATGATCGCAAAAAATTCTCGGGTATAATATTTTACCTTGGTGAGAAGAACGGGATGCATTTTTGCCGGTGCACCACTGACGGGAATAGAAAAGTGATTTCCGATTTCCAAGGCTCTGTAAAGATGAAAGGTATTGGTTACGATGATGGCGGTTTTAAAATTTTCACGATCCATGATTTCCTTACTATATTTAATGTTTTCATAAGTGCTATAAGAGTTCTCCTCTAGGTAGATGATGTCCTTTGGAATGTTATGGCGCTCTAAATATGTGGCCATGGCGTAGGCCTCTGTTGTCAATTCATCATCGCCTTGAGCGCCACTGACGATAAAATAATTTCCATATCCTTGGCGGTAGAGGGCAATGCCCTGGTCTAAGCGGTATCTAAGCAGCGGACTTGGTTGATCTCCCCATAGATGGGCACCTAAAATAATGATTACATCGGAGGGTTGTGGTTTCTCATAGGAAGCCGTGTATAGGATTTTTGCTTCTATGATGACGAAAACAGTGATTGAGAAAGCAATGATTAAAATAATAAGCATTTTTAATCTCTTTTCCATATCGCTATTGAATGAAATCAGATTCCATGATTTGGAATAAGATTTCATCATAAAATTCATTGTTTCTAAATATGCTTTCTTTGAGTCGGCCAGCCTCTTTAAAACCAATACTAGTTAGGGCCCCAACGGATCTCTCGTTGTTAGAATGGACAAAGGAGATCACACTGTGAAGCCGTAATTCTTGAAATGCGATGGACAATAGGGATCTGATGGCAAAGCCTCCATATCCTTTCCCTATGTTTTCACGATCAAAGAGATAAACATCCATCTGGCACTTTTTATCGGTGCGATTGATGTTCTTTAGAAAACAGATACCGATGGTGATTTTCTCATCCATGATATAAAAATACCGTGAACCTTCCTCTAAAACTGCAACCAAATATTTATAAAAGGTATAAACTTCACCAAATCTGGGGGTATAGGCGGATATCTTTGTCAGTCGATGATAGATATCTTCTGTTTCACGATAGGTAACATGTTGAATTCGTTTGAGCTCCAATATATGCATCTCCCTTATATGTTTATGTAATAATACTATTATATTCAATTGTTTATTGATTGTAAATTGAAGAAACCACCGATTCTGACCGAAATCAAGGGCTGAGAGTCTAAATAACGAAATAATAACCAAAAAAATACAGGTATGCTTGAAACCTAGTCATATATTATCACCATTTTCACTGGATTATTCTGTCTGTATGAATAACTGCTATGATAAACTAAATATGGAAATCATAAAATTGACAGGTATGTAGGGATATGAGATGATAAAAATAATAAAAAACTTCATATAGTGAAGAGCTTATAGGAATAGGACATAAATGAAGGAGGGATTTCCAATGGCAAGAATCAAGCCGTTAACACCCCAGGAAGTTGATGACGAGAGCAAAGAGATCTTCGATGCTTTTATGAAGCAAAGGGGAAATGTACCAAATATGTTTAGAACACTTGCCCATAGACCAGAACTTTTGAAGACTGCATTCAAGCATTTTTCAACTGTACTAAACACAGGGACGGTAGACATACGACTAAAGGAAATGGTGGCAGTGAGAGTATCCCAATTAAATCAATGCGAGTACTGACTGGCATCTCATACTGTTTTGGCAAAACAGTTCGGTGTATCTGAGGATGCAATCTACGCGATGGCAGACAAGGAGGACAACCCAGATCTTTTTACGGATAGGGAATTGGTGGCCGTAGAATTCGCGGAGATAATGTCTAAGGATTCAAATCATGTGAGTGATGATCTATGGAATCGATTACGATCACATTTTGATGAAGGTGAGATTGTTGAAATCGCATGTGTGATTGGTACCTTCAACTATTTTAATCGTTTCAATAATGCTTTAAATGTAGATGTTACAAAGTAATATATTTTCAATAAATACATAAATAATATTCTTTATAATAGCCAAAAAACTTCTACTCCATGTAGAAGTTTTTTGGCTATTATAAAGGGAACGAGGGATACTAAAAGTAATAAAATGAAATGAAGGGTGATTATATGCGTATTCTGGAATCTACCTACGGTAATTTTCTTCAAGCTGCTTTTACAGTGTTGAATCCTTTTAAAAAGGCAGTGATTCGCACCCACTGTAAGGTACACAAATATATTAATGTTCAAGCATTAGAGGTTTTAAAGAATGATGGTTATCACGAAGAATACAATTTTTTTAGAAACCATATCATGCCCATCAATGATGGAACCTATTGGGCAGATCAGGACTTTAAAAGCAGCGGGCATTTCTATAATCCCCACACGAAAAAAGGACTGTATGGCAGGGGCAATGCTGCTGATTCAGGGAAAGAGTATTATGAGAGGGCACTAGCCCTTTGGCATATCGGAGAATTTGATAAAGCCATGTTTTACTTTGGTGCAGCTACCCATCTTGTTCAAGATATGACCATTCCTCAGCATGCCAATATCAGGTTATTGGATAACCATAAACAATATGAAACCTTTGTAAAGCGTACCTATCGTTATGTAAGAGACTTCAGGGCGGAGAAGGGCAGCGTCCTATTTGATACGATTCATGAATATATTCGTTTCAATGCAAGGGTGGCGATGAAGGTATATAAAAAATTCAGGGTAATCAAGGAAAGCGAGCAAAGATATTATCGAACAGCTAGATGTACATTACCTTTGGCTGAGAGAACAACAGCTGGATGTATGGTCATGTTCTATAAAGATATTTTTAAAAACCCATCTGTTATAAAACATTAGAAGAAGGAAGAATATATCATCTTCCTTTGAACTTTATTTTACAATCGTTTATAATGTACATAATCGATTGTAAGTAAGGAGGAAAAATAATGAATGATATGATTCAACTGATAAAATCCCATCGATCCATCCGGAAGTTTACGGATCAAGAGATTGATGCACATTTAATGAAAGAGATTATTGAGTCGGCCCAGTGGGCTTCTAGTTCTTCTTTTGTCCAGGCATACTCGATTATTGGTATTAAAGCTCAGGAAAATAAGAGGGAGCTTGCTCGGCTTTGCGGGGAGCAGTCCTACATTGAGGCATGTCCCGTTTTTTTAGTGTTTTGCGCAGATCTGAATCGTTTACAAATGGCGTGTACCATGCATAAAACAAAAATGGTTGGAGAATATACGGAATCTTTCATCATGGCTACGGTAGATGCATCTTTAGCTGCTCAAAATGCCATGTTAGCAGCGGAATCCCTTGGACTAGGAGGTGTTTATATCGGCGGGATTAGAAACAATCCTGAGGAGGTCAGCAAACTACTTAAGCTCCCAGCCTATGTATACCCTGTGTTTGGTATTTGCTTAGGATATCCAGCACAAGATCCCGGTAGTAAGCCGCGATTGCCACTAGAGGCGATTTATATGGAAGAGGTATATGATGTTAAAAATGGTCTAAAGGAGATTGGAGAATACGACAAGATCATCAGTGACTATTATATAGAGCGAACCAAGGGCAAGAGAAGTGATTCATGGACGCAACAGATGGCTGAAAAAATGCAAACTGAAACAAGACCCCATATGAAAGAATTTCTAAGAACCAAAGGATTTGAAATGAAATAGCCCAAAAGGGATGTTAGACGGATTTAGAGCAGTATGCTATGATAGAATAGAAAAATAATTCATAAAGGAGACTAGGCATGACGAAACAGATTATTGCTACAGTGGGTGGCAAAGAAATTACCAAGGATGATTTAAATATTGCACTACAGCATGCACCAAAAAACCAAGCTGCGCAGTTTAATACACCAGAGGGAAGAAAACATATATTAAGTGAAATGGTTACGCAGGAAATGCTATACTTAGATGCTAAAGAGAATGGTTTGGATCAGAATGAGCACTTCCTAAAGGAAGTAGAAACCATGAAGGAAAATCTTCTCAAGCAATATGCTATCAATCACCTATTGAAGGGTGTAACCCTAACTGAGGATGAGGTAAGGGCGTATTATGATGAGCATCCAGAGCAATTTGTTGCTGAGGAATCCATGCGTGCCCGCCATATCCTAACCAACGATGAAGCAACAGGGAATATGATTTTAGATGAGATAAGTGGTGGTAAGAGTTTTGAGGATGCTGCAACTCAATATTCTGAGTGTCCTTCGAGAACTCAGGGTGGAGATTTAGGCTACTTTGAAAAGGGGAAAATGGTACCAGAGTTTGAAGAGGCTGCCTTTGCATTAGAAGTGGGCGAGGTAAGCGGCCTAGTAAAAACTCAGTTTGGATATCATATTATCAAGGTTGAAGAGAAAAAAGATCCTCAGGCCATTGGGTTTGATGAAGTGAAGGGACAGATTCAGGATTATCTTCTTAGAAATAAGCAGAATCAAGTATATAGAGAATATACAAATCAACTAAAAAATAAGTATGAAATTACCATCAATGAAGAATTGTTGAAGTAATAAAAAAGGGGCTGTCTCAAAATAGATAATACTATCTAGGGTTGAGACAGCCCCTTTTTACATGCTTTAATAGGGAAGTGTTTGAATATTCCTTCTAAAATCATTGGAATATGATAAAATGGAATTAAATGAGGGGGGAGTCTATGGGAAACTTTGAAATTGTGGGGACATTAACCGATAAAATATCTGTTATTTTGGTGGTGGCGTTTCTGCTATCAAAAACAAAGCTTTTTAGGATGACACTGGTGAAAAACAAACTCATGGTAAAAGATAAATTTTTTTTAACAATTATTTTTTCAATATTCGGAATCGTAGGAACTTACTTTGGAATCCCTATTCATAATGCCATTGCAAATAGCAGTATTATAGGGGTCGTAGCAGCAGGTTTGCTAGGAGGACCAGAGGTCGGGATTGGAACGAGCATGGTCGTGGGTATATATCGATTGTATATGGGGGGGTATGTGGCACCTGCCAGTGCCATTACAACCTTGGTTGTTGGTACGATTAGCGGTTTGATAAACCCCCACTTTATGAAACAGAAAAAAAAAGGGACGTATAGTTTTCTCGTAGGCCTTGGTTCTCAAATACTTCTTTTTAGCATGATTTTACTTTTTGCTAGACCTTTTGAGGCGGCATGGACTTTGGTAAAAATTATAGCAATTCCTATGATCGCCGTAAATTCCTTTGGTGTTGCGATATTTATTTCGATTCTAGACAATATTTATCAAGAACAGGATCGTATTGGCGCCAAAACGGCTCAGTTGGCCTTAGAAATTGCAAGCAAAACTTTACCTTATTTGAAGCACGGGTTAGATTATGAAAATGCCCATCAAACGGGTGAAATAATTTATCAAATGGTAGATCATATTGCTGCTGTGGCCATCACAAAAGAAGATATTATTCTTACCCATGTAGGTTTGGGCATAGATCATCATAAACCAAAGGATTATATTATGAATCAAAGCACAAGGACGGTTTTAGACACGGGAATCTATGGAGTGCTCCAAAGTAAAAAAGAAATTGGATGCAGCAATGTAGACTGTCCACTCATGGCAGCAGTGACCATACCCCTAAAAATGAAAGAGGAAATTGTTGGGATTTTAGTTTTATATAAGGAAACAGAAAATAGTATTACATCTGTGGATATTCAATTGGCCCTGGGGCTAGGCCAATTGTTCTCAACCCAACTTGAAATCAGTGAGGCAGATGAAAAAGTTAGGTTATTAGAAAAAGCAGAGTTGAAGGCATTACAGGCCCAAATCAATCCCCATTTTCTATTTAACGCTTTAAATACGATTATCTCATATACGCGGACGGATATTGCAATCGCTAGAAAGCTGCTCATAGACCTAGGCAATTATTTTCGAAATAACCTGCAAAAAGTAGATGGATTTATCGACTTTTACGATGAAATCAAGAATGTAAGATCTTATTTGGCTATAGAAGAAGCACGATTCACTGATAGAATAAAGGTTGAATATGATATTGGGCAAGATATACGATGCCAACTGCCGCCTTTAATCATTCAACCCATCGTGGAGAATGCTGTAAAACACGGCTTGCTCTCCCTTAAGAGAGGCGGGACTATTCAAATTATAGCGACTCAGGATACAATTGGAACCCACATTGCTATAAAGGATAATGGGATCGGCATGGATGAAAAAAGAATAATAAGTATTTTAAATGGAACTTGTGGGAAAAGTGGAATTGGCATTCGTAATGTTGACAAGCGACTTAAAAATATATATGGCGTCGGCTATGGGTTGTCCATCATGAGTGAGGTTGGAAAAGGTACCAAAGTTCATTTTATGGTTCCCAGGAACGAACGATAGAAAGGGGATGATCAATTGCGTACAATTATTGTAGATGATGAGATGCCTGCGGTGAGGGAGCTTCGGTTCTTATTAAGTCAATATCCTGAGATTGAGGTTGTTGGTGAAGCTTATGATGGAGAGGAAGCCTTAGAACTGGTGAAAAAGCTGCAACCAGATGTTGTTTTTTTAGACATACATATGACCAATAGAGATGGTATGGCAACAGCCCGAGAAATAATGACCCTGCCCACATCGCCTTTGATTGTTTTTGCTACGGGTTATGACAAATATGCCTTGGAAGCTTTTGAAGTAAATGCTATAGATTATCTACTAAAACCCTTTCAAGAAGACCGGGTTGAGACTACCATTATTCGAATTATGAATCGTATCGAAACAAGAGGAAGAACCACGAAGGAACTATCTGAAAAAGATGTTGAGAAAATGTTGCACCAGACATTTAATTTAAAGCTTGCAGACAAACTGGCTGTATGGGAAGGCGAACGGATCAAGATTATTGATTACCATGAAATTTTGTACATCTCTGTGGACGGAAGGCAGTGTACTGTTCATACGCAGCATGGAAATTATATTGCATATATGAACCTAAAGGACTTAGAATCAAAACTGCCTACGGATAAGTTTCTAAGAACCCATAGAGCATACATTGTAAATCTGGGCAATATTGATGAAATAAAGCTTTGGTTTAACAATACTTTCTTAATTCAAATGAAGAATTGTAGGGACGAAATTCCTGTAAGCAGGACCTACATTAAGAGTTTTCGTAACGCCATCGGCTTGTGACCGTTTTATATCAGATTAAAGGTAGCTTATGCTTAGATTTTATCGTTCTATGATAGAATACCCATCTCCCTGGAAAAATCTTTTATTATAAAGTAGAAGATCATATGAGGGAGTTGAGTAAAATGGTGGCAAAGCTCCAAGAAATTCATGGAGATACGGCGACAATTATGACAGACAAGAACTATACCGTCATTATACCAGTTCAGATGATCCCCGAAGGTGCAAAAATTGGAGATCGAATATACCTAGAATGCAGAGCTGAAACGAATCAAGAAACTAGCCTTAAGCGAATGATTGAATTGGAAAATGACTATATCAATAGATATTATTAAAATACAGTTTTCTTCGGTTGGAACTTTTGTTGGATGTTTTGGAAGCAGAACCTATAAGCCTGGGATCTTATACAGCGCGGTGATCGCGAATTATGAGATCCATAAAGACTTATCAGTAGGCTTCCAGGAGAATATCTAATGAAAGTTTTTTATTATGAGAATATTCTATTTCTTGGGAAATATTTTCTAGAGGATACGGGAAGATGTGGGGATGGGAAGGTTCTCAACTCTAAAATTGTATAAGTATGGGAAAAAAGGAAGATAATAATTGCAATTATTCCAAGAATTCATTAAAATAGTAATTGTGGATGGATCAAGAAACAAAGGAGGATATTTCATGGCAAGTAACTGTTCATTCGATGTGGTTTCAGAAGTAAATCTTCAAGAAGTAGATAATGCAGTAAACCAAGCAAAAAAGGAACTAGCCCAAAGATATGATTTTAAAGGAAGTAAGGCAGACATAGATCTAGATAAAGATGAAATTAAGATTGTTGCAGAAGATGAGTTCAAAATTAAGAACATCATAGATATATTACAATCAAAACTGGCGAAAAGAAATGTACCATTAAAGTCACTGGACTACGGGAAAATAGAGCCCGGATCTGGAGGACTGGAACGACAAATCATAAAAATTCAAAGAGGGATTTCAAAGGAAAAAGGAAAAGATGTGGTAGCTGCTATTAAGTCATCAAAGCTTAAAGTGCAGGCTCAGATCATGGACGATCAGGTACGTGTAACAGCCAAGGATAAAGATGATTTACAGGCTGTCATCCAAATGTTAAAAGGAAAAGATCTTGGTGTGGAATTGCAGTTTACAAATTTTAGATCATAGCGATGATGTGGCCCTAAGTATTAGGGCTTTTTCTTTTATGTTGATAGAAATAGAATTTCTACTGTACAATAGGATTAGAAGATAATAAAGGGGGGAACGGTATGGAGAAGAATCAGCAGAAAATATACATGCTCATGGTTTTATGTACTGTATTTTGGGCGGGAGCATTTATTGCTGGAAAAATTGGCATACGGGAATTTCCGCCATTTTCTTTAGCGTTTTTTAGATTCCTATTTGCTACCATCGTTATTTTTGCCGTCATGATCAAATATGAAGAAAAAAGCTGGCGGTTACAGAAGGCAGATTGGCCATACATGTTGACATTGGGGCTCATCGGTATGTTTGGCTATCATGTATTATTTTTTAGTGCCCTTAAATATACTTCTGCCATGAACTCATCCATGATCGGCGCAACCAATCCTTTGATTACTAGTATCTTGGCTTCGATATTTTTGAAAGAACAACTAAACATCAAGCGATTTGCAGCAATTCTATTGGCATTTTCAGGGATTGCATTGACGGTTTCAAATGGAGACATATCTGTGTTTACAACCTTATCCTTTAATATAGGAGATTTATTGATGCTTGGAGGGGTGGTGTGTTGGGCCGTTTATTCTATCATAAGTCGAAAAATTATGGATCGATATTCCCCATTGATCTTAACCTCCTATAGCTTTTTAGTATGCCTCATTCTATTGATTCCCTTCGTCCTATGGGAGAAACCCTTGGTATATCTTCCGAAAGTAACTTGGATGGGATGGACTTCTGTATTATATATGGCTATTTTTGCATCGGTTATCGGTTATTTGGTACAGCAAATTTCTATCAAGACCATCGGTGCCAGCAGAACTGCGGCTTTTATTAACTTAGTACCCGTATTCTCTATTATTTTATCAGCACTGATACTACACGAAAAGATCACTGGCATCAAGCTCTTGAGTGCTGGGATTATCATAACAGGTGTGTATTTAAATACAAAGCTAAAAAGCGTTTCTGAGGGTATCTTGAGCAAAAACAAATAGGGCTTTTAAAAATTTACGGATTAGAAAAAATCAATTCATAATTTACTAGACCTCTGGACAGTTTATAGGTATAATCATTATACAGAAATAAGAGAGGTGGATTACCATGGATGAGAAAAAAATAGTAACTTTTGTAGATGAGGATGGAAAAGATTTGGAATTTGAAGTAGTTGATTATGTAGAGCTTGATGATCAGCGATATGCTCTTTTAGCACCCCTAGGCGACGAAGAAGATGCATTTGTCTATAAGGTGATAGAGGTTGAAGGAAAAGAAGAGTATGTGGTTGTAGATGATGATGATGAATTTGAAAGAGTATTAGAAGAATATGAATCTCTTTTTGATGTGGAGTAGGACCTAGGAGGAAATACGTTGGAAACTTTGGTATTGATGTTAATGCAAAAAGATGCTGAAACAGGTGTGCTGTCAAATGAGGTTGGAAGCTATACCATTCAGGAACATGGTAACCTGGTTGAGGGCATTTATTTAGTACATAAAGAGGGACAGGATTTAGTATATTTGAAGCTCACAACGGATCGGGACGTGGAAGATTGGGAATACGATGCAATTCTCGATTATTATGACATGGATGCCCTGAAGGATACCGTCCTATCCATCGAGGAGTTAGAGGGCTATAATCCTGTTTGGGAAGTGTCCTTCAGATTTATAGACTCCCAAGAAGGAATGGAAAATCTTTTGAATACAATTTTGAGGAAACACAGAGTTACTCTTGATGAGGCTTATGAGGCTGTAAAGGATAAAAAAGAAGAATACAAGGAACAGGAATAAAACCTTGGGGAAGAATCTTTCCTAAGGTTTTTATTTACCTCAAAAAGGAAATAATAATATAAAGACGGATAGACAAGGAGTAAAGAGGATGCAAAAAATTGATCTAAAAAAATATACAATAGAGGAATTAGAAAGCTTTCTTGAAGACTTAGGCGAAAAAAAGTTTCGAGGAAAGCAAATTTTTCAGTGGATACACAAAGGTGTGAGGACCATTGATGAGATGACGAATCTATCTAAAGAGTTGCGGGAAAAGATGAAGGAGAGAGCCTATGTTGGGAATTTAAGAGCAGAAAGTGTCTTGATTTCTAAAGTAGATGGAACTAGAAAGTATTTATTTGTATTAGAAGATGGAAACATTATAGAAAGTGTGCTTATGAGATACGAACATGGAAATACAGTATGTGTATCCTGTCAAGTTGGATGTCGAATGGGTTGTACCTTCTGCGCATCTACCCTAGAAGGTGTGGTTCGAAACCTAACTGCTGGGGAGATTTTAGATCAAGTCATCGCCATTCAAAGAGATATAGGAGATCGAGTTTCTAATGTGGTGTTGATGGGGAGTGGGGAGCCTCTGGATAATTACGAGCAAATATTGAAATTTCTTACGTTGATCAATCACCCCGAGGGACTAAACATTGGATTAAGAAGTATCACCATCTCTACCTGCGGTATAGTGCCCACCATGATGGATTTGGCGGATCGTAAAATGCAAATCACCTTGGCCATTTCTCTCCATGCCCCCAATGACGCATTAAGAAATACAATGATGCCTGTAAACAGAAAATATCCCATGGAAGATCTCCTAGAAGCCTGTAAATATTATGTGGATAACACCGGTCGTAGGATTACCTTTGAGTATGCGTTGATCCAAGATGTGAACGATTCTGAAAAAGATGCCCTTGAGCTAGCTAGGAAAATCAAAGGAATACTATGTCATGTAAATCTAATTCCACTCAATAAAGTTGATGAAAGTAAATATGAATCAGCGCGGATGGATCGGGTACGGAAGTTTCAAAGTGTTCTCAAAAAGTATGGGGTAGAAGCTACCATTAGGAGAGAACTAGGCAGTGACATTAATGCAGCCTGCGGCCAATTGAGAAGAAGGTATATGAAAGAGCAATCAGAAAATCGAGAGTAAATAATTTGTAAAAAAATGTCGTTGTTATCATGAAATATTATATTTTTCAGAAGGATTTCGCTTTGGGTTATAGAATAATACTGTAAAGAATATTATGAATATATAATATATTTTTTAATGTTATGGTAGGTACTCAATAATTCCAAAGGGGGAGATTAAAATGGTTAAGTTAATTACCGGAGGACTAGGTACTGGCAAGACGAAGATCATGATTGAAATGGCGAATAATTTGGTAGCCGAGAGGTTAGGAAATGTGGTCTTTATCGATGATGACAATCGTTATATGTATGATTTGAAGCATCAGATTCGATTTATTAGCTTGCATGAATATCCTATAAACGATACAAAAGGATTTTTAGGGTTTTTGTGTGGTGTGATTGCAGAAGACCATGATATTCAGACGATTTTTATTGATGGGTTAATGAAAATTGCAAACATTCGCATGGATGCATTACCTAGTGTACTGAAGGAGATAAAAACGCTTTCCCAAAGATTTGATATAGATTTTGTTCTAAGTGTAAGCTGCAATGATTATGAGCTGCCGGCGGAATTAAAAGAGTACACCGTTGCATAAAATAGGGCCATGGGCCCTATTTTATATTTATAGCATGAAATGCTTTTGTTCATATATAGGAAATTATGGTCAAACAATTTCCTATATATGGGGTGTGCAGAGGGGAATCCCCTTTGCCACTTTCAGGAAGGTCCTCAGCGAGCTGTCTCGTAGCCGTCGAAGGAAGCCTAGGGTTTCCTAGCGAAAACAAATTACCAATAGGCAACTTTGTTCAGGAAAGGTTGGGGTCATAAATGATTTATAAAAAAGGTATTTTTGAGCTTGAAAGTGATTATGAAATTAGAGTGCTTAGGGAAGAACAGGGTGATATAGATCTGTACATGGATACTGACGACCGTGTCATCAATCTCTTTTTCCCATCAACCCAGGATAACCCCATATCTAGGGTGCAATTGCCAAAGGTAAAGGGCATTTTGATAAGATTTTGGGATGATGAGAAAAGCCATGTTGCCACGGTACATTTCCTAAGAAATATTGATTTACAATCCCATTTTATGAACTTCGAACTTCAATATGTGGACCATAAAATCCTTATAAAAAACAGAGAGTACTATGTTGACTTTATTTGTAAAGAAAAATAAGTGACAGGATAACAGGCAGCCTAGCGTAGGGCATGAAATAATTTTTCGCCAAGACTGAATAAAATCTCAAACAGAAATAGAAGAATGATCATCCACTCAAGACGATTGCTTCGTTTTGTATGGGTTAAGCTGCCAAAGGCCTCCGTAATATCTGCAAGGGTTTCTGTTTTATGACGTATGTTTCGATAGCGATCTTCTAGCTCAAATAGTTTACTCAATTGACTAAATAATTTTTCAGCTTCATGATTCGTCCAGGTGATATCAGGCTTATCCAAAAGCATGATATAGGAAATCGTATTGTATTTAAATCCTAAAATTCGTGACCAGATTTTAGCTAGTTTTTCTTCAGATAGATTCAAATGACCTTTTTCTAAGAACTCCATGATATCTTCGATTTCATCGGATAGAATCTCCAAGCCGGCTTCGATTTTTTCTAAAGCTACAGATTTTGCCAGAACTGTAGCAACAATTTCTAGATAATAGTCTTTTACCTCAGGGACGATCATGAAGTCATTGCTTATGGAAAAGGAATCTTCTGTACCAAGATCGATTCTATAATCATCGACAAAGGTAAAAGTTGTGCTGTTGTTCAGACTTTTCTCGACGGTTTTTAGATAATTAATAACATCCATAATTTCATGGTGGGTTAGATTAATAAAGACAATGCTGCCAAAATGATAGATATAGACTAGCTTTATCTCTGGTTCCTTAAGGATACCCTTTAAGGAATCCTGGTTAAGAAAAAGTTGATCTTCCCATTTGAATTTTTTTTGGATACCAAAGTGTTCTGCAATTTTATTAAGACTGATTTCGTTTGCCAATACTACGGCCTTGAGCGATGCTGAATTCATGATATCACCCTCTCATCATCATTATGAAATTAGAGCAACGATTTATTATCATTTTATCCATTTTGATAGACTAGTCATTCATGGGAAAAAATTTGGAAATAAGTCTATTTAAACTAGAATATAGAATGGGCATAGGGAAAGAACGGCACACTGAAAGGGATAAAAATTAGGAAAGCAGGATATTGAGGAGACAGTATCCCAAAAAATGAGGGATTGCATAAGGATGAAAAATGTATTATATAATGATATTATGATATAAATTCTTAAATAGGTAAGGAGCGAAGGACTTGAAAAAAGCACTTTGTTTGATGGTAATAATAGTTACTATAGTTACGACTTTTGGATGTAGTAATAATCCTCAAGAGGACTTAAATGGCGCAATTAAACCAGTAGGTGATAAAAAAGAAGTGATAATAGGGCGAGAAGAAGCTATCAAGATTGCTGAGGGGCATCCAGGAATGAAGGATCTGGGAGATGTGAAGCTTGAGCTTGAAGAAGTGATTGAAGCCACGAAGGAGCAACCCATTTGGGAACTCCATTATAAAGAAGAGAAGAGCCAGTTGGTATATGCGCTGATTATTAATGGATTTACTGGGGAAGTATTAAGCATGCATGTGGAGCATGACCATGAGATGGACGAGGAATTCCTTAAAGATGAGATGCTGCGTCATGTTCAGTGGACCTTTGAAAACTGGCAGAGCTTCCATTATGAGAACTATGACCCCAGTCGATACGGATTGGCCTTTGCTATAAACTTTCGAATCCCCTATCTATTTGATAACTATGATGAAAATAAAGCGTTCGTTATAGAAAAAAAGATTACTTCAGATGTTAAAATCAAAGAAATAAAAGATGTTGCCATGGTTTTTCGGGAGGAAGATGAGACGATGTATAGTCAACTGCGAGGGATTGCAGAATATCGTCAACAGGTACAGGGAGAAGTCATAAAAGAATCTTCAGAGGTTTCCATCTTTGCAAAGAAAGTATTACATGGGGATGATGGGTGGCAGATTACGAATGTAGATATGTATCCTATATCCCGAGAAACCACAGGATTTAAAAAGCTGTTTTTTGGATTCCGTAAATAAAGCTAGTCAAATTTGACTAGCTTTATTTTTGTAGGAATTTTTCTCCTAAATATCGTTTGATGTCTTCAGGACTGCTTTCAGGTGTGATGAGGACCTCCCGGTCAGTCTCAAAGAAATAGACCAGTATTTCTGTATCTCCCTCAAGAAAGAATTTCACAACAGTATCTTCCTTTAATTCACGAACCTGGGTCTTACCTTTCTTCTTCTTTTCATATTCTTTTGTGAAAAAATATCCTGTTAGTTGAATAACCTTTGTACATCGCCTCATGATAACCCTCCTTGATTGTCTTCACATTGTTAGTATACCATATTATTTTATAATATATGGTAAGTTATCATGAAGGCGTATAAAGGAGCATATTAAATGATTGAGGGGAACTCAAAATAAAGACACCAAACAAAACCTCCTAGGATAAAATAATAGTAGCAGAAAGTGTGAGGTGATATGATTGAGAGTCTTACGATTAGGCACAAGAGGAACAGATGTCATGGAAATCCAGGCCCTTCTCCAAAAAATAGGATACAATCCTGGAGTAATTGATGGTGTTTTTGGACCCCAAACTCAGCAGGCGGTTATGGCGTTTCAAAGGGATTATGGATTAACGCCAGATGGTATTATTGGCCCCAATACCTATCGTTTTTTAGAACCGTTTTTGTTAGGCTATAGGAGATATGCAATCCAAGCAGGCGATACTATTTACAATCTATCAAGGCGATTCTACACAAGTACAGCTAGAATTGTAGCTGCAAACCCTGGGCTCAATCCTTACAATTTAAGGATAGGCCAGCAAGTGATCATTCCCTTTGGCATGGATGTGGTGGATACCAATATTGATTACACCTATGAGATCATGGAAAGAGATATTCAGGGGTTGAAAGTTAGATATCCATTTTTAGAAGTCGGTGTGGCAGGAAAGAGTGTACTTGGAAAAAATCTTTATTACATCAAGATTGGCAATGGACCCAATCAAGTATTTTACAATGGCACCCACCATTCACTAGAGTGGATTACTTCACCTCTTTTGATGAAGTTTACAGAGACCTTTGCAAAGGCTTATGTAGAAGAAAGAGCTATTCGAGGTTATGATGTAAGAGATATCTGGGATCAAAGTTCTATTTATATTATGCCCATGGTCAACCCAGATGGTGTAGATCTTGTACTCAATGGTTTACAGCCTGATAACCCATATTATAATGATTTGCTTCGCTGGAATAGGGGGAGGACAAATTTCTCCGAGGTATGGCAGGCAAATATTCGTGGGGTAGATTTAAACCATAACTATAACGCCCTTTGGCAGCGGTCAAAGGAAGCAGAAGCCCAGTATGGCATTACGGGTCCTGGGCCTACAAGATATTCTGGGCCTTATCCAGAGTCTGAGCCCGAGGCAAAGGCCGTAGCTGATTTTACGAGAAGTCATAATTTCAGACTTGTCCTGGCCTATCACAGTCAGGGAGAGGTCATCTACTGGAATTTTCAAAACATGGCTCCGCCTGTAGGGAGAAGAATTGGAGATTTGTTTTCTCAAGTAAGTGGATACCTATTAGATGAAACCTATGGGATAGCATCTTATGCTGGCTATAAAGACTGGTTTATTCAAGAATACAGGAGACCTGGATATACGATCGAGGTGGGAAGAGGAAGAAATCCACTGCCCATTCAGCAGTTTGATAAAATTTATACTGATAATGAAGAAATGCTTTTGCTGGCTGCAGTGGTATAGCTTAAGCCCCCTTAGGGGGCTTAAGCTATGTAGAGATTTATAAACAAAAATGGTTTTCGTGTGTATCCTAAGAGATTCACTTTGTAGTATAATAAAAGTTGAATAGAGATTACTGTGATAAATGAATAGAAGTGGGTATAGAATATCTGTATGAGTTACTCTTAGATTTGAAAGGAGTCTCAACATGAAACTAGGAAAAAATGTCATGGTATGTGTTACACAACAGAAAACCTGCGAAAGATTGATCAAGAGAGGTGCAGAATTAAGAGATGCACACGAAGGCCAGTTGTTTGTCATTCATGTGGCCCAGGAAGGTTGGAATTTTCTTGGTAAGTCCAAAGAAGGAGATGCTTTGGAGTATCTTTTTGAAAAATCTAAAGCCTACGGGGCGAACTTAACCGTCCTACGATCAAATGATGTCCTGAACACCCTAAAGGATCAGGTAGAGAAAAACAATATTGATATTATTGTAATGGGCGAAGCTGGGGAAGATTACGAAGGAAACAGTATGGTGAGTGGACTGGGAAAACGTTTGCGTAAAGATGTTGTCTTTGAAGTGATTCCTGTAAAGTTAAAGAAGAAAGTGGTATAATGAAAGTGCATCCCTTAAGGGTGCACTTTTTCAATTTTATGGACAATCAATCCTTTGTTGATGAAAATAAAATAAAGAATATAGGTATTTATCCAAATGAAAGAGATCATCCTATGGATGAGAAATATGAAATAGAAGATGATGATTGGGATAAAGATACAACACTGGAATTGGAAAACCAAGTGGGTGAGATTCCTGGTTACTTCTCAGGTAACGTGGCAAGAAACTTTAAAAATAAGGGGTTATAGAAGTGAATAACGAAGAAAGATATAGGGTTTATTCCCGATACTTAAGGGAACGATATGGAGAAAAAGTATATAAGATTCCAATAAATCTTCCAGTTACATGTCCAAATAGAGATGGGACAGCAGGTTGTGGCGGATGTATTTTTTGTGGAGAAGAGGGGGCAGGATTTGAAAATCTTTCACAGTATATGCCTGTTTCGGAACAATTGGACACCAATATGGCATATATACGGGAAAAGTACAAGGCTCAGAAATTCATTGCCTATTTTCAAAATTTTACCAATACCTATCTGTCATTGGATGATTTTAAAAAATATATGGGACAAGCATGCATGGAGCATGTAGTTGAAATTGCTATTTCAACCCGTCCGGATTGTATTCATGATGATTATTTGGAATATCTTCAAGAATTAAAGGCAGATCATGACATAACGATTACCATAGAATTAGGCTTGCAGACAGTAAATTACCACACTTTAAAAAAAATTAATCGGGGACATACCTTGGCAGAATTTCTTGATGCAGTATTAAGAATAAAAAGGTATGGCCTAGAGACCTGTGTGCATCTTATCTTAAATTTGCCATGGGATGATGAGGATGATGTGATTGAGGATGCGAAGTTCCTCTCTGCCCTTGATATTGAGCAAGTAAAGCTTCATTCTCTATACATTCGCAGTGACACGGTCATGGGCAGGATGTATGAACAGGGAGCCTTTGAGATTATCTCCATGGAGGCCTATGTGCAGCGGGTCATCTTGTTTCTTGAGTATTTGAGTCCCCATGTGGTGGTGCAACGTTTAATTGGTAGGGCACCTGAAGAGAATAGTCTTTTCTGCAACTGGAATACCAGTTGGTGGAAGATCAAGGATCGTATTGATGAATCCATGGTAGAATTGGACTCTTTTCAAGGGAAAAGATTCAACTATCTTCATGGAAGAGCTTTAAGAAATTTACATAAATAAAGAAAAGAGCAATAGATTTCATTGAAGCAGAAAATATGTAGGAAAAACTGCAAAAATCCATGGAACATACCTTTGGATTTCCTTTTTTCTTTCTTATCTTTTTCTTTTTTTTTGCCTCGATTTCTCCGAAGGTTGACATAAAACTTGGACAAGTTAATAAACAAAAACCAACAATGTTTTTGAAAGTAGCGAGATATATGGTGGTTTTTGCATCAGAGATATACGACAGATTTTGATGATTTGAAAAGAGGTTTAAAATATTTGCTGAATTCCCATGAAAAGAACTGTCAAAGAAACAAAGATGAATGTATGGAAGTAGCATATAACTAGCTTATAGAAGATTTGGATTAGGAATAGAAAAACAGGAGGATCAAGAAAATATTTCGACATAATTATTAAAAAAAATTAAAAGTAGCATTATGGTGTATACAATACAATATAATTGTGTTAATATAGGACTGCAGTATAACACAATAAACAATGTGATATACCAATAGGCATATATTGTGTTTAAAATTATACATAAATATCAGAAAGGGGATTTAATATGTCAATCAAGATAGGCATTAACGGTTTTGGAAGGATAGGAAAAAACGTATTAAAAGCCTGGTTAGAAAGAGAAGAAGATATAGAAATCGTGGCAATCAATAGTACGAGCGGACCCAAGGAACACGCTCATATTTTCAAATATGATTCTTTGTATGGCATTTTACCTCAAGAAGTAAAAGCCACAGATCGATCCATCATCATAGGTGATAAAGAAATCGTTTTCACTGCCCATAGAGATCCTGCCCAGATTCCTTGGAAGGAATTAGGCGTAGATATCGTTGTGGAATCTACCGGTATATTTACAGATAAAGAGAAGGCTATGAAGCACCTCGAAGGTGGAGCGAAGAAGGTAATCATCTCTGCACCAGGAAAGAACGAAGACATTACTATCGTTATGGGTGTTAACCATACAGAATATAATGCTGATATGCATCATATTGTATCCAATGCGTCCTGTACAACGAACTGTCTTGCACCAGCTGCCAAGGTGATCCATGATCATTATAAGATCGTGAAGGGACTTATGACGACTGTCCATGCCTACACCAATGACCAAAGACTACTGGACTTGCCCCACAGTGATTTGAGAAGGGCAAGGGCAGCCGCGGAGTCTATTATTCCAACATCCACAGGAGCTGCGAAAGCCATTGGCTTGGTTATTCCAGAACTTAAAGGAAGATTAAATGGCATGTCCATGCGGGTTCCTACTCCAGTGGTATCTGTTGTGGATCTCGTAGTAGAACTTGATAAAAGGACTACAGCTGAGGAAGTCAATCAAAAACTAAAAGAAGCCGCGGAAGGTTTTCTATATGGTATCTTGGGTTATTGCGAAGAACCATTGGTTTCCATTGATTTTAAGAAAGATTACCGATCATCTATCATTGACGCACCATCAACGATGATGGTGGGCGATAATATGTTAAAAATTGTTGCTTGGTATGATAATGAATGGGGCTATTCAAACAGAGTAATTGATTTGGCTTCTTATATGGGTAAAAAAGGGTTATAAAATAAAGGAATTCTGCCGAAGGGCAGAATTCCTTTATTTTATAAGATTTTCTATTTCATTTTCATCAGGAAAGCGACCTAGATCTTTCTTTGAAAAGATGAGATTGTCGTCCACCGTAACTTCAAATACACCGCCAGAAGAAGGGATAATATTTAAGGATGCGATGCTATTTTTGTGGATATGGAGTAAACTTTCAGCCAAACCTATGGCTTTTGGAAGATAGCCTCAACCGGTACAGTATTGAATCATGATACGCATAAGATAACCTCCTTGTATTGTTTAATTGGATTAATGATAGATTACCCTTATGGAGTGGCTGTTAATCATAAGTTTTATCTATCGTTTTGAAAAAATAAAAAAATCATATGGAATAAAATGTTATAATATAAAAGAATTTTTTAAAATCTTAAATAGAAATGATTAGGGAATATAATTGGTTCTCGCCCTTTTAATATGGGGGTGGAGAATGGAGGTTATATATGATGAAAGTAAAGTTAAATAAAGAACTTAAGGGTATTTGGGATTTGTCTTGGCCAGTAATTATAGGGATGTTGCTTCAATCCCTTTTGGGAACTGTGGATATGAAGTTTATTTCTATGATCGGTACTGCTGAAAATGCGGGTGCATCCATTAGTAACTCTGCTTCTGGGGTTGTCTTTGTTATGAGTGCCTTGGTAGCCTCAGGGACTGTGGCCATCGTGGCAAGGGCTTTTGGAGAAGGAAACAAAGAGGAACTGAAGAAAATTGCCAGTCAAGCCATTTTATTAGCAGGAATTCTAGGGATTGGGATTGGTTGGATCAGCAGTCAAAATACATATGATATTCTGCAAGGTATTTTTATGCCAGAGGAAAATGTTTTAAAAAGTGCAGCAGAATATTTGACTATTATATTCCAAGGTACCGTTTTTGTATTTTTAAATTATACCATTCGCAGCATATTGCAGGCCTTG
Source organism: uncultured Anaerosolibacter sp. (assembly GCA_937948705.1). The sequence continues at coordinate 17,724 of CALECF010000011.1, read as the reverse complement.
GGAGATACGAAAACACCTTTGTATATCTTTGGTGCTGCCAATGTTCTAAATGCAGTATTGGATCCAATTTTTATTTTCAAATTGGGTTATGGGGTTAGGGGAGCGGCTCTTGCCACGGTGCTTTCAAATGTCTTTGCATTTATTGTCATAACCTATGTTTATCTAAAGAAGGTTCATGAAGGAAAGCTAATGGATTATTTTATCTATGGAAGGCTGCATCTTGTGGATACACTGCGCATATTGCGAATCGGGCTATGGTCTTGCCTTCAACAAGTGTCTAGACCCATCACTGGTATGATGATGTTTCGAATTGTCAGTGAGGTAGGTAAAAAAGAAGGCATTGCAGCCTTTGGTATAGGGGGACAGCTGTTCAACTATACATTTATCTTGTTGACGGGGCTTACCGTAGCAGTATCTGTGATGGTAGGACAGAGCTTGGGCAGAAAAGATCTGACGAAGACGGAGGAAGTTATTCGAGAAGGGTTGAAAATAGCAATGATTAATATGGTAATCTTTGCAGTTCCCTATATGATCTTTCCACGATATATCATTCAGTTCTTTCTCAAGGATGAAACAGTGATTCAACTTGGGATAGAATATTTGCGGATTGTGTACATCGGTGTTGTTTTTGTAATCTTCCCAGTTGTTTATGGTGGTGCATTTCAAGGGGCAGGAGATACTTTTCCACCCATGGTCGCATCCATATTCGCCAATGTCCTTGTGAAGCTGCCATTGGCATATTTTTTAGCAAAAAATCTTGAAATGGGAACGGATGGCGTTTGGTGGGCAATTACGATATCGGTGATGGTAGAGGCGGGAATCATTTGGTTTTATTTTCATAGAGGTACGTGGAAAACAAAGGAGGTATAATAAACTCTTTGTAGAAAATAACAAAGAAATGATTACATCAAGAAAGAAAGGAATGAATGGATATGCAATTATGGTTTATTGCATCATTAATCTTTGCGATTCTCGTGGCAGTTTTTGCAGTATCTAATTCTGATATTGTTACAATTCGCTTTATGTGGAAACAAATACAATTAAGCCAATCCGTTGTCATATTAGGCTCTGCTGCATTAGGTGCTGTTATGATTGCTTTGATTGGAACATTCAGCAAAGTGAAGTCCAGCCTAAAGATAAGAGAACTTAAAAAGCAGGTGAAGGATTTGGAGATAAAACTTGAAAAAATGCAAGGTCAATCTGCTGAGACTGAGGCAAAAACTGAGATTGATGAGACAACTGCATATCATGGAGATGATATGCAGAAAAAAATTGAACCATAAAAAGGCCTGCTCCAAGATATCTTTATGAATACAACCATACAAACTTGTAAAACTTTTCAAGAAATACTTCTCGTAAGAGGGGTATTTTTTTTAGAAAAAAAGGATAACACGTTTTTCTAAGGGTTGATTACATACTTTCAATAAAATAAGCTCAAAATAATATCATCAGCAGTCTCAAAATAAAAGTAGATTTGTTTTCTGCTTATTTAGGAAACTAACAAAAGAAAGAGAGGAATGTGAATGATCGCTATTATTTCTCTGGTGGCATTGGTTGTTGCCATTTATATTGGTTTCAAAAGAGGAATCAATACTGGATTGGTAAGTATAACTGGTGCATATATTCTAGGCTTTTTTGTTCTGGAGATGAATGAAAAGCTAGGGAAGAAAGTTGCTTTATCAGATCCCGCCAGTAAATTTACAACACTGGTTTCGGGATGGCCAAACTCTTTGTTTTTCATCCTACTGGGTGTTACACTATTGTTTGGTATAGCAAAGGTAAATGGAACATTGGTACTTATTGCTAGAAAAAGTGCTATGCTTGCCGGTGGAAACAAAAAAATGATTCCAATTATCTTCTTTATCTTGGCAACAGTTATTGCTGCCATAGGACCTGGTAACATTGCAGTGTGTGCCCTACTGTTACCCATTGCATTGAGCGTGGCCCATGAAGAGCGAATTGGCCCGTTGCTCATGTCTGGTATGGTTATCGCTGGGTCCAATGCTGGCGGGCTATCGCCCCTTGCCCCTACAGGAATTATTGCTGTAACTCTTTCTGAGAAAATTGGCCTTGCAAATATGGGCATGAGGATTTTTTATAACATGGTTATAGCCCAAGTCATCATTGCAGCAGTAATATACATTATTCTTGGAGGTTTAAAGCTTTCGTCAAGATCAGAGACAGGAAAAGGAACTGTTGAAGCTTTCAATGCAAAACAAAAAGCAACGATTGTAGTGATTTTGCTGGTTGTAGTGGCAGTTATCGCGTTTAAGGCTCATTTAGGACTTGTTGGATTTGCAGGAGCAACAGTATTACTACTCCTGCGGGCAGCCGATGAAAAAGATTCAGTTCTTAGTGTGCCTTGGTCAACATTGTTATTGGTATGTGGTGTTGGAGTACTTGTCAATGTTGTCAGCCTCGCCGGTGGAATTACAACATTAACAGACGCTTTATCTACCTTTATGAATGCTAGAACAGCAGCACCTATTATGACAATCATTGGAGGCTTGATGTCTTCTGTATCATCGGCATCGGGGGTTGTCATGCCAACCTTGATTCCCACTGTACCTGGGCTGGTTGAAAAGTTAGGTACCCAAGTGACACCAACGGCTTTAGTTTCTGCCATCATTTTGGGTGCCCATGTGGTGACAAATTCACCATTATCTACCCTAGGCGCCCTTGCTATGGCATCGGCTGGAGATGATGTAGACAAAGGAAAATTATTCAGGGAACTATTAATCCTAGGATTTGGTGGTATTCTGTTTGGTGCATTGATTGTTTTCCTTGGCATTGTAAGATAAAAAAAGTCTAATATAGGAACTGTAAAAGGGTAACCTACCAAAATAGGTTACCTTTTTTACATAAAGAAAAATAATACCCTTATCCTGACTACAAATTTGTTATCAAATACCAAAAAGAATGGTAAAATAAAACTGTAGATTGTGCATGGAGGGGATGAGAGTGCAAGTTCTTCAATGGAATAAATTACTAATTCCTTATGGGCAGGCTGTAGAGGAATTAAAAGTAAAATTAAAAGCAATTCGAAACGAGTTAAGGGCAACCAGTGAATATTCCCCCATTGAATTTGTTACTGGGAGAGTGAAAAAGGTTTCAAGTATTTTAGAAAAAGCAAAACGCTATGATTTTTCTACAGATGAGATTGAGGAGAAGGTCGAGGATATTGCTGGCATAAGGATCATGTGTCAGTTCTTAGATGATATCTATAAGGTAAGGGAGCTTATTCGCCAAAGAGATGGAAAGGATTTGAACATTGTATACGAGAAGGACTATATAAAGAATAAAAAGGATAGTGGATATCAGAGTTATCATATTATTATAAAGTATCCAGTACAGTCAGCCTTTGGTGAAAAGGAGATACTGGCAGAGATTCAAATCAGAACGTTAGCTATGAATTTTTGGGCCACCATCGAGCATTCATTGAATTATAAATATAAGGAAAATATCCCGGAAAATATTAGGGACCGATTGAAAGTTGCTGCTGAAGCTGCCCAAAGACTTGATATGGAAATGTGGCAAATTCGAGATGAAATTGTCAATGCCCAAACCCTATTTGAAACCAAATCCAATACAGTAAGTAATATTGTAAACAATATTCAGATGTTAAATCTTATGGGCAAGAAGTCTGATGCTAAGGATTTTCAAGAAAAATTCGAGGCCATGTGGGAAAAAGGCAGCCCTGAAGAGCTCCATGAGCTATCGGATCGTATAAGATATAGAATAGCCAGATATCAAGCATTTGAATAAACAACAACTTCAGTAGGGAGGAAGATATGTGAAATACATAAGAAAAGTAGTGGCATTCGTTCTGCTTTCTGTGGCTTTGACGGGATGCAATAGTGTTGAGCTTGATAAATTACAAGATCAAGTCACAATACTTCAACAGGAGAAGGATCAACTGAAGAAAGAAGTTACTACTTTGAACAGTGATATACAGAATAAAGATCAGAAGATACAAGAATTAGAAGCCACTGTTACAGGCTATGAAACTCAATATGATGTATCCATTGAAAAAATTCAGTTCATCTCGGAGGATATGTATAAAGAAGGAGACAAAGTGGGACGTATTTACGGAAAGTTTAATGTGGTTGTGACTGTGCGAAACCGAACAAATGCTGAAATGAGTAATGTAAAGGTGACAGCTAAATTAGAGTCTAGCTTTAATAACTATCCTAAATCAATGCCGAAGGTTTCAGCAACAAAAATGGACCTAATCAAACAAATAGGGTCAGGTGAAACAAAGGAAGTGTTTTTTTCAGACTTAACGGTAGACCATCCAGAGGTGGTGCAAGAACTATTCATTAATGTGGTAAATCAAGGCGAGGCGAAAAAAATAAAAGTTCCTGTGGCTTTCCCACCAGGAAGTCAGGATTAGAAATAGAGATGTGCATAGCCACATCTCTATTCATTTTTATAGGAGAATATATTCTAATGGCGGTACGTGCAGGTATTAAACAAAAATAGATTTTATTATCTTCTACGTTTTTTCTTTTTTGCAACGGAAAAGCCAAAGCTGCCTAAGGATTTTTTAAGACCATAATACTGCCCATGGGAATAGCAAATGGGGTTGGCCCAATCTAAATGAAACTTATTCTTATCATCCATATACTGGTCGTCCACATTTACAGCCACAACTTTGGCAAGAAACATATGATGGGTACCTAGCTCCAATACCTTAGTCACTTTACACTCAATATTGACGGGACTTTCCTTGATGAGGGGAGCACTGACCTTACTGGCTTTTTCTGGAGTAAGGTGCATTTCTTTAAATTTGTTCATGTCTCTACCAGATTTAACACCGCAAAAATCTGTAGCCTTTGCCAAGTCCTCGGTGGCCAAGTTGATGACAAATTCCTTCGTGCGATTGATCGCTTCATATGAATGACGATCAGGGCGAATGGATATATAAGTCATGGCTGGATCAGAGCATATGGTGCCTGTCCATGCAACGGTAATGATATTATAATTTTCTTCAGTATCTCCACAGGTTACTAAAACTGCTGGTACAGGATAAACCATCGTACCAGGCTTCCATGTTATCTTTGCCATAAAATCACTCCTAAGCTTTATTTCTATTCTATATTATTCTATCTTAAAGTTGGAAAAAATAAATGTCTAATTTTTAGTATTCCATTATTTCTTCCTATGGTAAGATAAAAATACAAAGATTTTGTGCAATAATAGAGGCCAAGGAGATACACAATAAGACTAAAGAGAGAAAAAGTTGGTGAATATATGGCTTTATATGCAATTGGTGATTTACATTTAAGCGGTGGTACGGATAAGCCCATGGATATTTTTGGGGATCAGTGGGTTCGACACCAAGAAAAGATAAAGGAAAACTGGCAGCGGCTGGTGACTATCAAAGATACCGTACTCATTCCTGGAGACATTTCTTGGGCAATGAATATGGAACAGGTGATGGTTGATTTAAATTGGATCCACGAACTCAAGGGAAGAAAAATTCTTTTGAGGGGAAATCATGATTATTGGTGGAGCTCCGTGACAAAGCTAAATCTTCTTTTTGATGATATGTCTTTTTTACAAAACAACTTTTACCAGTATAAAGATTACGCTATTTGTGGCACCCGAGGCTGGATTTGTCCTAATGAAAATAAGTTTGAAGCCCAGGATGAAAAAATTTATCAGAGGGAGCTTCAAAGGCTAAAGATTTCCCTAGACGGGGCAAAAAAGAAGGGTTGTGAAAAAATCATTGTCATGACCCATTATCCCCCAACCAATGATAAAATGGATCCTTCTGGCTTTACACGCATCTATGAGGAGTATGGGGTGGATAAGGTGGTCTATGGGCATCTTCATGGCAGCGAATCCCATTGGTGTGCGCTCCAAGGAATCGTGAATGGAATTGAATATTCTTTGACCTCCTGTGACCACATTGATTTTGTTCCTAGACAGGTGTTGAATGAATGATCAGTGCCAAAGGATTACAAAAATAGGAGTAAATACCTACATGAGTAAGAGAACTTTCACAAGTTTCTTTTTAGGTGATATTGTATAATGAACTATAAGGAAATGATTGATTCATGAGGTTCTAATTAGACAACATTCATAATTGGGGTGAAAAGATGACAAAAAACAACTATGCTAGTATTGTTGTAAGAACTTGTAAGAAATGTAAAAAAGCCATCGAAGAAAGATCACTCCATGATTATTGCCCAGACTGTTATCGTATTGTCGAGGAGGTTTTTGACAAGATTAGGGGCTATTTAAAAGAATACCCCGGTGCTACTGCCTTCGAGGTTGAACAGGAAACAGGGGTTCCCTACCATGTGGTTAATAATTTTGTTCGAGATGGTAGGTTAATAGAAATTGAGAATAGCTTTATTAATATTGAGTGTAAAAGATGCGGTTGTTTATTGTTATCTGCAAATCATAAGAACTGTCCAAGATGCAGAGATGAAATGCAGAGAGAGATGGAACATGCAAAGGAGCAACTACAACCACAAACGCCAACAAAAGAAAAAGCAAAAATGCATATTCAGGTTGGACGTAGAGATAAAGCATAATTTTTATCAAAAAAATTGTTAAAATAAATATCATTTTTAACATCTCTGCATATCTAATGATGAGGGGGTGTAAAAATGAGAAAGTTTCAAAGCTATACGGTAGAAAGCTATTTAGCCTATTTAAAGAGCATGAGAATTACTAGAGAAATCAAGGACATTCATTTGCATCATACATGGAAGCCAACGAAAAAGAGCTATCAATTGGCTAACAACAAGGAACAGGTTATTTATGGTATGTGGCGATATCATACAGAAGTCTTAGGATGGCATGATATTGGCCAGCATGTCACTGTGTCACCAGACGGACTGATTTGGGATGGTAGGGATGTGAATCGGATGCCAGCCAGCATTACAGGGCATAATCAAAGAGCTTTTGCCGTTGAAATGATCGGAAATTTTGATAAGGGGCAGGAGATTCTCGAAGGTGTTCAATATGAAGCAGCTGTCAAACTGATCAGTGGATTGTTTACTCTATTTAAAACAAAAAATCTTGTTTTTCATAGGGATCATTCTTCTAAAACATGTCCGGGTGCTTCATTAGACAAAGGGATGTTTCTAAACAGAATTCAGAATAAGGTAGATATATTAGGTAAGACTGTAGCAACCCATGGACAAATGAAACAGTATTTACTTTCCATCAATGCCTCTCCCAAGATCAATAGCTCGGTAGACGCGTTGATTAATTATTACTTAGAAGAGGGGAACACGGAGAGTGTTAGGGCTGATATTGCCTTCGCCCAGGCCCTAAAGGAAACGGGCTTCTTTCGATATGGCGGCATCGTGACGCCAGAGCAAAACAATTATGCTGGTCTAGGCGCCATGAATGGTAACAAGAAAGGAGAGGCTGCCAGTTTTCCTACACCAAGGATTGGGGTTAGAGCCCACATTCAACATTTGAGGGGATATGCTACAAAAGAACCGTTAAAACAATCTGTGGTTGATCCTAGGTATGTTGTTCTGCAAAACGCTGGGTTATTGGGCACAGCACCAAGGGTTACAGATTTAAATGGAAAGTGGGCAGTCCCGGGAACAGGCTATGGAGAAGATATTTTAAAGATTCTAGGAAACATATTGAGTATGCCTCCTACGGGAAATGATAATATCATTGGAAATACAGCCTTGTTAGAAGAAGCAAAACGCTTGAAGGACCAAATAACAGCCCTGGAGCTTGAAGTAGATAAGTATAAGGGCCTCTTGAATAATGTTTTAAATCAAATTAAGGAAATGTGAGCCTATCACTGTTGATGAGAATCAACAGTCTTTCTTTTTTTTGAAAAGAAATGTGGATAGTTTTAAAAATTATGAAAATACACGAGGGTATTGCAATTGGAGAACAGTTATTGTATGATAATGAAAACACAGTATATTGTATACATTGAGAAATAATTTCAATTAATGTGATTTGCATCACAGTAGAGTATATACTTTTGTCGTAGAATAAAGGTAGATAACAATGGAGCCTAGGGATTTACTTAAATGTTGTAAAGAGAAAAGTATTCTAAATGAATATTAAATATAAGGAGTGAGCATCGTGAGAGGTTGGAGCGGATTTAAGCAAGGGATTTGGAAAGAAGAAATTAATGTGAGAGACTTTATTTTGAAGAACTATACGCCTTATGATGGAGATGATAGCTTTTTAGTTGAACCTACAGAAAAAACAAAGAAGCTTTGGGATAAGGTATTGGTATTATTTAAAAAAGAAAGAGAAAAAAATGGCACATTAGAAGTGGATGCAAATGTAATTGCAACCATCGTGTCCCATGGTCCTGGATACATTGAAAAAGAATTAGAGACGATTGTTGGGTTTCAGACGGATTCACCTCTAAAAAGAGCAGTACAGCCCTATGGCGGAATTAAGATGGTAAAGGATGCTTGTGATGCCTATGGTTATACACTGGATCCTCAAATCAATGAATTGTTCACAAAATATAGAAAAACCCATAACCAAGGAGTTTTTGATGCATATACTCCTGAAATGAAATTGGCTAGAAAAACTGGCGTCATCACAGGACTTCCAGATGCCTATGGTAGAGGTCGTATCATTGGAGACTACAGAAGAGTAGCACTCTATGGTGTGAACGTGCTTATTGCGGATAAAAAGGAACAACTAGATTCTCTAGAAGTGGATTTCATGTCTGAGGACGTGATACGATTACGGGAAGAAATTCAGGAACAAATAAGAGCCTTAAAAGAACTAAAGGAGATGGCAGCAACATACGGCTTTGATATTTCAGAGGCAGCGGTAGATACGAAGGAAGCAATCCAGTGGTTGTACTTTGCTTATCTAGCAGCAGTAAAGGAGCAAAATGGTGCGGCCATGAGTATCGGTCGTGTATCTACCTTTTTAGATGTATACATGGAAAGAGACTTGAAACAGGGGGTGTATACTGAGGCTGAAATTCAAGAGATGATGGATCATTTTGTCATGAAACTAAGAATGGTAAGGTTTTTAAGAACACCAGATTATAATGAATTATTTAGTGGTGACCCAACCTGGGTAACGGAATGTATTGGTGGGGTGGCCGTTGATGGAAGAAGTCTGGTGACGAAAAACTCTTATCGAATGTTGCATACACTATACAATTTAGGAGCTGCACCAGAACCAAACCTTACGGTGCTTTGGTCGGTCCACTTACCGGAAAACTTCAAAAAATACTGTGCGAAGGCATCCATTGATACATCCTCCATTCAATATGAGAATGATGACCTCATGAGACCATACTGGGGTGATGATTATGGCATCGCATGCTGTGTGTCTGCCATGAGAATCGGTAAACAAATGCAGTTCTTCGGGGCAAGAGCCAACCTAGCAAAAGCACTACTGTATGCAATCAATGGCGGTGTGGATGAGAAGCTTGGAGAGCAGGTTGCACCAAAGTTTGCCCCTATTACTTCTGAATATTTGAACTATGATGAGGTAATGAATAAATTCGACACATTGATGGATTGGTTAGCAAAGCTCTATGTAAATACACTAAATATCATTCATTATATGCATGATAAGTATGCCTATGAGAGAATCGAGATGGCACTCCATGATCGTGATGTGTTAAGAACCATGGCATGCGGAATCGCCGGATTGTCCTTAGTAGCCGATTCTTTATCGGCGATCAAACATGCGAAGGTAAAAGTAGTGAGAAATGAAGTCGGTTTGGCGGTGGATTACATTGTAGAAGGTGAATATCCTGCCTATGGCAATGATGATCCAAGGGCTGATGAAATTGCCAAGGATATCGTAAAGCGATTTATGAACAAATTAAGAAAATGCGGCACTTATAGAAATGCTGTACCTACCATGAGCGTATTAACCATTACTTCTAATGTTGTTTATGGTAAGAAGACAGGAAGTACTCCAGACGGCAGAAAGGCAGGAGAGCCATTCGCACCCGGGGCAAATCCAATGCACAAGAGGGATAAGAAGGGTGCTATAGCATCTATGAACTCCGTGGCGAAATTGCCATATGAGCATAGTCAGGATGGTATCTCATATACCTTCTCTATCGTACCAGGAGCTTTAGGAAAAACAAAGGAAGCTCAAATTGCCAATATGGCAGGACTACTAGATGGTTATTTCTCACAGCATGGTCATCATATCAACGTAAACGTATTTGATAAAGAGACCCTATTAGATGCCATGGAGCATCCAGAGAAGTATCCCCAGCTTACGGTACGAGTTTCTGGATATGCTGTAAACTTCATCAAACTAACAAGGGAACAACAAATAGATGTAATTAACCGTACTTTCCACGAAATGATGTAATATGATTGAGGTGATGGATATGACAGCACAAGGAAAAGTTCACTCTGTTGAAACCTGTGGGACTGTAGACGGACCAGGTATAAGATATGTATTATTCCTGGCTGGCTGTCCTCTCCGATGCAAGTATTGCCATAATTGTGATACGTGGAGTGGTGGTGTGGGCGAAAGCATGACCGCAGATGCCATTATGGAGGAAGTAAAGAGATATAAACCCTACTTTCGCTTTTCAAAAGGTGGTGTTACTGTATCTGGAGGAGAACCTACCATGCAGCATGATTTCCTAACAACCTTATTAAAAAGCTGTAAAGAAGAGAACATTCATACCTGTTTAGATACATCAGGCTATTGTGATGCCCAGAGGGCTGAACAATTTCTTCCCTTTACGGATATGGTGCTTCTAGATCTAAAGCACATGGATGATGAGAAACATCGGCAACTGACAGGTGTCAGCAATGAAAAAATATTAGAATTTGCGAAAATCCTAGAGGGGAAGAATATACCTGTATGGATTCGACACGTTGTGGTTCCGGGATACACGGATGATGAACAGGATATAGAAAATCTATGTCGATTTATCCAAGAGTTAAAAAATGTAGAAAAGGTTGAATTGCTGCCCTATCATGCCATGGGCGTTCATAAATGGGAGAGCCTTGGTTTGAATTATGAGCTCAAAGATGTACAATCTCCCACACCTGAACTTATGGAAAAGATAAAAAATGTCTTTAGAAAATATAAGATTCATGTAAGCTAGTTTCTGTCCAAGAGGGCATGATATAGAAAATGCATAACATACTCCCTTTTATGAGAGGCCCCTCCTTGCGCAACCCAAGGAGTGGTCTCTTTTCCCATATTTCTTGATATTTCTTGGGAAATACTTTTTAGGATTGTCCATATTTCAACAAGAAAGACGCCAAAGAAATACTTTCATTTAGAGCATGAAAGGGGCGCGTTTTTATTGTATAATCTAGGAGTGAATAAAACGTTGGAGGAGATGGAATGGACTATAAAGAAGTCTATCAAAAAGCCTATGCTTATATGAGCGAAAAAGTAATCGAAGAGGACTGTGGTCTCCTTTGTAATAGCCACTGCTGTAGAAATTTTACCGAGGATGGGGAGGAAATAGGGCTTTATCTTATGCCCTATGAATATGAGAGTGTCTTTAAGGATACACCCCTAGAACAAAGATTTCACTTTGAGAAGCACACCAGTAAGCATTATTATGTGCCGCCAAAGGTGAAATATTTATATTACTTTCACTGCCACAAAGAAGATGGTTGTATCCGTGATCTAAGGCCTATTCAATGTAGAAGCTATCCCTTTGAGCCTCATCTTGAGGGGAATAGTTTATCCTTGGTTGTAGAGAAGGAGCAGATTCACCAATGTCCTTTATTAGACAAAATGGGGGAACTGAGAAAGGAATTTGTTCTAGGCATCTATTTAGGTTGGAAGGCGTTGATAGAGATTCCTGAGGTGAAACAATTGATCCAATATGATAGTAATATACGAAAGCGGGATCAAAATATACGTTATGTGGTGAATGATTTAAAATAAGACGCTAGGGATACATTCCCTAGCGTCTTATTCAGCATAGATCATTTTCACAGTCATACCACCATCTATAATTAAATTAGCCCCTGTGATGAAAGACGCATCTTCAGAGCATAAAAAAAGGCATGCTTTTGCAATATCTTCGGGTTTACCCACTCGACCGACAGGATGTTGTTGATGATCTTGATCAGACAATCTGGCTTGTTGTCGGATTCCTTTTTTACCCCAAGCACTGACATCGATCCAGCCTGGGCTTAGAGCATTTACACGGATGCCATATTTACCTAAGCTGATTGCCAAGGAATGGGTCAGCGCCAGTAGTCCACCCTTAGATGCCGAGTAAGGCTCCGTATTGGGCTCAGACATCAGTGCCCGTGTAGATGCAATATTTATAATGGAGGCTTGGGTATGTTTCATATAGGACAATCCATATTTGACGACCATATAGGGACCGGTTAGATTAACAGCCAGGGCATGGTGCCATTCATCCATGGTACGGGTTTCAATATTCTTGTCAAAAGGTATGGCGGCGTTATTCACTAGGATATCTATGCGTCCATATTGCTGACCGACGGTATCCATAAGTTCAATAACGGATGCTTCCGAGGCAACATCTGTAGGAATAGATATACATTTCCCTCCCTCCTGAAGGATGTATGCTTCATTTTCCTTAGAGGCATCCCTATCAATATCGGCGATGACCACCAATGCACCTTCGTGGGCGAAAAATCTGGAGATGGCCATACCAATTCCTTGGGCACCCCCGGTAATAACGACAACTTTTTCTTCAAACCTTGACAAAGTCAAAACCTCCTTCGGGATTGAATAGATCAGCCTATAGGGCTGTATCATATAAGCTTATGCTTGCTAGTATATCATATTTTTCACTTTGCTTTTGGTAGTTTTAAGGGTACAATGATGAAAAGGAGGTGGCTTGTATGCCCCAAATCAAAATGAGAGGCGTTAACCTCGAGAAAGTATGTGCAGTGAGTAAAACCATGATTGATGTACTAGAAAAAATAATTGAATGTCCAAGGGATTATTTTACGATAGAATGGATATCCTCCACCTTTGTTTCTGATGGAAGTATCGTACCAGGCTATCCTTTTGTGGAAGTAGCTTGGTTTGATAGAGGACAGGAAATACAGGATCAAGTGGCACGGGAGATTACTCGGGTTATTCATGAAATGGGATATAGCAGTGTAGAGATTTGTTTTCACCCTTTGGAAAAAAGGTCTTACTATGAAAATGGAGAACGTTTTGCCTAGGAATGAATGATGATACATAATATAAAGGACTTCACCACAAGCTATAGTATAGTCTAGACGAAATGGGTGGTTAGATTGACCTATCGTATTCAGGAAAATGTATTTGACAAGTTTTTCAATCATCGGGAATCGCTGTTCCGCCAGTTTAAAAAAGGTGATATTTCTAAAAAAGAGTTTATCGAGGAACACTATGCCTTCATACAAAGCCTAAATCTTAAACCATATCAAAGAATCGACTCCTTTGAAAAAGGGATCTATAACTATCAGTATTATAACATGCTGGCAAAATATAATTACATGCAATCTAAGGATGCTAAGCTCATTCAAAAGCATCCCAACATAGCCAGGAAAATGCTAGAGGATGCCAATTACTTTTATCAACAGAAGGACAAGTCCACCATGAAACTCCTGGAATTTTTGGACTTCTACAAGGTCGAGGCATATTATATCAAGGTTCAATCTGAAAATCTAAAGGACAAGCTATTTGAAATTGTTCTAAACGATTATGAAAATGTAGTATTTCATTCCAAAAACCTTAGGTTGTTGGAACGCCTAAAAGAAGAGGGTGTTTGGGTCGAGGGAAAAAGAAAATCAATTATTGAAAGTTATATCAACGAAAGATATTGATTATGAGAGTCCATTGGCTAGCTAATGGACTCTCATAATTATAGGGGATTAGGGTCAAAATAAGATGAAGATGATTCCGTAAAACAGGAGGATGCATATGAAAAAGAGAAAGATCGATGTAGGAGAAAAATTACCAATCCTAGAAGCTTTGCCCCTAAGTATACAGCATTTATTCGCCATGTTTGGTGCTTCAGTGCTGGTACCTGTCATTTTTAAAATCAATCCAGCTGTGGTATTGCTATTTAATGGTATCGGAACACTGCTATTTATATTTATTACGAAGAAAAAAGTTCCCGCTTTTTTGGGCTCAAGCTTTGCATTTATTTCACCCGCCCTCATTATTATGGGTAAATATGGATATAATACGGTGCTGGGTGGTTTTATTGTCTCAGGAGCGGTATTCTCTTTGGTTGCTATAATCATCCGAATCTTTGGTACGAAATGGATGGATGTGGTCTTTCCACCTGCAGCCATGGGTGCCATCGTGGCGATCATTGGTCTTGAACTGGCTCCAGTGGCAGCAGGCATGGCTGGATTTACTGGAGAAACCGTTGATACAAAAACAATTACAGTATCCATCATCACGTTCCTGATTGTAACCATTGGTTCCGTAGTCTTTAGAGGGTTTCTAGCGGTAATTCCTATTCTCGTTGGAATTATTTCAGGATACATACTTTCAATTTTTATGAGAATTGTAGATTTTAGTGCAATAGCCAAGGCCGATTGGTTTCAGATGCCTGTATTTTATCGACCTATTTTTCAATTGGATGCTATTTTAATTATCTTGCCAGCAACCCTTGTGGTGATATCGGAGCATATAGGACACCTCATTGTGACTAGTAACATCGTTGGCCATAATTTGAAAAAAGACCCAGGTTTACACCGTACTATGCTGGGAGATGGCATTTCTACTATGTTATCAGGTATGTTCGGTTCGGTACCCACGACTACCTATGGAGAAAACATTGGCGTGATGGCGATTACAGGTGTTTATAGTGTTTGGGTTATCGCAGGCGCCGCCATTATTTCCATCCTGCTCTCCTTTGTAGGAAAGCTGACGGCAGCCATTCAGACCATTCCTACACCTGTTATGGGAGGTGTATCTCTATTACTGTTCGGTGTCATTGCCTCGTCGGGTGTACGGATGCTGGTGGAAGAAAAGGTGGATTATAGTAACTCCAAGAATCTAGTATTAACCTCTGCTGTTTTAGCCATTGGTCTCAGCGGCATCCATCTCAATATCGGCAGCTTGGAATTAAAGGGAATGACCTTGGCAACCATCGTATCCATTCTCCTTAGTATTATTTTTGAAGTATTTGACCGGCTTCATCTGACTAGAGATGAAGGGTAAAAAAATAAAATGGTGAGAAATACTTCTCACCATTTTATTTAAAAGTTATTAAACTGTAATATCTAGGCTCGTGAGGTCATCATTGATACATTCGCTGCAGAACTTTGTGTTATTTGATTGATCCTTTTTCTTTTTCTCCGTTTTGTCTCCATGAATTTGCTTGTCCTCATGAATGAGCCCACTAATATAGCCATTTACATCGGTATTATTTACAAAGCTAGCGTAAATTCTTTTTTCATCCATTATCAAAACCTCCTTATCTACATTTATTATCCGTAGTTTTTGTGGAATTACACGGGAAAGAAAAGGATTTTTTATCGTAAATAGTGAAATACATAGAAGATAAAATCATTGTAAATAATACCTATTTTATTATTTCTTTCACATACAAATACTATTATTAGTCGAGGAAAGAGAGGATGATTATGTGATTACAAGGCTATTTATTATCGCAATTTCTCCAGGACTGGCCCTGGCTTTGGCTGCTTATTTGACGGATCGGTACGATCGTGAACCTGTACATCTATTGATGAAGGTATTTCTCTTTGGTGCTTTATCTGTAATTCCAACCGCCATCGTTGAGCGTTTTTTAATGTCATTTAACGTTTTTGAGGGTGTACTGTCCGCTGCTTACACAGCATTTATCGTAGCAGGTTTTACGGAAGAACTTTTTAAGCGCGGTGTAGTCATGAAGACAGCCTATTACCATCGGGCATTTGATGAGAAACTTGATGGTATCATATATGCAGTATATGCTGCATTGGGCTTTGCAACGATTGAAAACATCATGTACGTGGTTTTTCGATTCGCGGCCAATCCATATGTGGGATTATACCGAGGCATTTTGTCTGTACCTGCCCACATGTTGTTTGGTGTCACCATGGGCTATTACCTATCCTTATCAAGATTTGCTGCGGATGAACCGACCCGAAAGCACTTTCTTCGTAGAGCGTTAACTGTCCCCGTGATTTTGCACGGAATTTTTGATTTTATTCTGATGGCTAAAATTCCTGCACTCATGCTATTGTTTTTTCCATTTGTGTTATATCTGTGGATTATCAACTTACGGAGGCTCAATGAGTATAAAAAAGAGTCTAGAGAAACTTATACAAAGTCCATGGCAGGACCAACTGATGGGCAGGAGATTCTATAGAAAATAAAAGAATGTTGAAATAAGTGCTGCTTGGGAACTTCAGGCAGCTTTTTTCTGTTTCAGAATAAATCTTATAAAAATTTATAAAATTAAAGTTTCTCTTTATTTTATTTTGAATATGATGGTATTGCAAGTTAGAAATCATATAAAAGGGGGAAGCACATTTGAAACATCTAGAACAAACTTATGAACATCATCCTGTTCCTGCTGAAATTGAACAGTTAAGATATATGCTTGCCAGGGCATATGTGCCCTATCAGATGTATATGCTCAAGTACCCTTTGCCAATGGCACTGAAAGTAGGTACTTTATTTCCTGAACTCGTGAAGCCTTGGCCACCATACTATTATGATGAAGACATGAAAGGTTAGGGGGGAAATTCATGAATAAAGAGAGACTAGAAATGCTGCAAAGAATGCAGGAACTTGAATTTGCATGTATAGATTTGAATTTATATCTAGATACCCATCCGACGGATCAAAAGGCCCTTATGGATTACAACACATATACCTATCAGCTTATGATGGTAAAAGCCGAATATGAGAGTTTATATGGTCCTTTAAAAAATTTCGGATGTTCCCAAAGCCAGTACCCATGGAAATGGGTTGAAGGACCTTGGCCTTGGGAAATTAAATACTAGAGGGGGAATCATTGCATATGTGGATTTATGAAAAAAAATTAGAATATCCAGTTAAAATTTCATGTAGAGACCCAAAAACTGCTCAATATATCATGACGCAATTAGGAGGTCCTGATGGCAACTGGGTATGTTTTTACATATAGTAATCTATATCCAAGTATCCTTCCTGTTTTATAAACACTATTCTTGAAACCATAGAGCGTATAGCCTTCTGCTTTTCGATCATTGGCACATCTTCTGAAATAAGCATGGAATATACAACCCCTGCCTTTTTTCTAAACGCATTCATATCAGTTTTTCTATCGGCATTCTTCAATTCTGTTATTCTTTCTCTAATATCCGATTCTTCCTTTTGCAGAAGCTCTTTATTAAACTTATACTCTTGGAGTGTATCAATCTCAGCTAAGAATGCCTGTTTTGCTCTATCTAGCTTACCTTTGATTTTATCCAGCTGCTTTTCTAGTGATTCAATTTCAAGATCAGCATTGTTATTAGATTTAATATTATAGTTCTGAGTTTCTACGCCCTTTGTCAATCGCAGGAGCTCATCTAAGACCGCTTCTTCGATCTTTTTAACTGTAATACTGTGAGATACTTTACACCGGCCAGAAGCATAACCTTTGCACTGAAAGCTAGGTGCTCTTAGTGCGGTATAAACTAGGGTTGCATCACAATTACTGCATCTGACTAATCCAGACAGCCAATGCCTACACCCTTCGAGTGGTTTTTGGTTGGGTCTTTTTATTTTTTCGCGTGTTCGTATTTTCTCTTGCACAGCTTCAAACGTCTCAGTGGGAATGAGTGGTTCATGATCAGCATTTACTACGATAGT
>CALECF010000010.1 GCA_937948705.1 uncultured Anaerosolibacter sp. | reverse complement strand
AAACATAATATGGGGTGATTTACAAGTGGATGGTACATGAAGTAATTCGGGGAATTGATGCTCAATAAACTTTACCCATGCAGGACAGCAATTCGTTAGAATAGGCAATGTTTTATTGTTTTTGATTCGATAGATTAATTCGGATGCCTCCTCCATAATAGTAAGGTCCGCACCAAAATCTGTATCAAATACACCGTCAAAGCC
Organism: uncultured Anaerosolibacter sp.; assembly: GCA_937948705.1. The sequence goes on along the minus strand of CALECF010000010.1, from coordinate 53,852 downwards.
CATACGTTTTAAGGCTGTTACCATTTTTCCAGTAACAATGGTCCCTGCTTCCATACCAAATAGTTCGCCTAGGGCAACACGAATAGCTGGGGCAGTTTGCACAATCACATGCTTATCTGGGTCATTCAATGCCTCCCATACCTTATCGACATGATATACCTCTGTTAGGGCAGCCGTAGGACATACTTGTACACATTGTCCACAGTATGTACAAGAGGATTCTACCATAGGTATATTGGCAAATGGTCCTACGAATGCATTAAAACCTCTCCCAATACCAGACAATATACCGCAGGTTTGCACCACATTACATCCTGTTTCGCAGCGCCTACAGTAGATACATTTATTCGAGTCCTTTACAATCGCATCACTGGAGAAATCCTTAGGATAATCCATCCTTTCTCCTTCCCAGCGAATTTCCCTTACATTTAACTCTTCTGCTAGAGCTTGAAGCTCACACTCTAGGTTCTTCGGACATGTAAAACATTCATTAGGATGGTTTGATAATAAAAGCTCCACAGACATTCTTCTAGCATTAATCGCTCGGAGAGTATCCGTACGAATTGTCATGCCTTCATAGGCCTTTGTCACACAAGCAGGTACAAGCTTATTTCGATTCTGATTGCCTCCATCTACTAATTCAACCATGCAAACCCTACATGAAGCCGTTTTATTATACATTTGTAGATCATGAAGATCCAGATGACATAAGGTTGGTATTTTCACGCCTACCTCATGGGCCGACTCTAAGATCGTTATTCCGTCTGGCACTGTCAAGTCTTGGTCGTTAATCTTAATGTGAATCTTTTTTCTATCTTTATACTTTTCTTGATTTCCAGCCATCATACTATCACCTCGCTTATTTTAAGATTTCATACCGATTTTATTCTTTGGCACATATTTTCCTTCACCTTGAGGATGATCCACATCCTTAATGAGCGCCAAATATTCATGCCAAAAATGCTTCATGGTGCTAATGATTGGATTTGGCGCCGTTTGACACAAACCACAGAGGGAACTATCCTTCACCATGTAGGATAGCTGCTTCATTGCATCTAAATCCGCCATAGTAGCCTTGCCGGTGGTTACTTTATGGAGCAACTCAAACAATCGTTTGGTACCAATACGCCCTGGTCCACATCTTCCACAGGCTTCGTCCATGGTAAATTCTAGATAAAACTTTGCAATATTCACCATGTTATCATCCTCATCCATGACAATCATGCCACCTGACCCCATCATTGATCCTTGTTCAAGGAGGCTATCATAATCAATGGGCGTATCTAATCCTTCCTCCGTAATCACGCCGCCTGATGGGCCACCTGTCTGTACAGCCTTAAACTTCTTCCCTTTGGGTATACCTCCGCCGATATCAAAAATAATCTCCCGAAAAGTAATACCCATTGGTACCTCCACAAGGCCTACATTATTGATCTTACCGGCTAGGGCAAAAACCTTTGTTCCTTTGCTTTTTTCTGTTCCCATAGATGCAAACCACTCTGCTCCCCTTGTGATGATGGAAGGAATATTTGCAAAGGTCTCTACATTGTTGACACAGGTTGGATGACCCCAGTATCCTTCTTCAGCTGGATAAGGAGGCTTAAAATTTGGTTCCCCTCTTTTTCCCTCACATGAATTAATCAGGGCTGTCTCCTCTCCACAAACAAAGGCACCAGCTCCATATTTCAAGTTAATATCAAAACTGAAATTGGTTCCGAAAATATTCTTTCCAAGTAATCCAAGTTCTCTTGCCTGCTTCAGCGCTGTATTCAATCGAGCGATGGCTAGAGGATATTCCGCACGAATGTAGATAATACCTTTGTCTGCACCGATAGCATAGGCCCCTATGGCCATGGCTTCCAACACACTGTGGGGGTCGCCTTCTAGTATACTACGATCCATGAACGCCCCTGGATCACCCTCATCGGCATTGCAAATCATAAACTTTACATCACTTTCTTGCTTTTTCGTAATTTCCCACTTGAGTCCCGTAGGAAAACCTCCACCGCCGCGCCCTCTCAATCCTGATTTTTTCACTTCTTCAATCACTTGATCTCTTGACATTTGGGTAATAGCATTCCCCAAGGCTTCATAGCCTCCCAATGCAATATATTCATAAATGTCTTCCGGATTAATCAAACCACAGTTCTTAAGGGCAACCCGCAGCTGCTTTTTATAAAAGGGCATATCTTCTTGTTTCTTAATTCGCTCCTTCTCTTTGGGTTCCTCATATAAAAGCCTCTCCACTTTTCTGCCTTTGATAATATGCTCATCAATAATTTCCTTGGCATCCTTAGGACCCACTCTAACATAAAACACATTGTCTGGTTCAACCTTTACAATAGACCCCTGTTCACAAAAGCCGAAGCAGCCTGTTTTGATAACTTGTACTTCCTCTGCATATCCCCGGGCCTTTGCAATCACCTCTAAATTTTTTAACACCTTTTCACTTTCGCTTGCCAAACAGCCTGTACCACAACAGACCATAATATTTGTACGAGTGCTTGCCATGGCTAACCTCCTCTGCATGATTCATATTTGAAGCTGAGACTATCGTTCAACAATCAATATGATCTATTCATGATCTTGCGCATCTTATCTTTTCTATGCTCTTTCAAAATCAACATGTAACACTAAATTTTCTACTGGTTTCCCATCTTTTATATGTTTTTCTACTATATCCTGTACCTTGTTTTCCTTCACATTTCCATAAAGTACAGGTTTTTGACCTGGTATATTCACTTGCACGGTAGGTTCTGAATGACAGTATCCGATACAACCAACGGGTACCACCTTTACATTGTCTAACCTTTCATTCGCTAATTGATTGACAAAGGCATTAAGAGTTTCCCTAGCCCCAGAAGAAATACCACAAGTCGCCATACCAATCAATATTTCTATTTTATCTCCTGTAGCCTCTCCGTGCTCCCGCAATCGTACTTGATTCGAATGCTCTTCTCTGATGGCTCTTAACTCATCTAAGCTTTTGATCTTCATCCTTCCGCCTCCTAACTGCGATATTCTTTGATAATATTATCAATATCCTCTTCCTTTACCCGCCCATATACTTTATCATCTATTGTAATCAAAGGTGCGAGACCACAGGCTCCGATACAGCGGACATCTCTCAGAGTAAAGAGACCGTCTTCCGTTATTTCGTTGGATTCTACGCCGAGCTTTTCCTTAAACTTTTCAATCACCTTGTCCGAGCCCCTCACAAAGCAGGCTGTTCCCATACATATACTTAATGTATGTTTTCCCCTCGGTTTTGTGGTGAAATATGAATAGAAACTTACGACACCAAACACCTCGGCTCCAGGAATCCCTAATTTCCTAGCAACATAAAGCTGCACATCCCTAGGAAGATACCCAAATATGCCCTGGGCTTTATGAAGAATCTCAATTAAAGCTCCTTTTGTGGTTTCCATATTGTCTATAAAGGCTCCCAATTCGTTATATTTCTCCTCAGGAAATTCTTCACCTGTAGGTTTGGTTACACTAATGGTTTGTGGTTTTGTCATAATACTCACCATCCTTTCTAATGATTAATATATATACTCTCTTCCATACTATTTCCTATTCGTAAGTTATTTAATACATATGAATGATGTGTAAAATCAAAAGGCAGGAGCTACGCTCCTGCCTTTTGATTTTACTAGTTCCTATAAGGTTAACCGGTTCTATTCCTAAAGTGGTAGTGGGTTGAAACCACTATAGATGAGGATCGCAACAACCGTAGCGACCACGATACCATAAATGAAGCATGGGATCGCATTTCTTCGAATAATTTTTCCTTCGTTCCCTTCACATCCTACCGTGGCACAAACTGCAACCACGTTATTGATACAGATCATATTACCCACTGCACCACCAATAACCTGAAGGGCTACAATTAATACTTGAGGCATTTTAAGGATTGATGCCGTCTCAAACTGCAAGGAAGAGAAAAGAATATTGGACACAGTATTGGAGCCTGACATAAATGCACCTAACACACCGATAAATGGTGAAAAGAATGGATACGCTGACCCAGCCACGCCAGCAGCAGTCCTCGCCATCTCTGTCAACATACTTGCCAGTCCTGCATTATTAACGCCTGAGTTCAGCATCAGCTGTACCAAGGCAATACCAGCAAACAATGTAATCGCCGCTCCTGTTAACTGCTTAAATGTACTGGTCCACGCCGTTTTCACCTGTTCTCCAGTCATTCCATGAATGACGTGGGTAATCAGTGCAACCAGTATAAAGGGAATGGTACCTGGAAGATACGCCCATTGCAATCCATAATTTAAATTTTCAATACCTAATATATTCGGTATACGAATTTGTTGGGCAGTCAGCAATGCCTTTAAACCAAAGGAAGGGATACGGGTAACGACTAGTATTATTGCAATTAGTATATATGGTGTCCAAGCTTTAAGGAGAGACATTTTTGCTTCTCCTACATTGCCAGTATCTACTTTTGATTTCCAGTCTTCTTGCCATTGAGACTTTTCAGGGAAGTCCCAATGCTTCTTTGGTACCAAGAAACCACTCTTGGCTGCAATGACAACTATAGCTAGTCCAATAAATGCCCCTACCAACGATGGTAATTCTGGTCCAAATATGGTGGCAATCAAAATGTATGGAACTGTAAAAGCTAAACCTGCAAATATGGCAAATGGCGCTGCTTCTAATCCAGGTTTAATAGATTTTTCTTTTCCAAAGAATTTCGTCAACATACAGATTCCCAGCAAGGGTATAAATGTCCCTACTGCACCATGGGACAATGCAATCCATTTTGTCATCGTCATCTTGAATAGCTCTGGATCAGCACCAACAGCCTGGAGATTGTTGGCAATGGTACTCATTGCGCCAAATACAGGCGTTCCCACTGCACCGAAAGAAACTGGGGTACTATTAAATATAAGTGTCACCATGGCTGCTGCCAGAGGAGGAAAACCTAGACCTACAAGGAGTGGACCTGCCAGTGCTGCTGGCGTACCAAACCCCGCTGCCCCTTCAATAAACGCACCAAACATCCATCCAATAATGATTGCTTGAATACGTCTATCCTTCGTAATGCCATTAAAACCATTGTTAATGGTTGTCATTGCGCCTGATTGCTTCAATGTATTCAAGATCAGGATAGCACCAAAAATAATGATCAATACATCTACAGCCTTTAATACACCGAAGACAGAGTAAGCCAATACATTGTGAACATTCATTCTCCATACAGCAATGGCGATCACTGCGGCAAGCAACCATGAGATTGGTAACGCTTTCTTCGCTGCCCAGTTAAAACCTACCATTAATATGATCGTCAGTAAAATTGGTAAAAAAGCTATAAATGCATACATGCTACGATTTCCCCCTTTAATTAAAGTATTCTACTTTGATTGAAACAGTTTACTTTAAAGTTTCACACCTTACCTTATCTCAGAAAGTTACAGATAAGGTAAGGCGTAAATCTTCTTAGTCTAACAAACCTTTCCCGGGTTTAGAATACTTTTCGGATCAAAGGCCAATTTAATGTTTTTTAGTAACTGCATGCCGTTGTCACCCATGGATTCAATCAAGAATGGCTTTTTCGCATAACCAATACCATGCTCACCGGATACCTGACCACCTAATTCCCTTGCTCTGCCATACATACACTCAAATACATCCCCAAGGGTCTTTTTCCATTCTTCTTCTGTAAGGGCATCCCTTAATACATATACATGGAGGTTTCCGTCCCCAGCATGTCCAAAGCTCTTCACTCTTACATTAAATTGTTCTTGCAGTTCATTGGTATATTTGATAAAATCAGCAACCTTATTTCTAGGTACAACCACGTCACATTCATCCATTTCTGTTGTAGAAGCCTTGATTGCCTCAAGGAATGCACCTCTAGCCTTCCATATAGACTCTTGTCGCTCTTGGGTATTTGAAATCAATACATCCAACGCCCCTGAATCTAAACAAATATGAGCTACCTTATCATAGGCACTTTCTATTTCCTCTTTGCTATTCCCATCAAAGGTAAGAAGTAAGTATGCATCAGAAGACTTATCAGGAAACTTCATTCCCAGAAACTCTTCTGCTGCTAATATGGCAGCACTTTCCATGAATTCTACCGCAGTTGGGATTGTTTTTGATTTAATGATCTTCGGAACCGTCTCAATGGCCATTGCTAAATTCGGGAAAGGAATCAACAAACTTATGGCTTTTTTAGGCAAAGGTAATAATTTCAGTACAGCCTTCGTCACGATGGCTAAAGTTCCCTCTGAGCCAACAATCAAATCCTTTAGACTATATCCTGAACTATTCTTTACAATTTTTCCGCCTACTTCCATCACATCCCCATTAGGAAGAACGATTTCAAGTCCTCTTACATAGTCCCTCGTCACACCATACTTTACCGCTCTCATTCCACCAGCATTGGTATTGATATTCCCTGCAATGGTGGCACTTTTTTCTCCTGGATCTGGTGGATAAAACAGATCATGACTTTCAACAAACTTGGAGATTTCCATCAATAATACCCCGGGTTCTACTGTGAGGGTTAAATTATCCTCATCTAATTCCACAATTTTGTTCATCTTCGTTAAATTCAACATGATTCCGCCATAAATTGCAACAGAACCTCCTACCAATCCAGTTCCCTGCCCCCTCGGGGTTACAGGTATATGATGTTCAAAAGCATACTTCATGATCTTAGATACTTCTTCAGTTGAAGTGGCTTCAACCATGACCTCTGGTAATTTTTCAATACCACCAAGTTCATCATGGGCAAAATCTTCATTGATTTCTTCTCCTACAAATACCCGATCTTTACCGCAAACTGAAATCAAAAATGCGATGTCTTGACTTTCTATTGCTTTATAATTCATCAGTTTCCCTCCCATTAACTTTTTAGGATACAATTTGCTTTAATTGCTCAATAGATATAACCGTCCCTAGGTTACTTATCTTTTCAATAAGGGCGGGAATTATTTCATAAATATCACCTTTCAATGCATAGTGGGCTACTTTAAAGACTGGTGCGTTCTCATCTTGATTGATGGCGATAATGCATTCCGAATTGTTCATCCCAGCAACGAACTGAATGGCTCCCGAAACCCCACAAGTAATGATCAGTCTTGGTTTTACTGTTCTACCGCTTAGTCCGATTTGTTTTCTAGGATCTGTCCAACCAGCCTCGATCAGTGGTCTTGTGCTTGCAACATGGGCGCCCAAAAGATCTGCCAATTTGTAGATCATATCTAGATCCCCTTGCATCTTGATACCTCTTCCTGCTACGATGACAACCTCTGCGTCTTCAATACTTATCTCTTTTTCTTTTTGTTTCACATCTAGTACCGTAATTTTTGATGCCAATGCTTCCTTGGCAATTTCGCAGGTTGTCACTTTGCCAGCAGGATTCTCAATTCTTTCTGGTGCTGTGAAAATCTTATATCGAACAGTGGCAAACTGTGGTCTATGATTTGGTGTATAGATATGAGCCATGATATTCCCGCCAAATGCTGGTCTGATTTGGTCTAGATCTGTATTTTCTTGAATCCCTAATATAGTACAGTCTGCGGTAAGCCCTGTTCTAAATCTCGCTGCTACCCTCGGTGCTAGGGATCTTCCTACTGTGGTTCCGCCAACCAGAACGATGGTCGGTTTTAGGTTCTCAATAAAATCCTCGAAGGCTGCCGTGTAAGGCTCAATTCTAAAATCCTTCAATTCTTCATCATCATAGACGAAGACCTGATCTACGCCATAATGGAGAAGTTCATTGGCCTTCCCTTTGATCTCATGCCCCATAAATACACAGTAAACGGGATGATTGATTTTTCCTGCAAGTTCTTTTGCTTTTCCAATCAATTCATAGGTTACGGGATGTATCTCTCCTTCTACATGATCCACATAGACAGCGATTCCCTTCCATTTGCTTTTATCAATACCTACAATTTCCTCTTCTACCCACTCAAAAACACCTGCACCTTTTTTAATACAAATCTTACACATTTTACAAGCCGCATTTATAGAAATATACTGGTTATCATATTCAATGGCACTAAAGGGACAAATCTTTACCAATTCTTCAGGGCTTGTTACCTTATCATGATGAATAACTATCTTCGCCATTTAATTCCCTCCTATACAAATTTAAGTTCTTTCAATTTTGATAATAACCGATCAGCAAGGTCTCCACCTGTGCCTTCCCACATTTCATGGTCTGTGTTTGATTCTGGCGGGAATATTTTTAACACCTGAGTAGGAGATCCATTTAAACCGTAATTCATTTCATTTTGATCGTCAAAATCTTCAATTGTGTAAAACGGAATTTCCTTATCCTTGGTAGCCATTTTTAACTTGAATGACGGAAGTCTCGGCTGAAAAATTCCCTTCTCCACTGTAATCAAACACGGAAACTTAACATCGGCAATTTCAATAGTAGTAGGCATATCCATCTCAACAACAATAGAGTCGTCCTTTAGCTCAACGATTTTTCTTACATTGGCCACATGGGGGATGCCTAGAAACTCTGCCATTTCAGGTCCAACCTGAGCCGTGTCTCCATCTGTCGTTTGTTTACCACATATGATCAAATCGATGTTACCCATTTTCTTAACCCCTTGAGACAGGGTGTATGCCGTAGCCAGTACATCAGCACCAGCGAATTTTCTATCCGTTAACAATGCGCCATTATCTGCGCCCATCATATAAGCTTCTTGAATGATTTCAGCTGCTTGGGGTGGTCCCATACTAATGACATTGACCTTTGCACCCTTCTGCTCTTTCATTTTCAATGCTGTTTCAATTGCATATAAATCATATGGATTGAGCTTTGAATCGACCCCATCCCTCTTCAACACACCTGTTTTTTCATCTACTTCTACCTCTGAAGTCCCAGGTACTTGCTTAATACAGACAAGTATTTCCATTGAATAGCCTCCTTAATATTTTGTGGTATTATGGTCTTACCATTAAACCTTTTTTAAAAAGCACTTTACAGTGCTTTCACCTTACTTTATGACGATAGAATCCCATCGAGAATGAACTAGGCTTCACTGTTTCATTGATAACGATTTCCCCTTGGCTAAGATTCTGTGCAACACCCCGGGTCTTTTATCATAACCTATTCTTAAAAAGAACTTGTTTCAGATCCCTAATGATTGGTACTATGGTAATACCACTTTTAATTAAAATATCACAATATTATCAATGTTTCTACAATTGTTTTTTTATTCACAAGCTTCCTTCCTTTCGATTTTTTTCAAACGATTTGTTTACCTCATCCCCTTTCTTTGTTGACGAAAAAAAACTATTTTTTATTGTTTATTCCTCAATAATTGTTTTAAAAATAACAAAATCCACGGCTACCCAGTGGTTTCTGAGTAATCGTGGATTTTTACTTATTCGCTATCCATATTTTGTATACTATCTATGACCGTTTGAAAATGAGCATTCATCGCGCGAACCGCTCGATCTGGATCTTTGGCAATGATGGATGCGCATATTTCCTGATGCTGCTGGAGCAATAGATTTCTTTCTTTCTTCCAGTTGATAATTCTAATCCTAGCTTCCTTGATGAAGGACTCCATTAACGCAGAGATCGCATTTAGTACACTTATAATAAGGTGATTCCCTGTAATTTCTGCTATCTTATAGTGAATTTCCTTATCAATGAGGGTGCTCTCGTTTTCATCTTGTGCTATGGACAGAGCTTGTATTAATTGATCTAGGATTTCCATATCCTTTTTCTCGATTCTCTCCGCTGCAAGTCTTGCCGCTTCATTTTCAATAATAATCCGAAGTTCCAGGATGTCTTGAGATTTTCCCTGATTGATTTTAAACATAACAGATAACGGCTCGAATAGACTTTTCTCCATACTGGCAGTAATGAAATTTCCTTCCCCCTGCCGACTTTCGATGGTTCCTATAATCTCCAAAACCCTTAGCGCTTCTCGAATAGATGTCCTGCTGACACCTAACGTCTCAGCTAATTCTCTCTCTGCAGGTAATTTATCACCCTTCTTCAGAGTTCCATCCATAACCATGACTTGGATCTGCTCAATGACATGTTGATAGACTTTTTTGCTCTTTATCGGTGTAAACATGTAAATTTACCTCTTTCGCCCACTAGATTTATATCTATTTCACGTTATCCTTATTCTACCATAAAAAGGCATTTATCCATATACTTTACTACAATTTAGTCTATCACACTCCATTTGTTGATTCAATTGTTTTCAAATCAAAAACCAGTTTATTTTATAAGTCTTATTTAAATTACATGTTCCTGAATCATAGCAAATCACACCCTTAGGTTAAGTATACTTAACCTAAGGGTGTGAACTAAGTATTATTACTCTGTCCTGCTACTAAATTCCTCCACAAGCTTCTTGAAATATCTGCTATTTTCGATGATATCATTGCCTTGCTTAAACAATCCGCCGCCTACCAAGAATATCACGTCCCTGCCATATACCCCCAGGGATTCTGGGATACTTTGAAGGCTCATCCCCCCAGCAGGACATGGAAAAACAGACTTTAAATGACCCATTGAAACACTACAAGCCATTGATATGGATTGGCACTCTTCCCTACTAAATGAAAATCGTCCACCAAAATTCGGATATATCGTACCATCTGCCCCTGCCAGTCTTGGTATCTGACCAAACAGCACTTGATGGGAAAGACCACTATCTCCAAGGACGTAACTACCTTGAAAAGCCGGGTGACTCATTATGGGTAGTCCAATGTCATCATCCTCTGCCACGGCTCGCATGGCATCGAGTCCTGTAAGCCCTGGGGCAATTAAAAGACCACCTGCACCTAACCTTTTCGCAGTCTTTGCCCTATTAAGGACTTCCCCATAGGGAGCCGTAATGTTGGGCATGTAAATACTCTGATATCCCGTTTCTCTATTTGCCCTGGCCACAGCCTCAGCACATCGCTTCACCCGTTCTTCAAAGGGGGAGAAGGATTGATTGGAGAGTCCATGGTCATCTTTAATAATATCAATGCCTCCAAGGGCAAATTTATAGGCAAGTTCCGCCAATTCTTCATTGGTAAGGCCCATGGGTTTCAGTGCAGTAAAGAGAAGTGGTCGTTGGTCCACACCTAAAAGCGTTCTTAACCCTTCCCTTCCGAATCGTGGTCCCTTAAAATGATTCAGTATTGAATCTGGAAGATCTAGATCTAAAACCTTTATTCCTGGCTTCATACTGATATTCCCAAAAACCACATTCAATAGCTGGGTTAATTCACTGGCAGCACAATCCACAGGGTAACTTACCCCTACACGAAAGCTCTTCTCATCATAGGGCTCAAATAACCTTATCTGTCCTACGATATGGTCAGCAATCATCCCCGCTGGAACCAAGTCCTCTGGAAATTCCACTGTCTGTTCGAGGCAGATGTCTCTTGCCTTTTCATATGCCTCTTTTTCATCTCCTACTACTCTATAGATCACCGTGAACCGCTCAACGGGCAAGGTTAATTTACTAACACCAGAAAAAAACATGTTGTGGACTCCTTCCATACTGAATTACAGAGCCTCTGCCTTTGCCTTGCTGTGAACCTCCACAACAAAGGCCTCCGTTAACTCATCTTCTTTTATATTCAAATCCCTATCTACAATTCTTTCAATTTCATGTATCAATGCCATGGCATCCAATCCATATTCTTTCATCAAATACTGCTTACTTGCGCCGTGGACAAAGGTATCCTTAATCCCTATCCTGGTCAATTTTTTTCCCATACCTGCTTCTGCCATCTTCTCAGCTACAATCGTCCCTAGACCTCCAACAATAGAGTGATTTTCCATGGTAATAACGCCGTATGTAGATGCAGAGATAGCTTCCATTACAGCACTGTCCTGAAATGGCTTTAAGGTAGTGATATGCCGGTGATGGATGGATATCCCCCTTGACCTCAATACCTTTGAAGCCCTTAGTGCTTCTTCTGTACAGATGCCGCTGGTTAACAGAACAATATCATTTCCCTCACTGATTAGTCTTGATTTTCCAAATTCCATGGGCTCTGTTGCAGGGAAAATGCGAGGAATCTCTCCTCTAAGCATTCTGATATAAACGGGACCATCCACTGCATCGGCCACATCTAACACAGATTCCACATCTGTTGCATCTCCACACTCAAGGATGGTCATATTGGGTAATGATCTCATGACAGAGATATCCTCTATGGCTTGATGGGTTGCCCCTCCTGGCGTCATGATTCCTGGTAAGAATCCAAACATGACTACAGGTAAGTTAGGGTAAGCAATTGACATGGCAATTTGGTCATATGCCCTTCTATAGATAAAAACTGCAAAGGTATGAATAAAAGGCTTATATCCTTCCCTAGCAAGGCCACCTGCAAAGCTCATCATATTCTGCTCCGCGATACCCATGGAAAAAAAGCGCTGTGGATAGGTGTCTCTAAATCCATCAATTTCTGTAGAGCTTGTTAAATCTGCTGAAAGTACTAAAACCTCTGGCTTGTCCGCAGACCATTTCACTAAGTTTTTTGCATGAACTTTAGACAATATCTCCATTTTGCTTCCCTCCTTGCCCTGTGGGACCAGTCATTTCTAGGTAAACAGCTCTATACTGCTCCCGTTCTTCTTCATGGTTAAACCTTACATAATGAAGCTTTGGAATCCGATTCTTAAGGATATCCACACCCCTGCAAGGATCCGTATCACAGAGGATGAATGTAGGTCTTCCATCGGGCTTGAGCTTTCCTAATGCGGCTAGTGCCTCCACATCATGTCCGTTGATTCTAAATACTCTAGCCCCAAAAGATTCTAACCGTTTATCAAAGGGCTCAATATCCATGACCGTTGTGGTTTTTCCATCACATTGATATCCATTAATATCCACATAGGCCACCATATTATCAAGCTTATGATGGGACATAGCTTGAACGGCCTCCCAGAACTGACCCGATTGACATTCCCCATCGGACAAGAATACAACGACTCTACCAGTTTCCTTTTTAAGCTTTCTACCCATGGCAATCCCTGCAGCCTGACTGATGCCTTGTCCCAAGGAGCCGGTCATAATCTCCATCCCTGGGGAGTGATCCGCACCGATCATCTCTACGACACTTCCATCCCTATTAAATTCATCTAACCCATTGACTGCCATACGGCCCGCTTCAATGAGGGCTGCGTACAGTACCAATGAATAATGGGTTGGTGACAGGAAGAATCTATCGTATTCTGGCGCCTTGGCGCCATGGAAAGCTGCCCCTGTAAGGTGATCTGGATTATCAGACCCAGGCACCCCCAAAAAGGAGCCTGGCATCAATGGACTTTGTGGCATCTCCATATTTAATACATCTAAATATAGGGTTGCAAATATCTCGGCTGCCGAACAAGCCTGGCTGAGATAACCGCCATTGTTTTTTATGGTATGCTCCATCACTCGGTGTCTGATCCCTTTCCCCGCTTCGTAAATCCTTTGCTGCCATGTTATTCTATTTTCATCTATTTCGTTCTTTAACATTTATTTCACTCCTATTTATCAAACATGGTGGACAAGCTTTGGTGATATGGTGGATACGCAATCCCCTTTTCCGTAATGATGGCTGTAATCAATTCATGGTCCGTGACATCAAAGCAAGGGTTATACGCCTTTACCCCAGCAGGGGCCATTGGCTTTTCGTACCACTTCGAAGTGATCTCCTCCTCACTTCGAAGCTCGATATGAATCTCTTCTCCTTCTTTACAGTTCATATCGATGGTAGAGAGGGGCGCACAAACATAGAAAGGTATTTGATAGTGTTTAGCCAAAATGGCAACACCAGAGGTCCCTATTTTATTGGCGGCATCGCCATTGGCGGCAACCCTATCACAACCTACCAATACCGCCTGTATACGACCTTCTTTCATGACGATGGAAGCCATATTGTCGCAAATCAGCGTTATATCCACACCTGCCTCTTTAAGTTCCCAAGCTGTAAGTCTGGACCCTTGCAACAGCGGTCTCGTTTCATCGGCATATACTTTGAAATCATACCCCTTTGCTTGTCCTAAATAAATGGGGGCAAGGGCGGTGCCATATTTTGCAGTAGCTATGGTCCCGGCATTACAGTGGGTTAGAATCCCCCATCTCGGTTCTAAAAGAGAAAGGGCATAATTCCCAATGGCTTCGCAAACCTGTTCATCCTCCATGCGGATTTTTTCAGCTTCATTTCTCAGAGAATCCTTGATCTTTTCTATACTCTGGCCTGATTCCGCCTTTAATCGTGCTTCCATTCGATCTAGGGCCCAAAACAGATTCACTGCAGTAGGTCTAGAAGAACCCAAGTACTCCCTTACTCTTTTAAAATCCTCATACAACTCTTCAAATGTAGCTGCCTGAGAATCCTTGATGCCTAAATAAGCACCATAGCCCGCTGCAATTCCAATGGCTGGTGCCCCCCTTACCCTTAAGGAATGAATAGCCTCCCACAGATCCTCCATTTTTTTGATCTCTAAAAACTTTTTTTCGTTTGGCAGCAGCGTCTGATCTAGAATGATCAGGGCATCTTTTTCATCATCCAATCTTACCGACTGAATGACCGTAGCACCAACCTCTATGTATTTTTCCATTTCTGCACCTTCCTATGAAAACGATGATCCGTCGTTTACTTTATTTTCGATTCCCAATCCTTTACAATGCTCATAAAATCTCTCCCAGTTTTCAGCTCCTCACGCTGTAGAATAAAGGCCTTTCCTATGGAGAGACATATTTTTTCTGCTCGTACCCTTTTTTCTACATTCTCTATGGCGGTAATATCTTTCACATGGGCAATACCCAAAATTCTACGACACAACTCACACCCTGCCACTGCTGCAGTATCTCTAAGAATATTGTTTAGGTAGTAGGTATCAAATCCTTTATATTTGGCAGTTCTTTCTGTCGCATGTTCCTTCCATAGGGCTTCGAATTTGCGAATAAACAAATCCACTACTTGAATAATTGTTTCCTCTAGCCATTCTTTGTAATCACATTTTTCTTGCTGATCTTCAATGGTCGCCTCTGCATTTTCATAGGCAAAAATCAAGTTTGCAATTAGATTCCCTACATCATAGCCTGCTGGTCCGTAAAACGCAAATTCAGGATCGATCACCTTGGTAGAGTCTGGCTTAATAAATATAGAGCCTGTATGGAGATCTCCATGGAGCAAGGACTGAGCATTGGTCATAAACTCAAACTTGAGCTTCGCAGTTTCTAAAAGAAGTGTCTCATCGGACCAAAGCTCTTTCTCTGCATATTCTCTGGTAGGTGGAAAAACATCATTTCTTGAACAGTCAAAGAACGGCTCCGTATAGACAAGATCCTCAGTGATCTCACATAATTCTGGATTTGTAAAATTCTTGACCAACGCCTTCTTGGCCTTATGATCCATCACCACATCAGAGGTAAGTAATAGTGTCCTTACCATAAAGGTGGTAATATGATCTGCAAAAAGAGGAAACTTTTTGTGCTCCATCAATGCTTTACGCATAATCACATGGTCGGATAAATCCTCCATGATACAACAATTCATGATAGGATCATATTTAAAAACTCGCGGAACAAATCCTTCTGCTAACTGATGCTGAAGCTGAAGGATCTCACTTTCAATACGATTACGATCTGGTGATACCTTGAATTCCTCAGAAATTCTGGCACAGGGTCCCGCCTGTTTCAGTATGATGGACTTCCCTGATTTCTCATCCACGATCCTAAAAACATAATTTAAGTTCCCATCTCCGATTTCCTTGCAACCTAATACCGCATCATGATCAAAGCAGTCCAGCATAGTCGTCACATAACCAAGGACATCCTCTTCCTTCATCGTAAAATAGCCCATTGAAAACTTTGACATAATATCCCCCCTCAAGCTTTTCATCTCTATCATCCTATAGATACTATACCTATACATATTCCGTGATTTTCAATCCCCTGTGGTTCTAGGGATTTGCTTTTAACCACCATTCCATCAATCTCATCGAACCACTAAAGCCACAGCCAAGCTTATGGCAAAAGTAGTATTGACCACAACAAAATTCTTCACTGCTACGATAAAAGTATCCTTCTTCGTCTGCTTTTTATAGAAGACCTTTATATGTTTGTCCACAAGGACAAATGTAGCCAGCGTAATCACAGACACCCAAGGCGCTACGCCTATAACCAATAAGATGATCAATGCAGCATACCCCATATAATATAGTGCCTTAAAAACTTTTAACGCGTGATCTTTTCCAATAAAAATAGGGAGTGTATATCTTTTATTTTCCAGATCATCTTCGATATCGCATATGTTATTCGCCAACATAATATTAGATATTCCCACAGTAGAGGGCAACGATACCAAGACGATCCACAAGATCTCCAGCATGTTAACATCTAGATTGATCATGCCCCCCTCCACAGCGATATTGACTATATTTTGATCGTATACATGTATATAGATCGCGATGAAAGGAATGATAAACCCCATGAATCCACCGGAAAAAATCTCCCCAAAAGGAGTGCGAGATATGGGAATAGGACCAAAGGAATAAAGCACGCCAATCCCAAAAGATATGATGCCTAATACTAACACTACGATGTTTGTATTCAAAAATAATATAAATCCAAACAGTATGGCTATACCCAAAAGTATAAAGATCGTTGCTAAGACTGTAGCTTCTTTGAGATTATCGCTTACAATGGCATTATGGCGCTCATAGCCATAGCCATATCTTTTATTTGCTCTTTTAAAATCCTGATAATTATTAATGACTGTGGTGGCCATATCTATACATAATAGTGACACAAACATTAGAAGAAAGTTCATTAGATTGAAAGTATCGAAACGATATACAGCATAAAATGTCCCTAAGAAGAAGGGAATGACGCTGGCTACCTTTGTTTGGATTTCTACTAACTTTAAAAAACTGCGAATCGTCATAGGCAAATGCTCCTTTCTCTATTTTACATATCTATGAAATTCTTGTCCTTTCAAATTTTATCATGAACAAATGGAATAATCAAAATGATTATTCTCAGGAGAGTAAACTAGGTTATTTAGTGATTCCTCAATGAAATGAGACAAGAACCTCTTTCCTGAAGAAGTTCTTGTATTATCTTTCCAAATATAAATGATTCTGAAACATAATCTTTTTTATTTCTTGATAAAGGCGCCTTCGTCAAGTTCCCTAAATGCCAGGTCCAATTCGTCTTTCGTATTCATAACAATAGGCCCTCCCCATGCAATGGGCTCTCCTAGGGGTTTTCCTGAGAAGATAAGAAATCTGACTCCACGGTCTGATGCCTTCACCCGGAATGTCTCTCCATCGTTGAATAATACCGCTCTTTTTTCAGATATATAGGTTTGGGTTTCACCGTCAAAACAACCTTCACCCTCAACAATATAAATAAATAATGTCGAATCCTTCTCTGTATCCAATGACCATTCACAGCTGCCATTGATCTTGACATCCATAAATAGTGGTTTCACATAATCACCTTCAATGGCGCCAGGGACTCCATTATAATATCCGGAAATGATACGAATTAGACTTCCCTGATCTTCTATGATAGGAATCATAGCTGCCGTAATGTCTCTATATTTCGGTGCAGTCATTTTATCACGGGCAGGTAGATTCAGCCATAGTTGAACACCTAACATTCGATCACTGGCTTTGGGCATTTCTTGATGGATGATGCCACTTCCAGCCGTCATCCACTGGCAATCCCCATTTAAGATGTTCCCTTTATTTCCCAAGCTATCCCCATGTTCCACATTTCCCTCGATCAAATAGGTTACCGTTTCTATGCCCCGGTGGGGATGCCAAGGAAAACCTTTCGTATAATCTTCTGGATTATATGAGTCAAAGGCATCCAGCATTAAAAAAGGGTCAAACGCTTTCACATCGTGGTATCCAAAAACCCTTACTAACTTAACACCAGCACCATCTGCTTTCATTTGCCCTTCCACAACTTTCTTAATGGATCGGATAGATTTCATCAATGATAACAACCTCCCCCTAATTTCGTAACCAATTCCCCTAGCTTGTATATAATGTAGTAGGACAAATCCCCTTTGTCCTACATTGAAACCCTTCTTTTTCTACCCGCTGTAGCGGGTAGTTTTTTAGTTGGGCTTTCATGGGTCACCAACGAATGGCATAACGGATAGCCATTCAAAATCTCCATCCTAAGGCATACTTTATAAGGATGTTCTTCAGCATATACTATATATCTTGATGAAATCGTCTATCTAGAAACACTTTCTTTTCTTTTACGTGGGCTAGATATGCTTCTTCACTTAACTTTCCTGACGCTCTCAGTCCATCAAGGATTTCAATTACCTGAATACAGAGTAAAACCAATTCTTCCTCGACCTGGATCAACTTATCATTCATGTATTCAGTCCCCCTATGCACGTATAATTATCAGAAAATTCCTTCATTGTCTAAATTCTAGAAATCATTTAAATGTCCTTTATATTTATTGAATAATTTTTCTTAACATATTTTTTCTATCTTTATCCAACATCTCACATCTATGCATTCTCCGATCCTACTTTTCCTCAGTAGGCTCGAATACATATTGTTTGTCTATAACTACTAGCTGCCCCCTGCCTTTCTATACGACAAAGGGAATAAACATCTTTGTTCTTTTCTTGTACATTATATATTCCTCACCAAATTCAGTTATCATATCTCTCTCTTCTTTTTTTGCTAAACAATAATACATTCGTGCAATAAAGGGCCACATAATAATCATTGGCAGCGTAGCCCACTGGATAATCATTCCCATGGTTAATAACATAAAGCCCGTATACTGGGGATGGCGAATATATTTGTATACCCCTGTTTTTACAACTCTTCCCTTCCCTTTTCTTGCTGACCAGTATTTATGATAAATGTTATACCATCCATTTCCGATAATAAATAAAGCGATAGTAGACAGCATGATGTTCAGGTACATCCCCGTATACCCTATTTGATGAAATAATGTGTGTCCCCACAAAACACCTTCTGGCAGATTTTTTCCGATGATCCATGAGATCAAATACATGCTCATGGGAATACCATGCATTTCGATGGCGAAGGCCAATACAAAAGCCATATAGGCAGTGGCAGGCTTCCTATCCATTTTTTTATAAAAGGGGATGAATAGTAATGCTAATGCGTAAATGATTGTAAAAAATATGACCGCTCCCCATTGGTGATAATGATCTTGTAAAGTTTCCATTTATTCTTACCTCCTTCTTCTACATGATTTCATTCTACTAAATCTAAACACGAAAAAAACCTAACCAAGGTTAGGCTATTGGTTAGGTTTTTCACGAAAATTTTTCCCTATATGAAAAGTCTCATGATGATCCCGCTCAAGATGACGATATTTCTCCAAGTTTTTTTGCTTTTTCAATGGCTTGAACTCTATTCTTTACTTCCAGCTTTCCAAAGATATGATGAATATGCCATTTGATTGTACCTATACCAATAAACAATATCTTTCCAATCTCTTCATTTGTTTTTCCCTTGGCAATCAAATCCATGATTTCCTTTTCTCTTGTGGTTAACAAGAAAACCACCTTCGTCACGGACTGGCTTTTCAAGTTTTTGAGAAGTGCATGATATAACTTTTTATCTATTTCTTGTAATAATACCATCGTATGTGATGATAGTGTACAGAAGCTGGCACAAATTCCATAGTCTTTATAGATTTCCACTGCTTCTTTTAGGTAGTATGCGGCCATCTTCGGGTTGCTATCTAAAGAATATAATTCTGATAGCTGTAGCATTGTCCATTGAATTTGAGGAATCATCCCAATATATCTTAAGTTCTCTAGCCGGTTTTCAAGATCCTCTATATTCACCATATCACTGAGCCCCTTTCGTTTAAGAAACATGAGGGATTCAATGACGATACCGTGACTGCTTATTCCATCTTTCCCATACTCTAATTCAAGTTTTTCTATATCCGATTGAATCTGGTGTGCTCCATCATTTTGATCTGAGAAAATCTTGAACATGGAAATCAGTTGATCTGTTTGCCTGTAGTGCATAGTATCAAATTTCATGATGACTTCATTTTTCAATTGCTCCATAGCTGTAATATCATGGAGGCTATAATATGCTTTAAAGAGATATAGCTCTACCATCCCATGCATATGAAATAAACCTAATTGGTCAATACTACTCTTTGCCAAGTTTAAATGCTCAACGGCTAAATAAGACTTATTCATTTCATAATAGCACATACCCAATGGTAGATGTATCGCATTCCAGTATGTTTGCATTTTTTCTTTGTAGCTGCTTACCATGAAGAGCGCCTCTTTGCATTTATCCACCACATGATCAAATTCCCCAAGTTTGTAGCGATTCAAGAGCTCATTGACCATTGCGATCAAAGCTAAAAAATGATGATTCAATGAATAAAATATTTCATAGGCTGATGCAAACATTTCTGAAGCCTTGCGGTATTGATGGGTGTTCGCCAGCATTTGTCCATAGGTTAGGTGAGCATTTGCCAAGTAGAAGCTCTTATTTTCCGGGGAGAGTATATCCAGAGATAACTTTGCGTAGCGTAACCCTTCTCTAGGGTTTATCATATATCCAATCATCGCTTTCAATGAATAAAACATAGAACTCTCTTCTGGGCCACCCAGTTCAATTTCACTGATGTTCCGCATCATGAGGAATAGGCTTGCATGATCTCCACTTAAGAATGCCATCCAAGCCATCATTAGCTTTGGTGTTAGATTCATCGTATTATCAAAGTCAACCCCTTTGAGCACGCTATAATATTTAGAAATATCAGGTGTGGAAAAAAACTCCACCATGTGATCTTCCATAAATTCATAGAGTTCTAAAAAAGATTTCCTTTGCACCATATCCTCTAATTCAATCTGGAGCTTACTTTTTTCATTCAAAGTCTTCTCACCTCTATACACGTTACCTACTATGATCCAAAATTGATCCCATTACTTCCACCGAAAAGAATACCCGCCATAACGATCAATCGAAAAGCTTCCCAAAATGTTATTTCCCTTAAACCAAATATTCCTGGTATGGTAATATTCCACAGCCACTGAAATAACCAAGTCACTAAGACTAGTACCAAAGGAATCACAAATATTAGTAATACGCTATTCATGTCCTATCGCTCCCTTTTTATTTCTTGGTAACCCTTCTGTTAAAAGTAAATCTATATCCCTTATGGTTATCATCATATACATAATATCGATAGAAGGTACGGGGTCCATTGTTGGTATCCTTACTTACCTTTTCTTTTCCTGTATTCAAGAAATCCAAAACCCGGGGTTCTTCTTCACCTTCCACCATAAAATTCAGCTCCAAGTGATCAGATTCACCCTCTTTACCCGTTTCATAATGAATTGAAAAGTCTAGGATTTTCACTTTAAGAATTTTATCAGTGGCATTATCCCTTAGCTCTACAGCTAGATCTTTTTTCATTGTCATCACTAAAAATCTTAATACTGAAGCATATTCTGATCCAGAAATCTTATCAACATAACTATATTCCATGCACTTGTCAAAATTCAGAGAAGATATTGTATTCATAGGTTAATTATCATCCTTCCTCACATATGTATTATATTTTTCTATCATTATACTACATATATGATATATTCCCCATCTTTCTGGCATAACTTTCTTTACTTTGTTTCTTTTTTCCTCATTTTCATATTGAATGTTTCCCCTATCACTCCCTTTAATATCCATGTATATATATCCCTCTACTATGCTATAATCTCTAGATAGTGAAATGCGATATTTAATAACAATGGTTTCATTCTAAGTAAGAAATTCCTAATCTGATAGAATGGTAATTGACATACAAACAATAGAAGTATAAAATTTAGAAGGTTATATTTAAATATAAAATAAATTATCATGAATTATTGATGATAAAGAAAGAGGAAACATGGCTGAAGAAACTTTAAGCTTTATAGATGAAGTTCGTAGAAGAAGGACTTTTGCAATTATCTCCCATCCCGATGCTGGTAAGACAACCCTAACAGAAAAGCTGCTCTTATATGGTGGTGCCATTCGTTTGGCTGGATCTGTTAAATCAAGAAGAGCACAAAATCATGCCGTCTCCGACTGGATGGAAATCGAAAAACAAAGAGGAATCTCCGTTACCTCCAGTGTGCTCCAATTCGATTATAATGGCTACTGCATTAACATCTTAGATACGCCTGGTCACCAGGATTTTAGTGAGGACACCTATCGTACCCTTATGGCTGCAGACAGTGCTGTCATGGTTATTGACTGCTCCAAAGGGGTAGAGGATCAAACAAAAAAACTTTTCCATGTTTGCAAAATGAGGGGCATCCCTATCTTCACCTTTATCAACAAGCTTGATCGAGCAGGAAAAGATCCCTTTGAACTATTAGAAGATATCGAGAACGTTTTAGGCATTCGTTCTTATCCAATGAATTGGCCTATCGGCAGTGATAGAAATTTCAAAGGGGTTTTCAACCGCCAGAAAAAACTAATTGAACTATTTGGTGATGGAAACCATGGACAATCTGTGGCCAAAGCCATGGTGGGAGATATTACTGATGAGAAGCTCAGAGGGTTGCTAGGTGAAGAACTTCATGAGCAGCTTGTCAATGATATTAGTCTTTTGGATATGGCAGGAGATGATTTTAATCTGGAGCAGATTTTAAACGGGGAGTTAACACCAGTCTTTTTCGGAAGTGCTTTGACTAATTTTGGTGTAGAACCATTTTTGGAATCCTTTTTAAATATCACTACACCTCCAATACCTCGTTCTAGCAATCTAGGTGAGATTGCCCCTGAAACAGATAATTTTTCTGGCTTTATCTTCAAGATACAAGCCAACATGAACCCTACCCATAGAGATAGAATTGCATTCCTGCGCATTTGCTCTGGCAAATTTGAAAAGGGCATGACGGTAAATCATGTACAAGAAAACAAAAAGGTAAGATTGGCACAACCACAGCAATTCTTAGCACAGGAACGGGTTGTGGTAGAAACAGCTTATCCCGGTGATATTATCGGAATCCATGATCCTGGGATCTTTAAAATAGGTGATACCCTTTGCCAAGACCAGTCAAAATTGCAATATGAAGGTATTCCACTGTTTGCCCCGGAGCATTTTGCTAAAATATTTACAAAAAATGCCCTGAAGCGAAAGCAATTTCTTAAGGGGATTACCCAGTTGGCAGAGGAAGGTACCATACAAGTTTACAAAAGACCCGATATCGGGGTAGAAGAATTAATCGTCGGTGTAGTTGGTGCCCTTCAGTTTGAAGTCCTAGAATATCGCCTTAAAAATGAATATGGTGTAGATATTATGATGCAAAATCTCCCTTATCGATACATCCGTTGGGTTGAAATGGACAACTTTAATCCAAGTACCTTTAGCATTACCATGGATACCATGATCGTTGAGGATGAAGATGGACACCCCGTATTGTTATTCCAAAACGAATGGTCCATTAACCAAGTAAAGGATCGCAATAAAAATGCAGTCTTAAAAGAGATTTCCTTAAGAAAATAAACAAAAAATCCCCTACAATGAAGAATTTCTCATGTAGCGGGATTTTTATTTTATTGTTATAAACTATTCTGCCGACTTGATCAGTTTATCCTTTTGTAATATATGATCAAGGGTCCAATTAAAAACAAATGCCAAAATATCTTCTAAGTGTTTTTCAGGGTTTTCATCCACCCGATCTAGATTTATTGCATCTATTTTATGAATAAAATCATCATGCTCTACCTTTTGACTAAAGTATTTACGATAGTTAATTTTCATCATGTATTCTTCCTCTGATCTGAAGTGAAACTTGGTATATTGCCTTAAATCTTCAATGATTTGGACAACTTTATCATACTTATCAGTACAAAAATCGTCCTTCAACAGCTTATACGCACTATTTCCAATCTCAAACAGACGTTGGTGTTGTGCATCAATTAGTTCTACCCCTACAGCGTACTCATCTTTCCATACTAGCATAAAATCCCCCCGTTTCATTTTACTCCTTATTTAGCGAATATACTCATTAATATACCATACTCCCACCAAACAACCAACAATTTTATGAATAATTCGACAGGATTTCTTGTTGGTATCAATCAAAAAAAAGAGTCCAAATATGGACTCCTCATTCTCATTTCGCATCTTATCTTTTCAACGAACATCCTGTTCTAATTTCCTACAATCACAGATACCCCATCGGGTACAACCGTAACCGTCGCATCTGCTCCTTTGATTTCATAAGCCATATTCAATGCTTCCTCCAATGTATAGGCATGTAGCATATGCATATCTGTTACCATTTTAGGACTACATTGATCAGTCACCAGTATCACCTTATGGTTGATAAGGATTCTTGCTAATATTTGTGACTCCCATTGATCTGGTATTGTGCTTTCCATTGGGATCGCCATGATCTTATCCATGATGGCCTGAGCCGTTGGATTTTCTAAAAATGTATCGTAAAAGGCTTTTCCACCGTGGCCATCATTGCATGCAGCAGCAATAATAATCACACCATCTTCCTTTGCAGTAGCCTCAGCAGCAGTCATTCCCTTTACCGATTGGTAGATATTCTGATCAAGGGGGTATCCACCATTAGAAGTAATGGCAATATCCGCTGGCTGTGCTTTCACACTTGCCAATGTGGTAACAAATTCACAGCCTCTCTCATGGGCTATCACGGGATCTCCTGCAAATGCATTGATAATTCTCTTTTCACTATCAATGACGACATTGAAAATAAAAGCTAGATTGGCAACCTCAGCGGCATATACCATGTCCTTATGAATAGGATTTCCTTCTAAAATTCCAGTCCTAGCATATTCACTAGCGATGAATTCAGAGCAATGATTCGCTAGTACTGTGGTTCCTGAAGCTACCCCAGGCAATACACTTTTTCTGCCTCCAGAGAAACCAGCGAAGAAATGAGGCTCTATAAATCCCTCTGCAATTAAGAGATCTGCCTCCACGGCTAGCTTATTTAATATTAATTTCCCCCCTGAAGGTAATATTCCTACCTCTACTAGGCTATTCTTATCCCGGCAGTCATGGTTTACAAGTTTTTCATTGTTCACGATGTCTTCCCCAAATTTGTTCAGCATTTCTTCATGGGTTGTCAATCTATGAAAGCCCGTGGCAATTAATATGGTAATATCCACATCAGGATTTCCACTCCTAATTTCCTTCAGCAGCAATGGTAATGTAATTTTACTAGGGACAGGTCTTGTATGGTCGCTGGTAATAATCACAACATTATTTTTTCCCTTTACAAGCTCCTTTAATCGAGGTGATTCCATGGGATTTTCCAGTGCTTTCTTTGCAATCGTTTCTTGATCCTCTTCCGTTTTGAAATGATGGGCTTTCGATTCTAGCACTGCCAATAAGTTGTTCTCAGATACTTCCAAATCTACAAAACCTCTGGAATAAGGTATTTTTATAGTCGCCACACACATTTCCCCCTTTCTATCAATACATCTTAATTGGAGTCTCCATCCTAAGAAACTCCAATCATCTTTAATCTAAATCAAACATCTTACCTGGATTCATGATATAATTTGGATCCCATGCCTTCTTAATGCTCTTCATTAGCTCTAGTTCAACTGGATCCATGTTTTCTAGCATATATAGCTTACGCTTCAAGCCGATGCCATGTTCACCACTGATTTTACCGCCAAGGTCTTTCGTTACTTGATACAATTCTCTTAACGCCTTTGGTTCAATCTCATGCCAATGTTCCATTGTATGATTTGGATTCTTTACGAGGGTTGCATGAAGATTACCGTCTCCAGCATGCCCATAACAAGGAATCTTTATATCATACTTTTCGGAGATACGGTCCAACTCTGGGATAATATCTGGAATCGCAGATATAGGAACGACGATATCCTCTAAGCTTTGGAATGGACTTACTACTTTAAAGGCCTCTGCGATATTTCTTCTAACACTCCATATTCTTTCTTGGGTAGTATGGTTGTCAGCCACATAAACCTCAATGGCTCCATTTTCCATACACAGATCTCCAATTGCCTCAGCGTCTAATTCTACCTGTTCTTGATTTGTTCCATCAACTTCGATTAATAACATAGCACCTGCTTGTTGGTATGGCAAGCTTTCATTTAAATATTCACATGCCGTTTGAACGGATAATTTATCCATAAACTCCATACTGGTTGGAATGGTTCCTTTAGCCATGATGACAGGTACTGTATCGATTGCATCCTTTGGTGTTTTATATAAAACAAGAAGGTTGGATTTTGCTGTAGGCAAACCAGTGAGTCGAATCGTGGCCTTCGTTACGATTCCCAGTGTTCCTTCTGAACCTACAATTAGTTGCTTTAGGTCATAACCTGTAACATCCTTGGACAATTTACCACCTAAGTTTACAATATCCCCTTTGGGTGTGACAAGCTCCATTCCCATAATATATCGGCCAGTAACACCATATTTTACTGCTCTACCGCCACCAGCATTCTCTGCAATATTACCACCAAGGTAGCAGGTTTCCAAGCTCATTGGATAGCCAGCATAGAATAGACCTTTTTCCTTAATCAATGCGTTGATTTCATTTGTGACAATACCAGTTTCCGACGTCAGCATCATATTGCCATAGTCTATATCTAAAACCTTGTTCATTTTTTCCACAGATAGAAGAATACCACCGAAAATTGGTATTGCTCCTCCAGATAGCCCACTGCCTGCCCCTCGAGGAGTGATAGGAATAAGTTCACGATTGGCAAGCTTAACAATCTCTGCAATTTCTTCTGCCGTTGTTGGCGTGACAACCACCTCTGGCATATGACCATATTCTTCTGCATTCGTTTCATCATGGGAATAGGCTTCCATTTTTTCTTCATCACTGAAGACATTTTTGACGCCTACGATCCCCTTTAACGCTTCAACAATTTCTATGGTAACGGGATTATATCTCATCTTATTTTCCCTCCTTCTTATACGCTTCCAGCCTAGCATTAATTCTCGGAATCACTTCAAACAGGTTACCAACGATGCCAAAGTCTGCTAACTGGAATATGTTTGCATCCTGATCTTGATTGATTGCAACAATATATTCAGAGGTTTTAATACCTGCTAAGTGCTGAATGGATCCTGAAACACCTGCACATATATATAACTTAGGCGAAATTGTTTTTCCACTTAATCCTACTTGATGAGGATATGGCAACCAGCCCCGATCAACGGCATCTCTACTGGCACCTAGCACACCATCAAAGTGCTTGGCAAGGTCACGCAACAAAGAGAAGTTCTCTTGTTTTTTCATACCTTTACCACCAGCGATAACGACTTCCGCTTCCTCAATGTTTACAAACTCTTCTATATCCTTTCTAAATCCTACCATTTTTACACGATCGTCCACCAATTCATCCTTTAGTTCTAATCTTACAATTCTACCTTCTCGACTTTTATCTATAGGTAATGGTCTGCTGGATTTTGGTCTTACTGTTGCCATTTGAGGATGATGGCTTGGGGTTTTGATAGTAGCCATAATATTGCCACCAATAGCAGGTCTTGTTTGTAATAGGTGATTGGTTCCCTCTTCGATGTCCAACTCAGTACAATCTGCAGTTAGACCAGTGCTTACCTGAATAGCCACATATGGCATCAGAGTTCGACCACTGGAAGTAGCCGCTGCTAGAATAGAATGAGGATTATATGTTTTAATTAAATCTGATACTACTTTGCTATGGGTTTCTACAATAAAGTCTTCTAATCGTGGATCATCTATGAAATAAACCTCATCGGCACCTCTAAAAATCAACTCCTGCAACATCTCATCAGAAACATTACTCCCCAATAAAACAGAACAAAGCTTGGTATCCATTTTGTCAGCTAATTTTCTTCCTCTACTCAATAATTCGAAGGAAACTTCCCTTATCTTTCCCTTACTTTGTTCGGCAATCGTCCATACATAACTCATCTTTAATCCCCCCTATATCAATTCTTTCTCTTCCAAGAATTTAATCAATTCCTCCACCGCTTCGTTTACACCTTCTTCACCAACAGCCTTTACAATTTTTCCACCCCTCGTTACCTTTGGATAACCAATCTTTACAACCTTTGTTGGCGATCCCTTTAATCCGATATATGATTCCTCTAATTGCAAATCAGCAGCAGACATCATAGGAACCTCGCTGACTCTCGCTTTTTTCTTACCCCTCAAGGTTGGCAGCCGCGGATTACTGATCTCTTTGACCACTGTCAATAATGCTGGCAAAGGCATTTGTAATACTTGATATCCGTCTTCCACTAATCTTTCAACCGTGATACTATTTTCCGTAACCTCATCGATCTTACTCACGTATGTAGCGAGGGGAATGTTCAGCCAAGCAGCAATCCCTGGACCTACTTGACCCGTATCGCCATCTGTTGCCCGCTCGCCAGCTAACACTAGATCATACTCCCCAATATGCTTGATGGCTTCTGATAAGGTATAAGAGGTAGCCCATGTATCAGCCCCTGCAAATTTTCTGTCAGAAATCAAAATTCCTTCGTCACAGCCCATTGCAATCGCTTCTTTTAAAGCCTTGGTAGCCGTTGGCGGCCCCATGGTACATACAGTTACCTTGCCACCAAACTGCTCCTGTAATTGAATGCCTGCCTCAATTGCATAGAGATCTAATGGATTGATGACACTTACCACACCGTCACGGATCATAGTACCTGTTTCTTTGTCCATCTTCACATTACTCGTTTCGGGCACCTGCTTAATTGGAATAATAATGTTCAATTTCATTCCCTCCTAATCATAGTTGATTGTTGAAGATGCAGGACAACCTTGATGCTGTCCTGCACCCTTTATTGTATAGTCGTCTTGCTAATACCTTTTTTAGAATAAACCAGGTACGAAAAGATACATTGCAAGGTAAGCAAAGATACCTGCAACCAGTGCATATGCAAAACAAGGGATGACGTTAGTACGAATCACTCTACCCTCTTTACCCAATACACCTACTGTGGTACATGCTGCTACTACGTTATGCACACAAATCATGTTTCCAGCTGCCCCACCGACTACTTGAAGTCCAACAATGATTAATCTGGACATTCCGATCTGGTCAGCAACTCCAAATTGGAACCCGGAGAATAGAATATTGGATGTTGTATTACTTCCTGACATAAAGGCTCCAAGTATGCCTATGAATGGTGCAAAAATAGGCCATACACCTTGGAAAATATCAGCTGTTGATCTTGATAGCGCAACCATCATGCCGACTTCCCCTGTTCCGTTATTCCCAGAGTTTAACATTACCTGTACCATTGCGATTGCAAAACCTAGGGCAATGGCTGCTGGTATAACCTGCTTAAAAGAAGTTTTCCACGTTTCCCTTACTGTATTGCTGCTCATTTTATGCATGAAGATCGTGAGGATCGATACGGAAATGAATGCCACCGTTCCAGGTAAGTACAAGTACTGCAGCGAATAATTAAGCTTCGTTCCTAAAATTGCTTTCCAATAGATTGTAAAGGTAGGACCGGTTAAAATGGCTTTTAGGCCTAGCTGTGGAATTCTTGTAACAACCAGTATTAGTGAAACAAGAATATAAGGAAGCCAAGCTAAGAAGCTACTCACTTCATGATTATCCTCTTCTGTTGTTGCTGCACTTTCAGATGCCCCTAGCCAAGAGCTGTCCCATTTGCTGCTATTGGCAAAATCCCACGTTGTTTTAGGCTGAAGAAATCCTTTTTTTGTAGCAGTCACCACAATGGCAATTGCAATCAATCCTGATGCTAAAGAAGGAAGCTCAGGACCAAAAACAAATGCGATAAATACATATGGTATGACAAAGGCAAGCCCTGCAAAGATTGCAAAAGGTGCTACTTCTAAGCCTTCTTTAAAAGACTTCTTTTCACCAAACAGTTTTGTCATCATACATACAATGATTAAAGGCATAAAGGTTCCCATGATTGCATGGGGCAATGCTGCCCAGATCCCTACATTATGAAGGAAACTAGGTCCAGTAAAACCTGCTGCTTCAATTTTGGCTAAGATATCTGGAGAACCTAATATAGAAGATACCCCTCCCAAAACAGGCGTTCCAACTGCACCAAAGCTTACTGGCGTACTATTCCCTACCAAAGCTAACATGGCAGCTGCCAATGGTGGAAAGCCAAGACCTACCATTAGCGGTCCAGCTAAAGCAGCAGGTGTACCAAAGCCAGCAGCACCCTCAATAAAAGCACCAAATAGGAAAGCAATAATAATAGCTTGAACCCTTCTGTCAGGACTGATGCCATAGAAAGTCTTATTGATAGCCTTGATTGCGCCGCTATTTTTTAGTGTATTCATCAATAATATTGCACCAAACACAATGATTAAAATATTAAAGGCACTTAAAGCACCAAACACAGTAGCCCCTGCTAACCATTGGAAGGATACCCCCCATTTAAGTGCCGCCAATATAACTGCTGCAGTCCAAGCCACGGGCATAACCTTTTTCGCTGGCCAGTTAAAACCAACCATTAATACTACCGTAAGTAAAATAGGTATTGAAGCTAAAATCGCTAACATTGAAAAAGCCCCCTTTTCCTTATTTAATCCGTTTGGTAACGTTTGCAAGATCATGGGAACAGTTTTCCTATTCCGCTGCTGTCATTTTAACTTATCACTCCTTCTCTTTTTAGTATGGTCATCTATCCGTCCGATGGTCTGACCATATAGAAGTTTATTCAATTTATAATCTGTTATTCCTTCTTAATTTTGAAAATTCCAAATCTTTTTAACGTTATTTTTTTAACTATTTCCAATGGTTTTAGTCTGTTTTTAAAGGCATTTTGCCATCACTACATGCAATTTTGCAAGTTAGTTTGTTATCCATTTATCAACATAGTCGAATGGTGTCGATAAGTATATTGAACCCTGTATACATGTTATGATTGCAAAATTAAAGCAGGCTTTTCAGCCTGCTCATAAACGCTTATTTACTTTTTGCTGATGTAAATCCCAACACACTTCCTACGATTCCCATACATCCACTCAATACAGTAATTAGCATGACTATACTCGTTATCAGTGCATCAAGGGGAGGCAAAGGAAAAAAAGGCAGAGGTCCTGCCATATGGACATAGGCATATTTTATAGCAAATGCCGCCAATGTAGATGCCAATAGGCCACCCCCCAGCGTTAAGAATATTCCTTCCAACAAAAATGGGAAAGCAATAAACATTTCTGGTGCACCGAGGAGCCTTAACGTATTGATTTGCTCTCTGTTGCTATATATCCCCTGCCTGATAATATGTGATATGATGACCAACGTAGAAATACCCACAGCCCCCACCACTACATATCCTAACAATCTCAATATCCCTGCAATACTTCGAAGCCGTTCCAATACTTCTCTATTATCTCTCACATAGTTTACGCCTGTCATGCTGCTTAGCTGGTCTAACACGGAGTCGATTTCCTCCAAGTGAATTTTCACTTCGATAAATGAACTGAAGGGATTATCATCAAAAAACGCCAACACTTGGGCATCTTTTCCTAGAATGTCTGCCATCCTCTCATAAGCCTCACCTTCGTCTACAATCCTTGCCTGCCCCACACCATTCACGGTCTTGATCTTTTCCACCAATGTAGATGCTCCAGAACTTCCAATATGGTCTTCAAAATAAACGCTTATTTCAGCTTCTCCTTGGATTGCCTGAACCACTTCATTGCTGATCCACCAACCTGACATTACCATGGCAAGAATAAAGAAAATCAATGTGTTACTGAGAA
Organism: uncultured Anaerosolibacter sp.; assembly: GCA_937948705.1. Next base: position 22,154 of record CALECF010000010.1, on the reverse strand, counting down.
GGGAGAAAATGTTAGACATTAAATCCAATCGGATGATCGTTCTTACCTCTTTTAAAAAATATCCTGTATTGTTCATAACACTCTTCATTTTTACATCACCCCAGCATTTCACAGCAAATATTCCCTCCATCAACCTTGATTAGCTTACCAACACTCCTGGCGTCAATCAAATGGGTTGCGTGGGTGGTAATAATAACTGTAGTTCTTTCGTCATTTAGTGAAGCCAGCAGCTCCAATATATTCAGTGCATTGTCTATATCTAAATTACCCGTGGGTTCATCGGCCAATATCAATGCCGGCTTTCTTGCCACCGCCCTCGCTATGGATATTCGCTGATTTTCACCCCAAGAAAGATTCTCTACAGGCGAAAGAGCCTTATGTTCCAACCCTACCTTTATTAGGGCATTTCTTGCATTATCCTTTATCTTATCGGGGTGAATATCCAGAAATCGCATGCCTAGCATGACATTCTCCATGGCTGTTCTACCTTTGATAAGCTTAAACTCTTGGAAGACAGGTCCAATCACCCTCCGCAGGCGCCTTATATTCACTGCCTGGCTTTCCTCCATTGGCTGTCCCAATACCTTTAAAGACCCTGTTGTAGGATATTCAACGCCCATGAGAAGCTTTAACAGGCTGGTTTTCCCTGAGCCACTGGGTCCAGTAATATATACCATTTCACCAGGCTCAATGTTCAAGTCCACATTGTTCAGTGCCACTGTACCATCAGCATATCTCAAACAAACATCTCTTGCTTCAATCATCGTCAGCTTCCTCCCAGTATTGTACTAGAATGATTTAGGAATCACTAGAAATTCTAATGTACCTTCCAAGATTTCTATAGACTTTAGAACATTACCGCCTACCAATGGTTTCAGATTCAGAATAGGATAACCCCCTTGAATCAATTCTTCTATGGCTGCTGCACCCAATGGCATCCCATAAAAACTGCCTTCATTTATCTCAAACTTCAAGTTATTCCCTTCCATGATCACAAACGTCCCCCCTAGAACAAGATTATTTTCTGGTAATTCCATCTCTATCCGTCCTGGCTTAAAACGAAGCACCATCTCGGGAAGTCGCGGATTTTTCTTCATTATGTGATTGAATGTCGCCTCCTCTATGGACCCCTTGATACCAAAGAAAGTAATACTGGTTCTTATTCCATTCGATGGCAGGTTGTCCATTTTGATCATAGAGGTGAACTCGTCTGATATTTTTGAGAATAGTGGCTTAACTTCATCCCACTTTTGCTGAATATTTGCTAGTTGTCCTTGATAATACGCCTTTTCATCATTGAGGGATTCCATATAGATTTCCAATTCCTTCGTTCGCTGCAACTTTCTGGACAAGGATTCCTTAGATTTTATTTGTTTCTCTTTCATCAGCGCCAGTTTGTCATCCAACTTTAATTTTTCTCCAGATAACTTCACCCGACTTGCCTCTAGCCCATCCAATAGTAGCCCTGTGTTGCGGGTGAGATCCCGCAGAGCATTTATCCGCCTTAAAAGCGTTGTCAGGCTATCTGAATCCAGTATGATCTCCACATATGTTCCAGGACCTCTCTTCTGATATGTCTTGAGTACCTCCTTCAATACAGCTTTCTTTTCTTCATAAACGACTTGATCTTTTTCCATAGCAATCCTTATGGCCGCTATCTCTGCATCGATGGTATCCTTCTCTAAGGTAATGGCTGCTGCTTCTTTCTCCAGTTCCTTAATTTCTTGGGTTAGGGTAAATAAATTCTGGAGTACTCCCTTTTCCTCATCAGAGATCCCATCCAGTTTTACCTTAATTTCCGAAAGCCCATCCCCTTGGCTAGAGCTTGTACCCCCTGAGAAATGGACCATGAAAAGCACCGCTATAATGCTAAACATCATCATCTTTCTTATCTTCCTTGCGCTGAACATGTACCTCTCCCCCTAGCAATCGCCACAGCAAAGCACCTCTCACTTCCTGCCTATGGCTTTATTCCTCCCCCTCGCTTCGACAAGTCCTCTATTGTATAAAACCATGTCTATGATTCTCATATAATAGTTCAACGTAATATACTCCAATCCTCTTTTCAGCTGCAAGTCCTTCAAAATGATATGAGTAGACAAAGGCACCCTGCTTGTGGACAGGCGCCTTTGTCTACTCATATCATTCATCTTTTCTTGAATACATTACTTTTCAGTCCAGCTTCTTTCTCTATGCGATAATGAAATCTATAGATTCTCATAAGCTACACCTCCACACTATAGCATATTAACTATGCTTCTAATGGGCTCCATAGTAAGCTCAATTTCGGCAGTGAACCTCTCAACCGTTCACTATTATTTTTTCATTCCCGTATAAATAAGAATGGCATCTTTTAAAAATTCTGCTGTACCCGGTTGTTCTTTATCATAGTAAGCAGTAAAACGTTCATCATCCACATACATTTGAGCCAGTCCTGCATGGGCTTCCTTGCTGTATTCACTCCAATAGTAAGTTAGCCATTGTTTGTGCAGGTCAGCCGCCTTTTGTGCTGATTTGCCGGCTGGATCACCTTCTTTGAAAGCTTGAGCCAAGGTGTCTGTCAATTGTTCTGCTAGTCTTGTGACTTCGTCATGTTCTTCTTGACTCATGTTCTTTACTTTTTCATTGGATTTATTTACTTTATCTTGCCCATACTTTTTTCGAATCTCTTCACCATACTTTTTCTCATTATCATCAATCATTCTCTGCTTAAATCCTTCAAACTTTTCTTGATCTGTCATTTTCATTCTCCCTTCTGTTAACGCTATGGTTTTATCCACATTCATGATTAACAAGTCCAATTGTACTCTTTTCTCAAGGAGCTTTTCACGATGTTCTCGAAGTGCCTTCACCCCGTCAAAGGAAGGTGCAGTGACAATGTCCTTGATGTTATCTAGGCTAACACCCAGTTCTCTGTAAAACAGTATTTGCTGCAGCCTATCCACTTCCCATTGCCCATAAATCCGATATCCTGACGAATTGATTCTTGCCGGCTTAAGAATTCCTATTTCGTCATAATAACGTAGTGTTCTGGTGCTAACACCCGCCATCTGCCCTAGTTTTTGCACTGTATACTCCATGTGATCACCTCCTTATAATCCTACTATACACCTTGACGTAACGTGAATGTCAACGACATTTTTAAAACTTTAATATAATATTACCTTTTGGCGGATTACCACCATATTTATTGTTAGATTCGTCTCTCTAAAAAATAATATGAAAGACGCTATTTATCGAATCAATAGCTTCTACATTATTCTCTAATATTTTGGTAATAATGTATTTAAGTAAAAACAACACTATTTCAAGGAGGATTTATGATGAAACTGAAAGCCCTATTGTTAACATTTGTTCTACTAATTTCTCTTTTTGTAGGATGTACCCAGCAGCCAGCACCTGCTCCAGCACCGACACCACCGCCACAAACAACGCCTCCAGAGACTACACCCGATGTAGTAACAACAGCTTCTATCGTAGACAATATGGAAGACTTCGAAAAAGCCATAAGTAATAATGGTTCATGGCTTATTGCAACAGTAACAGATTTATCAAGTGACAAAGAGCTAGTACTTGATAGCGATTTTAAAAATGGCAAGAAAGATGATGCTGGTAAAGATATTATTCAACGCAAGATCGCCCTTTACGCTCAAGATGAGAATCGTAAAGTAACTGATAGATACACACTAACAGCACCGAAGCTAACCATTAACAGCCTAAATGCTAGAATCCAAAGTGGAACTTTCAAAGGTGATGTCTATGTTTCATCTGCTAACTTTGAGTTAGTCGATGCAACCGTTGATGGAAATGTATTCTTTACTACAGATGAAGCTCAATCCACCTTCAAAATGGATGAAACAAGCAATATCACCGGAAAGCAAGAGCTAAAGAAGTAGTCAAAATAGAATAAGGCAGCTATCATTCAGATAGCTGCCTTATTCTATTTCATATATATTTTTGTAAAGACTTCCACATCCCGTGTATATCACAGTTTAATGATTATTCCAGTATTTTTTTAACAATTCATTTTTCTTATCAATAAGTCCATGTACTTCATTCATTAATAAGTTATCTTTCAGGTGATTCTTTTCAACAAAGAACATAGAAACAGCCCCTAACCCAACGTGGGTCCCCACGGCAACGCCCATTTGCATAATATAAATATCCCCTGTAAAATCAGTCTCTTTCATCATTTTTAGTTTCAAATTTTCAGCATAGGTTATATCAGAAGTATACCCTATAATAACAAAATCCGTAATAGCCCGGTCGTTTCTTTTTATAAACTCAGTCACATAGTGCTCTAGTACCTTTTTTCGGCCTCTTTCTTTTGCTACGATTGCGCCTCTTCCTTTTTTCATTGTCATGATAGGTTTAAGCTTTAAAAGCTTCCCAATAAAGGCACTAGCATTGGACAGCCTGCCACTTTTGATTAAATGATCTAAATCATCTACCGATAGAAAATGTTTGACATTCACTTTGTAGCTTTCATTAAACTCTATTAATTCCTCAAAAGTAGCGCCTCGCTCCCTCAGCCTTACACTTTTTAGTATTAACCAACCACTTCCATGACTCATACATTTAGAATCAACAATATGAATCTTAACCGTAGTATTAGGATTTTCTTCATAAAAATAATCCTTCGCAATCATAGCTGATTGGAAAGCCCCACTGGTCCCACTAGACATACAAATACACAAAATTTCTGTATATCCATTCATGATCGCTGCTTTCATTATATTTAGATATTCCATTGGACTCGGCATAGCCGTAGTTGGTTCCTTCTCTAATTCCTCAATCATACAATAGAATTCATCGGGTTTAATATCGATTCTATCCCTATATACCTTCTCTTCAATATTTATACTTAAAGATGCTAAGCTGATATCATACTTTTCAACAATCTCTTGAGACAAATCACAGGTCGAATCTGCTATAATTTTTATCATATGTTCCCCCCAAAAAGAAACTTCCAACGTTCACTTTATTCAAAAACATATTTTAATAGAATGATTCAATTTTCAAACAAGACCATTCTTTTGCTCCAACTCAAACAAGGGTATTTCAATACCATTATAGTGTCATATAATGACCATGTCTTTCTAAGTATTCCTGTTTATGCTTGTAATCCGGTACAATACTTCCAACCCGTCGCCAAAAGGAACGATCATGGTTCATATGAATAAGATGGCAGAGTTCATGGACAATGACGTAATCCATAACATCCAAGGGGGCCATGGCCAATCTATAATTAAATGTAATCTTTTTAGATGAATTACAGCTTCCCCACTGGCTATTGGATTCAACAATTTCTATGACTTTGGGTTTTACCCCTAGCTGTTGCTGATATGTCTTTATTCGCTCTCTAATGACTTTATCACAACTCTTCATATAAAACTTTTTAAGGTTTTTCTTTAGATCTTCTTCAGACAAGTCACTGGTCTCAATCAATTCATTTAGAAAATACTCTTTTCCGAGATAAAAGAATTTTCCTTGACCATCATAATCCCTCGTCTTGGGGCGTTCTTGAATCATTGAGATTTTATCCAATTTTTCTTGTATCCATCTGCCATGCTGCTTTATAGCATTTATGATGGTCTCATCACTGGTATGCTTGGGCGCTTTAATAGTGACAAGACCTATCGAATCTATTTGAATCAGCAGCTTCTTCCTCTTGCCATATTGAACATCGCATTCTATTATACCATTATCCATTTCAATTTTCATGATTACCATCCTATACTAAGGTTGTAATACCTCATTCCATCTTGCCAATTCTTCCCGATTTCCTGTAACATCCTTCACCGTAACAGAACTTCCAAACTTGCTCAACGCGTCTCTCGTAACCTTTGCCATTTTTAGAGCATCCCTATTTTTAGTTGTCGAAGTCCCTCGAATAATTTCATTCAGGGATGGATCATTGATGATAATAGTCATCTCTTTTCCCATGTGTTTTTCTAGATCCTTTAGAAGTCTAGTCAGTGCAACTTGCCCTACAACCGCTGGCTTTTTATATTCCAACATGATTGATTCCTTACATACGAGCTCCTCATTTTCGTAGATACGATAGCGAACCTCTATATCCTCACCCTCATATTGGGTTGAGATCCCTGCCAAATAAATTTTCATCATGATGATACCTCCGTATTTTCTATATTGTTCATTTCCTACTAACAATCTCTTGTTCGTACAGTATTATTATATACGACTTCCTCTGAATCTACTATTCAATTGATGCATGGATACTAAAATATCGGACAATAGCCTCTGCCATACTGTCAGCCAGTAGTGCTTGTTCATTTTCATCAATCAACCATTCAAATTCATTAGGATTTGGGACAAAACCACTTTCGATAAGTATGGATGGTGTCCATGTCCCCCTGGTAACATAAAAATTCTTTTGATGAATCCCTTTACTATTGCGATGTAATGTACTGATGGTATGATTAAAAACTGTCTCCGAAAGGGATTGGGCAAATTTCTCTCGATAAAACACGGAGAACCCATCTACCTTAGATATATCCACATTCTCCGCCATGCTATTGGCATGGATGGATATAAACATATCCGGCTTCACATTTCTTGAAGCGGCAAGACGTTCTCCAAGAGAGATGTCTTTGTCATCAGTCCTTGTCATAAGAACATTGGCTCCAAGTTTCTCCAGTGCCAGTTGCAGCTTCATTGCAGTATTTAGGTTAATCACTTTCTCAGAATTGTTCACACCTAGTGGTCCCTGGGCACCTGAATCACTTCCCCCGTGTCCTGGATCCACCATGATCGTTATGTCTTTAAGGGGCTCCGTGCCGTCCTTGGCCACTATGGGCCTTTTGATGTTCAATCTTAATCCCGAAGTTGTCCTTTCGGTATAATACCCTTCGATACGCTGATTGTTTTTTAAAGTTAACGCGTACTGGACTTTGCGTCCATTTTTTGAAACGTCAATGGATGAGAAGATCGATCCCTCCGGCAATACCGGCAAAGTCGTTGATGAAGCATTTGTAATATCAAGCCTCAATGTTGTTCCGTCAAATGATGCAAATGCGGCTGTAGGAGAGGACACATCTAGCTTCAAGGCATCCCATCTTTCACCGATGTTATACTCCGCTGTTGTAATGGCTGGGCGCAACTGTGATTGGGTTGTGAAGATTTTCACATCTCCTTTATTTACCCATTGACCTGAGGACAGACGGATAAAGTTGCCTGTCATCCCCGTTACGTAATCCACCATTCCATTATAGAGCTCGTATGCTGCACCGTTAGAAGAAGAAGGTGTACCATAAGTGTCGATGACCTCTTTGATAACTTCCGCATAAAAGGGTGAATCTTCCATGATGACACCAACTGTTGCTGGTGCTGTCCTTGTTTTTGTAACGCCTTTGTAGCTCATGGTATATGTTGGTGTCCCAAGGTCAATATTACGGGACGCTCCCGTATAAACAGGAATTGTGTATACATAGGTATATGTGCCACTATAGAGGCCTGTACCATTCAGTGCTGTACTTGAAGAGTTCATAGAATAACTTTTTCCACCGATTTTCACCGTTACCTTTGATTCTAAAGGCGCCTGACAAGAGAGGGTTATTTTCTCTCCAGGTGTCCAATACTGTTGAGATTGTGGGAACGTGGAAGCCGCAGGAATTTCTGCTGCCACCATTTGTTTGGGAACCTCAGAAGGGATTTCCCTGTAGATGGTCCGAGTAACAAAAGAACCTTCTTGAGAAAAAGTGAACACATTTTGGCCCTTCAAAAGGGGTACAAGTATACCGAAATACCCATGCTTAGAGCGGTCTTCCACAGATTGTCCATTTAAATACAATGGCTGTTCAGGATCTGAGACTCCATTCAAGTAAAACTGATGCAAGCTCGTCCTGATATTGTCCGCGGGCCTTGAAACACTGATAGGAATCCTTACACTGACCCCATCTCGTTGTTGATGAACGGCTTTGATCATTGCGCTGAGGGCCGGATTATTTACCAATGATTTTTGACTGAAATAAATGCTTCCCTTTACCTCTGGGGTACTTTCATTTAGTTTAAGCTGCTTTTCTATTTCTAAAATACCATACCATGGGCTGGATGGATCTACGTTTCCAGTACGGTAAGCAGCCTGTCCAATATACAAGTCAACCCCAGTGCCATACACTGTGTCCTTCCACCAGGACAGTAGTTTACTATAATCCGCTACTGAGAAGCCAATATTCCAATAGATCTGTGGGACAATATAATCTACCCACCCCTCTTTTACCCATTTTCTTGAATCAGCAAATTGGTCATAATATGCCTGCATCCCTTTCGTATCACTTCCAAGGGGATTCGTAACTTTATTTGCCCATATACCCACAGGACTAATCCCAAAACGTACATTCTTTGATGTGTCTTTGATAGCTTTGGATAAATCACGGATAAGGATGTCTACATTTTCTCTACGCCAATCGTTGATATTCCCAAAGGCAGTCCCATACTTCTCATAAGTGGTTTTATCATTGAAATCCTTGCCAGGATAAAAATAATCATCAAAATGAATGCCGTCAACTTCATAGTTATCAATGATTTCAAGGATACCATCAATCACCAATTTTCGAACCTCTGGCAGTCCAGGATTGTAATATAGATTGCCGTCTGAATGTTTCACCACCCAATCAGGATTTGCGACGATTGGGTTGGAAGGGTCCAAAGAAGCGATCCCATGATTTTGATCCCCAGCAGTTTTCTTCGTTCCCCTATAGGGGTTGACCCATGCATGTAATTCTATTCCCCGTTTATGGGCTTCCTCAATCCAGAACCTTAAAGGGTCGAAATCATCTTTGGGTGCTAACCCTTGGGCTCCAGTTAAGTATTTCGACCAAGGAAAGTACTTTGACTTATATATCGCATCTGAAGAGGGACGGACCTGTAAAAAAACAGCATTTAACCCAGTGTCCACGGCGTGGTCAAGTATCTTTACCGCTTCACCCTTTAGTGCTTCCGGCTCAGTAGTTGCCTGTGATGGATAGTCAATATTCAGTACCGTCGCTACCCATACCCCACGAAGCTCTTCTTTTGACATGGCGTCAGAAGAGGTTTCGGGCAATAGTGCGTGTAGGATTAAAGAAATAATCATAATAGAAATGCTGATTTTGGCTATCTTTTTCATAGTCCACCCCTTAAGTTTATTATGTAAATCAATTATTGTAATATCATTTCTACAAACCTATATAAATGACCTTCTCTTTCATGCATTTATCATAGAATTGTAATATTTGATTTGCCAACAAAAAACTGAAGGGGAGCCCTTCAGTTTTTTGTATGATAGAATCTCACTTTAGCTTTGTGATAAAAAATTATGTCCTGGCCTGAATTACACTTGTGCTCCAAAAATAGCTAGATATTGTTCAAGTAGACTAAACTGTCTTTTATCCCATTTTAGCGTTGTTTGAATATATCCCAGTGAATCTGCATTGTACCTACCTGCAACTTTTTGAAAAGCAAATAATTCATATACACCATTAGAATCAAAGTCTATTGGATACAGACCGCTTATGGGGTTTACAAATCCCTCTATGGGTGATTTTAGCTTACCATTTGAATCGTATATTTCATTTAAATAGTCTTTTCCTTTATCAGAGATATCAATGATATATCTAGTATGATTCGTTGTATTAACCACTTCAACTTTATAATAATCCCTATAGGTCACATCATAGTCATAGGCTTCATTAAATACCTCATAATCGAATAATAATCTGGGCATGTTCCTGATATCTGAGTAAATATAGTAATACATGGTTCCACCACTTCCACCTGAGGTAATGCCAATCATGATGTCTTTTACTCCATCACCTGTGAAGTCCCCTAAAAAAAGCGTTGGATTATATCCGGCATCTGATTTAAGGGAAATAGGCTGAACCATCCCGGTTCTTCCATCTTGAATCATCAATGTAATTTTTTGTATAAATGGACTATCTGGAGTTTTTATTCCTGTAAGATATACATGATCAGGTACTCCGTCACCATTTACATCTCCCCATACAGAATAAACAATGTTAGCATTTATTGAATCTAAGCTGCGATACCAATTGTACACAACAATCCCCTCCACATATATTTAGGATTTATTATTATCATATGCTGTGGTCAAGGTAGTGTGTCGCGTTGTTTCTCTGTAATGATTATGTCATCAACTGTCGCCCTACTTTTTCACCCCTTTTATCACTTCCCTGCTCTCTTCATCTCTCCTACAAAACAATACTGCCTAAAAAATCATAAGCAAGAGAAAATGCATATATTTTTCAGTTAAGTTCATACTATGTTTGAAGCATTTTAATAGAGGAGGTGAAACATATGGCGGGAAAAGCAAAACAACACGTTGATCAAAGCATGTCTTCTTTACAGACAGTTGTTAGTTCATTACAACAGGCACTTAGTTCTGCAGAACAACAAGATAATAAGAATAGAATTCAGCAAGCAATAGACTCTGTTAATTCTGCATCTCAACAGTTATCTAGATATCAAGACTAGTGGATTAATCATTATCATTTTGAAAAATCTATGTCTAATACAATTCCCTTCCTAAGCATCTTTAGGATAAGGTATTTATATTAGAATCCCTAGGGAACTGGACACGATTCAGATTAGAAAACGAACCAAGAATATATTCTTGGTTCGCTTTTAATTTGTCTATGCGATATGGGTCCTGTCAATGATTTCTAAGTTTACCTTTTCAATATCTTCGGAAACATCCTGAAACTTAGTAAAATTCTGACTAAATCGAACAGCTAGTTCTTTTGCCATTTTATTATAGTCACTGACATTTTCCCAGGTACTGACAGGATTCAAGATTGTATCAGGAACCCCTGGGCAATTCGTAGGAATCTTTAGCTTGAAAATTGGATGGGTAACGTAGCTTACATCATCCAGTTCACCCTTCATCGCAGCTCTAATCATTGCCCTTGTATATTCTAGCTTCATACGTTGCCCTATTCCATAGGAACCACCGGTCCAACCCGTATTTACAAGAAAAACATTTACATGATACTGATCAATCTTCTCTCCGAGCAACCTCGCATATACCTGGGGTTTTAAGATCATGAAGGGCCCACCAAAACAAGTAGAAAAAGTTGCCTCAGGTGCTACGATACCTCTTTCTGTTCCCGCCAGCTTACTGGTGTAGCCAGATATAAAATGATACATAGCCTGTTCTTTGGTGAGCTTTGAAATAGGGGGTAGCACCCCTGTAGCATCCGCAGTTAAAAAGATAATCGTATTGGGTATACCACCGCATTTTTCCATAATGGCACCAGGAATGTGATCTACCGGAAAAGCAGCTCTGGTATTTTCAGTATATTGATCATCATCGTAGTCTGGTTTCCCCGTGCTTCCATCTATTACTACATTTTCCAGTATAGCCCCTTTTTTTATCGCTTCCCATATTTGAGGTTCCCGTTCTTTAGAGAGATTGATGCATTTTGCATAACAGCCTCCCTCAAAATTAAACACACCCTTTTCTGTCCAGCCATGCTCGTCATCACCGATAAGCCTTCTGTCATTGTCCGCAGATAAGGTGGTCTTTCCTGTTCCTGATAATCCAAAGAATAATGTGACATCTCCCTTTTCTCCTACGTTGGCCGAACAATGCATTGGTAATATATTTTTAAGAGGTAATAAGTAATTCATCACTGTAAACATTGACTTTTTTATCTCTCCGGAGTACTTCGTACCACCAATAAGCACTATTTTTTTCTCAAAGCTAATAATGATAAATACTTCTGAATTGGTACCATCAATCTCTGGTACTGCCTTAAGATCAGGCAATGCAATGACAGTAAACTCTGGCTTAAATCCTTCTAATTCCCCAGGCTTTGGCTTAATAAACATTTGTTGAGCAAATAAGTTTTGGAATGCAAACTCATTTACCACCCGAATAGGCATTCTATACTCTACATCAGCACCTATAAAACCATCAAACACATATAATTCCTTGTTTTGTATGTAATCCATCGCTTTTTTATATAGTTTTTCAAAGTTTGCAGGATCCATAGGCATATTGTTTTTGTTCCAATCAATGTGCTCATGGACGGAGGATTCATCTACGATAAATCTATCCTTTGGAGATCTTCCCGTATAAGTACCCGTATTGATACATAGGGCACCGCTTTCACATATGTATCCACTTTCTTTTTCTACTGCGATATCCTCTAATTCTTGAAGCGTTAAATTGTAATGGACTTTATTTGATTTAAGAATCTCCGCCTTCATTAACTCATTCATATTATACAAATGATTACCTCCTAAAAATAAAAAATATATTCTATAGCACCCACTTTATATGATTAAATTAGGGAATTATGCTCACCAATAAATCAATACAAATTATTCTGTATGTCATATTACATTTAAAAGTATAACATAATTATGGTATAAATCAATAACTATTATTGAAGCAATTGAATTTATACATACGCTTAAGCAGTACCCGAAAAATAGCAAAGACACCGATCCATAGATAAGTGTCTTTGCTATTTTCCTATATTTTTTGCCTCTACTTCGATGCCCCTGGCATGTTACAACTCACATGTTCATTATAAAAAACACCCTAACTTATGCCGCTTATTATCACATAGGTTAGAGTGTTTCTCTATCATAGTTACTTTCCAGCCAATACGTCTTGAAGCAATTCTAAGTCCTCTGAAAACACAGATAAGTCTCCATACTTTTCTTCAAACGAAGCTCTCTGGAATGTAAAAGTAGTTTTATATTTTGACATTTCTAATTTTCCATTTGATTGGGAGGTTCGAAATGCAAAGGTTATTTCGTCAACATTATCAATCATGCAAAATGCGATGAATGCATTTGCTCTAGCGTTTGTCTCAATAACAAAGTCTGGTGTACTTATTGGCCATGGACCTTCATATACAACATCCGATGCGGCTTCGTAGTATATTGTAAGACCATAGGGTCTATTACTGGTTTTCATGGAGGTATACTGCTGCCTAAAAAACCTATTAGGCGCAGGGAGCCGGTTAGCAATTGCAGAGACCTTACTGCCGTCACCCACATAAGGGGTTTTATATTTTGATATGTCCGTTAAATTGTATATTTCTCCATCCTCTGTCCTAACGTACAAATTAGGTGGTGTTTCTTTACCAGGTCCTACTCCAGCACCCAAATAGACGGCACCAAAGATAACACACCCTAACATAATTACCGAGAAGAATATCCTAATTTTCGACGTTTTTTTATGAGTCATAATATCTACTAACCTTTCCTTTAAGCTGTTTTTTTCTTCGCCCATGGTTGCCTGTAATACCCTCACAGGATATGACTGTTCCCCTACAACAGATATTAACGTATCTCCATAAGTTTGTTTTTCTGAGGTATCGATCTCATGGAGTAGAATGCTTTTAAGTGTTAGGGCAAGCTTCACTGTTTCATTCATTACGATCATCTACCTTAAATAGCGTACGCAGCTCTTCAATATCACGATCATCAAGTTTCTTGCTTCCCAAAAGAGATGCTACAAGGTTTTTTGCGCTGCCAGCATATAACCTATTAATTAAGCTTTGGGTAGTATACTCATTATATTCTGCCTCACTCACCAAAGGTTTATAATAGAACACTTCTTTTTTAATTGCTAGAACTACGCCCTTTTCACAGAGCCTTCGTAGTAAGGTTTTTATCGTAGAAGTTTCCCATTTACTCGCTTGCTCCAATGTTTTTCTAATATCGGCAACTGGAAGTTCACCACCTGCTTCCCACATTACACGCATGACTTGGACTTCCGAATCTGTTATCTTCGAGACAATTTTAGTCATATTTGTCCCTCCTATAGAGTTACAAGTGTAACCTTACCTTTAGTTTACATCTGTAACCTTTGTGTGTCAATAGGGATCCATCAATTCCTCCTTATAAAGCATCAATACACCCTCTATTTACAGCACTACAATTCCTTATTCATATAATAGGTCACATTTTTCATTAATATTTTATAATTTCCTAAAAAGTGAGTTCTGTAATGTCTAACAAGACCCTAAAGTATTCTCAGCAACCCCAGGTATTCCATAAAATGGGGGATTAGGAAAATTGTTGAACAACCTAAGAATTTATGATAGTATTTTATCGTGATCAGCTTTTTTGTAAAATTTTATTTAAGAAAGGTTACGGAGAAGTGATTCACAAAAAATAAAAGGAGGTAGATCATATGAAGAGGAGAATCGCAACACTCTTAGTACTCTTACTTTTACTAACTTCCGCGATAGTTTATGCTGAACCGCCATCAAAGGTAGATACGGTTGCTGCAGCTAGTACATGGGTAGAAGAAACGCCTACCAAATCAGCGACTACAACGACAAAGACAACCACCACAGGAACAACAGCAAAAACAGCCGTTACTGTTATGGATGACCATCAGGTACATGTTGTTGTTAGCGGCGATATCCTGTGGAAAATTGCTCACAAACATAATCTTACTTTAGATGAGTTAATGGCACTTAACCCACAATTAAAGAATCCAAATCGCCTATCCGTAGGTCAAAAAATTGTTATTAAAGTTACAGCGCCGTCGACTCCTGGAACCAAGACTGCTGTAAGCGATATAAAAGTTTATCAAGGATTAGGGCATACTGTAGCTTTCCGTAATGGCCCTGGTGCAGATGAGTCAGGCGTACCCGTCTATAGTTTCAACATAGCTATGGCACAAGCTACTTTCGATGCTGAAGGAAGAATCTTAAGCGTATACATAGATGGTTATGAAGTTTCCACGCCTAACTATGATGGCGCATCCATGCCACATTTTTCCGGATGGCCTGGTAAAGAAGGTTATAACGTAGTAGACCATGATACTAAAAAAGTAACGGGTGTATCTGTAAATACAAAAGAATCAGTGGCTGCTGAAGTCAATGCATGGAAAACAAAACGTGAGCGTGGTGATAGTTACCACATGAACGCAGCAAATGAGTGGTATAAACAAATGGATTTCTTCCAAAAATTCTTCGTTGGTAAAACTGTAGCTGAGTTAGAATCTTGGTTTGAAAAGAATACTACAGCTGTTGGTCGTCCAATAAAAGCATCAACAACCAAACAGGATGAACTAGATAAGTTAGCGAAACTTACCGATGCAGAAAAGGCTACCCTTGCTGATGTGGTTTCTGGTGCTACAATGTCCGTGAGAGATGCCCATGGAGATTTCTTAGGTGCTGTAGCAAACGCTTATAAAAATCGTATTGAGGTTGTTATCCCAGTTAAATAACCATAAGTTGTAATTTAAATCCTTTGAAATAGATCCTAAAAATGAATAATTCAACCCTCACTTCTTACTTCCTTGCATTCACACGGAAACATAAGATGAGGGTTGAATCATTTTTTGAACAATAACTAACAAACTTCATTCATTGTTAGTCATAGAATCATTGCGCATACAGCTAAAAGTATTTGAAAAATAGTCTGTCTAATATTGTACTGAATTAGCAACAGGTGTTAAAACTTGTGCCTACTTTCTCACGCATTGCTTTATAAAATTGTTTTAAATTTTCAGGCATTACATATTGTTTTGTAACTTGCTCATTGTTATTATTTCCATAGATTTCTTTCAATACTGCCTCAATAATCATTGCCTTTGGCGGTTCGGTATACTCCGCCCCTTGGTATGCCCATACACGACAATCCACGTCATTACCACATAAATCCCCACAAGATTCACACGGGCTTTCGTTTACATCTAATTGTATATCTCTTCCATTCACTCGAATCGTCGGAGAACTGATAAACTGGTACTCTATTGCTTGTTCCTCACTTAAAATATTCACTTTATTTACAACCACTTCTACGCCAGTAGCTTCAAGCACCTTGGCAACCTCTGACAAAGCATCCTCAAGGATTGTATCCGTTCCCTGACATCGGGTACATACACTTAAATCCAGATATAAAAAATCAACCACTATATACCGTTTTCTCGTCTTGCTATTCTTTTGACCATCACAGCAACTGGACCCACAGGAGCAGTCACTTCCATTTTTTACCTGTATAACCTGTGAGGTATCCGCGCAATCCGTGCAGCAAGCACACCCTTCAGAAACATTGTTCTTTTCACTCATTATAATACACTCCTCATATATTTTTTAGTCGATACTCACTACATATATAAAGACGCATCATATGCGAAAAGGACGCAAAGTTATACGTCCTTTTCACTAACAAAATTTGCAGTTTTTTGACTTATGCTTATAATCAATAACATTGCCCCGGTGGTCAAACTCCAAATGACAGCAGCCCAAAAGTGTTTCTTTGAGCATTAACCTTCCGCGCTGCACCCTGGACTTTGCTGCTGATATGGAAATACCCAACTTCGCTGCCAACTCCTTTTGTGTAATGTTTTGAAACTCAGTTAGTGTAATCGCTTGTTTATATTTTTCTGGCAGGTTTTCTATCATTGCTTGTAAACAAGCTGCAATTTCTTTATTCGATGATATATCTTCATCCAGTTTACTAGCCAAATCTTCGATATTCTCCGTTAATTCAATATGTTTATCTTTTTTTCGATAATAATCTACAATGGTATTTCGTGTAATTTTGTATATCCAGGCATGGATGCGATCGTAATCCTTCAAATCATCTATTTTGCTATGGATCTTATAAAACACTTCCTGCAAAATATCTTCGGTATCCTGTTCATTCGATATGCGTTTCCTTATAAAGTCTTTTAACGATACACTTAATCCGTCCCAAAGGGTTTGAAAATTTGGTTTTTGCGAGGAACTCTTTAATTCAAATGAATCATTTGTGTTCTCTTTATTTGACATTACCCACCTCATATTTTTCATTTCATTCATATTTTATTATAATTTCATCTTTTACTGTTAGCATTGTTTAACACCAGCAATAATGACTCCACAAGTTGCTGAGTCTGTTCATCTCTGCTTATGATTGCTCTACTCTCACCAATTTGAAAACCATAGTATCCGAGTTGCCCATGATTCCCTCCCTCAATTTTTACAAGAGACGTATCTCTTGGAAGTTTGTCAAGGTTTTCAAAAATTTCAGTTTCACTTGCAACACTATCATGACTACCATATATCTTTGTAACTTTTATATCATGATCGACAAGTGAGCAGTTTCTTGGATGGGTAGTCGCGATGAGTACAAGTTCCTTAAACACACCTTCATTATACCATACACACTCAGCAGCTACCGCCCCCCCTTTAGAATGACCCGATAAAACCCTTGAAAGATTTTCATGATCCTCACTCACCAATGCTGTGGTTTTCAAAAATAATTCGCTTTTTTGCGCCAACGATGCGGCAGACCGAATCGGCAGATTTAGGATCACTACTTTGTGACCATGTTTTGCCAACCTCCTTGCCATTTGTACATATGCTTTAGGTTCAACCATTCCACCTGGATAGAAGATCAAAGCAGACGTTTTCATCCCGCTTTGGGGCACAAATTCTATTCTGTCCCATAGATTTGCAACAAATATCTTCTCATCGCTTTTCAAAAGAGTACGATCAACCCCATGAGTTTGAAATGAAATAGGCAAATAGATAAGGAGCAAAACACCTATTAATATCCAAGTAGTTTTAATTATTTTCAATACTCTTTTCACCTTGGACATTCTACCAACACCTTTTATTGCTATCAATCTTAAGGAATAAGAGGATAGGTTCCTCGTTCTACTCTTTGACTATTATAGGAATGTTTCAACATAATAGAATCATATCCCTTCTTTAATTAGCAACTTTAAAATAAACTACAACCGAAAAGGTAATAGGACAAATAATGTCTTAATTGATGTTTAGCACCCCATTAAAAAGGTAAATACAAAGTAATTGATGTAAGGACCCATACTATTATTCAAGCCATTGGTGATTATAAATGCCGAAGGATTCATTGTTGCACAAGAGTCTTTATGTTCATGATATTGCTATGGAGATTGGACAATAGCGTTCGGGGAGACCCTTACCATATAAAAATTAATTTAAGGAGTTGAAAAAAATGGCTTTAGAAGTATATCTTAATTTTAATGGCAATTGCCGTGAAGCAGTAGAGTTTTATGCAAAGGTTTTTGAACAAGAACAGTCACAAATTATGACCTTTGGAGATATTCCACCAGATCCAGAATTCCCTATTCCTGACGAAGCAAAAGATTTAGTAATGCATACCTTTCTTAAAATTCAAGGAAGTACTGTTATGTTTTCTGATACTCCACTTTGGATGCCTTTTGTTGCTGGAAACAACATAAGCCTTGTAATAAGCAGTGAGAATGAAGATGAAATTAGATCTTTTTTTAATAAGCTGAAAGAAGGCGGAATTGTCGTTATGGATCTTCAGGAAACATTTTGGAGTAAGTGCTATGGCTTTGTAACAGATAAATATGGTGTTGGATGGCAATTAAGCTATGAAAGTGGACAAGGGCAAATGTAATTGTCTAGATAAGGTTAACAATAGAAGGGATATACCTTTTCTTTTAAAGAAAAGATCCATATCCCTTTTGCATATCTAATACTACCTCATGTTTCATTCATTCAAAATTAGCACACTAAACAAAATATATGGGCGCAAGATAAAAGAAAAGAGGTGAATAATCCGATTTCTGATAGTGAGTGGATGAAACACTACAATTCTATGGATTGAGTGTATAAATTGCATGGAACTTTAGTCACCATACTACCGAAATTGGGACGTTATGAAAAGAGATACTCCTCAAAACCACATACAAACTTCTGACTGGAAAGTTTCCACAGCGTTATTTCTCTCCAGTCAGACGATCTCACTCTTTGGGTCATCGCTGGTACAATTTGCAATCATTTGGTATATAGCTAGATCAACGAATTCTGGTGTTATGATCACCATATCTACCATCAGCGCATTTTTGCCTCAATTGTTCATATCCCTATTTGCAGGTGTATGGGCTGATCGCTACAATCGTAAACTTCTTATTATTCTATCGGATGGATTGATTGCCACCTCCACTTTGGTACTGGCTATTCTGATGCTATCTGGATATTCACAAATTTGGATACTATTTGTGATCTCAGCCATTCGTTCCCTAGGATCTGGAATTCAAACCCCTGCAGTGAATGCGTTGATTCCTCAAATCGTTCCAGAAGAGAACCTCATGAGAGTTAATGGGATAAACGGAACCATACAATCCTTAATCTATCTGGTTTCTCCTGCGGTCAGCGGAACCATTCTCACCTATGGTTCCCTTGAGTATATTCTATTTATCGATGTCATCACTGCTGGGATAGGTATCAGCATATTGCTTGCCTTGCGGGTTTCTGCCCATAAAAAGGCTGCAGAAAGTAACCGCATTGGCTATTTGGATGATCTAAAGGAAGGGGTTAGATACTCTCTTCATAATTCCTTTGTAAAAAACTTACTTATCTTTTATGCCATGTTCACTTTTTTAATCGTGCCTGCAGCTTTTCTGAATGTCTTGATGGTCACTCGGACCTTCGGCAATGAGTATTGGAAATTGACGGCCAATGAAATGAGTTTTTTCATCGGTTCCTTGTTGGGTGGCCTTGCGATGGCAACATGGGGTGGTTTTAAAAACCGTATCATCACCGTCGCAGTGGGCTGCTGTGCATTCGGTGCCCTGACGATTGCAATCGGCATTACAAAAGTGTTCTTTGTTTATTTAGGAATTATGGTGCTCACGGGTATGACATTGCCGCTTTTTAATACGCCCATCATGGTTTTGCTGCAAGAGAAGGTAGAGAACGATATGCAGGGCAGAGTTTTTAGCTTTGTACAAATCGTGTTCTCTGGTCTAATGCCCCTAGGGATGCTCATATTTGGTCCCCTGGCGGATATCGTGAAAATCGAATATTTAATGATCCTCACGGGTGCATTGTTAATGGTTCTTGGAATTAGTATCTTCTACAATGATAGTTTTCTCAAGGAAGGTGTCAAAGCGGATGATCTTAAATAAAAATAATCCTGCTGGCTAAAAAAAGGCCAGCAGCCCTTACCTCTAATCCAGAATGAAGGCACCCAATGAGGGTGCCTTCATTTCAGTTATTTGCTTGCATTGGTGATAGTAACCACCATACTTACTTCTCCACCACTATCTTCTGCTTCTGTAAACATTGATTCTAGACTCCTAAATATCTCAGCTTTTGTTCCAGTCAATCGTGTATTCATAGAATTCACATGATATTCTACATTGCTATCCTTTAATGCATGGATCGAATTGTCAATTACATTTGTAGCTTGATCCGTCTTTAGTGGATAGATCGCTACCTCTGCATTCATCATTTTCTTCACCTCCTTATCAGTTTTTCTCTTCATCGAATCACCTTTTTTTCATTTTCGTAACTTAAACAATTACCTTGTTTTAATGTCAGATTAGGATTTTCATGAAAAAAAACTGCTCAACAGGTAGTATACCCATTGAGCAGTTTTAATCTTGCAATCTATTTCCTTCTCTAGTCCTTAAACCATTTTATGAATTTAATCAATATCAAATCGTTCATATGCTAGGTTTCTACCTGCATTCGTCCTAAAATGATGGTCAATATATTTCTTTAGGGCCTCAATGTTTTTAGAAACATCCATATAGGCTAAGTTTTCTAACAGATCTGCTTCCCACTGAATTTGAAAATCTAAACCATCTATTTTAGAAGGTGTATGATGATTACCAATAATATAGCAAACCCTATCCGTTTTAGCAGAATCATATTCTATGTTCTCTAATATATCTCTTGCAATGCCAGGGCCTTCTTTTTCTTGATAAACAGCATCCATGGAGCCGTACTTCCGCTGGGCTTCTATTGCTCCAATATCGTGTAGAAGGACAGTAATAGAGATGAGCTCTTTTTCATCTTCTCTAATGCCCTCTCCATTCATAATAGCTTCAGCATTTCCAAGGACCCTCAATGTATGCTCAATTCCATAAGGAACATCCCGAAACACGATCTTCATTTCTTCAGTTACTTTCTCTATATACATTTTTTCACACCCTCATAGGATATTCTTATTTATCTTATCATTCCAAGCACTGATCATTTAATCGCCACTCATCCATTCTCAGTCCCACAAAATCAGCATTAAATATAGACCTCACTTCTATAAATAATCTTCATTTTGATATATCATCCTACTATTATATACAGGTGAACATATTTATCCATAAAACTCCCATTTACCCCATTTTATTAAATGTATTATCTCCTGTCAATAACTGGCGTAAATGGCCCTCTGTTTGATATAGTGTCTACTTTAGTAAAATCTATTTCATAGGTACTTATCTTTTGATATACTAGTATTAAACAATAGAAAAGAGGATACCCTCATGAAGTTTATCAAGGACAATATTCAAAGATTCAAATTAGTTGTTTTTATCATCCTAGGCATACTTCTTTTTTTAGAAAATATTGATTCCGTGTCTCTGCCCTGGATCTATAAACCAATTATAGTGATGCTTATGGGATTGATGGTGATATTAATACAGCTTGAAAAGAGAACAAATTAACTCGCCCCAACAGTCTTATAGAAACCGCTTTAAATTCTAAAATCACTGCTTTCAGCAAAACAATTTTTATAATTCTGACAACTCCCCTTCACTTCTAAGCCTATTTATGGTATAATTTTCTATACCCATAGAATGGAGGTCTTATTATGATAGCTTTGAAGACAATTGATGGCTATATGTACATTGGCGAAAAAATTAGTGACCATGATGGACAAGTTATCTTAAAAAATGTTCAATATATGGATGGAGATACACTGAAGGATTTTAGCAACCTTTTTGGGGCTAAGAAGGATTTAATCAAAACAGACAAAGTCAAGTTTATCTGGTCAAATATTATTTGGTGGCAAGAGCTATAAAGGCTCTTTTTCACTTTTATTCTATTTCTTTTTTTATTTCCCTTTACAATTATAAATCTTTATGGTATCCTTAGGAGATTGCTTATGCAACAATAAATTTTTTGGAGGTTTTCTAATGAAAACAGGTATTGTAAAATGGTTTAACAGCGAAAAAGGATTCGGATTTATCACAGTTGACGGTGGCGAAGATGTATTCGTACATTTCTCTGCAATTCAAGGCGATGGATACAAGAGTCTTGACGAAGGACAAAAAGTAGAGTTTGAAGTAGTGAAAGGTGACAGAGGAGCTCAAGCTGCTAACGTAGTTAGAGTATAATCTATTATTATAAAGTATCTTTTCATATAAACTACAA
>CALECF010000009.1 GCA_937948705.1 uncultured Anaerosolibacter sp. | reverse complement strand
GAAAAGTTGTTGAACCCATCACCTGCTTTAAAAAATGTTCCTCACCTTTCTTAAGCTCAAGGGCTGTAGCCAGCTCTGTATACTCAATTTCAAACTCCGAGAACCTTAATGCAAAGTCAAGCTGGTCCGAAAGCCCGCTATGGTAAATCCTCGGAACAGGTTTTAGCCTTATATAGTCAAAACCGGTCATGGCACAATATTCAACAAGGGCACTTACTAACTCCAAGCATTTTTTAGTGCTTAGATCGGACTTGATAATCAGCCCTCCATGGGAAGCGCCGGGGTGAGAATATAGGATGCGTTTATCCTTTTGTTGTACTACAGCAGCAGGAAGAACGGCAATGATTCTCTTATCCTCCATAAATATCAGGGAATGATCAGAAAACTTTTCTGCAGGATGATAACTCAGGAATTTCCTCTCCTGCATAAAAGTGCCGTTAACTGAGGAACCCACAAATCCCTCCCATTCATTCTCAAGTTCTTTTGAATAGCTCTTTACAACCAACATAATTTCACCACACACTTACCTGATCATAATTCTTACCGTCTCCATCAGCAGATGATGATTTTTTCTCCGCCTTTTGCGAGAGAGTCGGAGATGCAATCAGTTATTTTTGCCACATAATCTATATTTTCTCTGCCGCTAAGGGGTTCCTTGTTTTCTCTAATGCATTCGATAAAATGAAGACACTCCTGTGTCAGAGGTTCCAAATTCTCTTCAATTGCCAAGAAATGCTCCCGCTCTCCGTTAAGGAAGAGTTGGATTTTTCTATCGGTGGTATGTGCATCATCAAATACTAATTTTGTTTTTGATGCGACCAGTGTAATTTTCCTTGTTTTTTCGGTATGAATGAAGCTTGCAAATATAGAAACTATCTTACCATCCGGGAAACCCATCAATATATGAATAACATCGTTATAAGGACTTTGAACATAACTTTCCCCATAGGCAATTACCCAGATAGGGTCAATCCCTATCAAGTGGCGTGAAAGATAGATATCATGAACTGCCAGATCATGAAGAACATCTACGTTGGGAACCTGAGAGGGCGAACTGGTTCTAGACATGTTCAAGTAATATAGCTCATCAATAATATCTTTTTCTTCCAGGAGCCCCTTTATCTTTTTGACAGCAGGATGGTAAATCAATGTGTAACCGGCCATCAATATGGTATTTTGAGCAGCAGCCAATTCAATCAGAACATTACTGTCTTTCCTGTTAATTGTCACAGGCTTTTCTACGAGAACAGCTTTACCTTTGTTTATTGCTTCCTTCGCCAGCATGTAATGGCTTTCAGGTGTTGTGGCTATAATAACCCCCTGTACCTCACTGTCATTCAATATATCTGCTTTGTTTTCAGTAAACCTCGTCTGAGGGTAAACAGGAGCGGCCTGATTTAGCTTTTGATCGTCAAGGTCGCAGGCCCACTTCAATTCACAGCCCTCTATTGCAGTTACGGTTTTCAGATAGTTCTTTCCCCATTTTCCACAGCCTATCAAAGCAAGCTTGATCATTGCAATTACCTCTCAATTACATACTAGATTATATGTCGGAGCACCATATATTAGTATATTCACCACTCATAAAAAGGGTTACTTACATTGAGCATCCTCATCTGAGAAAGCGCAAAAAAATAAAGGGGCTACCGCCTGCACGTGGATAGTGCGTGGAAACATATCTCCTTAAAATAGCATCAATTTATGCTGCTCTCTGAGTGTCATTCTATCAAGGAATTCATTGCTGTGGTCTTCTAAAAAGATGTTTGCGATAAAGTCTTGCTTAGATAATTCTTTTCAAGCAATGCGTTAACCATATCGGTCACAACAGGCTTTAATATTCCAAAGAAGCCACTTACTATCAACGGGGTAATTATCATAACGCTTTTTCAATATAACTCAAGCCCCTCATTTGCCTAGATCAAAAAGGTATATCCCTCTTTGTGATCATCTGAATACTACAAAATCCTGCTACTACATCAGCACTTTCAATTGCACGTTCTCATTTAACACCTCTAATTAGGTAGGTCAAAAGCTACTCATTCCTAGGTAAGAATATAAAGAGAAACTAAGGAAGGGTCTAATACTTCCTTAGTTTCTCTTTATAAATATCTATTGGAGGGGATTTTTATAGGAATGCTAATAATAATTAGCAATATTAGTAGGGATTACATCCTTATTAAAGGCACACAATTGGATGTAACCGCTAAATAACATACTCTGCCTCTTATCGCTGATCTGTGCTTTCCACTAAAAAAATTATACTCCTTTATTCATAGTTGCGGTCCCCAAAACCGTATAATTTCAATGGCGGTTCCTTCAGCTTTTATTATAAAGTCATCACAAATTGTGGAGATAAAGTACTGGTCGTTCGGCATTATTGGTATCTCTTTGTCTGATATAATTAATTTTCCATTTCCAGATAGTATATATATACCATAAAAACTGCTTTCTACATTTAACATTATGCTGGTGTGAACTAAAATCTTTTCCATTCTAAAATAAGGTGTGTCCGAATAACCAACGAGACGGACTACCTCATTGCCATCTACCATTCTCCTGTCTTCTGGTATTTTACATATGCTTAGAATTCCTTCAAGACTTTCAGCATCATAGGTAAAACAGTCCATCATTTTCTCAACGCCGATTCCCTGGTGGCAGGTGAATTCATCAATCTGGTAGCCCCCAGGCGTAGTTTTTTCAACACGCAGCGTATAATCTGTGGGTTCCTGTATTTCAATTAAAGTACATCCTGCTCCTATTGCATGTGGGATTCCACCGGGGATAATGTATGTCTCTCCTTTTTTTACCTTTATACAGTGTAATAGATCCAACATTTTTTCTAATTCTTGCTGTTCAAAATATTGAAGAAATATATCTCTCGTAACATTTTCCTTAAACCCTATATAAATGCAAGGTTCTTCCCCTTTATCTACTCGTGTATCAATGATATGCCAACACTCTGTTTTTCCATATTCAGAATTAAAATAGTCTTTGGCTTTTTCTTTCGTTGGATGTACCTGAATGGTGAGGCGCTCCTTTGCATCTATCATTTTCACAAGCACGCCCATACTACCATTGAATTTTTTATTATATTCCACACCAAGCATTTCAGACGGGTATGTTGCTATAAGTTCTGCTAAACTTACTTCTTTTTCCCCTAGCTTAACATAGCAAATACCTTCTACAATTTCCTCTCGATTACTATTCTTTGCTTGAACGGTTGAAAGGATCCATAATTCTGGAAAATGACCATCTTCGTATAATTCTTTTCCAGAAATTTCATCAAGCTTTCTCCCTCCTGTATAAGTGCGCCAAACTCTTTGACCCTTTGCCATTAAAGGCGAACATAAATATTCTTTTTCCATTTCTTTCTCTCCTATACTAATCATGGCGATTTCAACATTTAATCAGACTATTTAAGAATCACTGATGGAAGCCATAATGAGATCTGTGGGAATACTATCAGGATGATAAGTAAAATAAGCATCGCTCCATAGAATGGTAAGAATGCCTTTATAGATTTCTCTATTGGCAACTTCGCAATGGCACAACCAACAAACAAGGAGTTTCCTACAGGCGGTGTACATAACCCGAGACCTAAATTTAAAATAATAATAATTCCAAAATGAATAGGATCATAACCAATCTGTGTAACAACTGGTAGTAGAATTGGTGTTAGCATAAAAATTAGCACTGCCATATCCATAAACATTCCTGCAACCAACAGCAGAATATTTACCATAATCATAATAAGAATTGAGTTATCCGTAATAGATAGCATTGCCTGGGAAACCATTGTGGGTACCCTCAAGTAAGACAATATGTAACCAAACATTGATGACATAGAAATTACCGCCATTATTGTGGCCAATGAGCTTAATGAGCCAGTAAATACTTGCTTTAATTTTTCAAAAGTCATTGTCTTATAAACAAAAGTGGTTATTATTAAGCCATATACGGCAGCAATGCCCGCTGATTCGGTAGGTGTGAATATCCCTCCTACAATCCCCCCAATAATTATTGCAATCGTTGTTAATCCTAAAATTGAATCAATACTTATTTTTATAGCTTCTTTAAAAGTATACTTATCCCCTACAGGATAATTTCTTTTTACAGCAATAATATATGCAACGACCATCAGAGAACATCCTAGCAATAGGCCAGGAATATACCCAGCAATAAATAATCTACTAATGGATAGCCCCCCTGCTGCGATAGCATAATATATCATATTTTGGCTTGGTGGGATGATAATACCTTGCACCGATGAAGTAACAGTTACTGCTACACTGTAATCTTTGTCATACCCCTCTTTTTCCATGGCAGGAATCAGCAAAGCTCCAATTGATGATACGTCGGCAACGGATGAGCCTGATATTCCTCCAAACAGCATACTTACAACAATATTTACCATTGCTGTGCCGCCTCTTATTCGTCCCACTAATACATCCGCAAATTTCATGAGCTTATCACTAATACCGCCCTCCGTCATAATGGTCGCTGCCAAAATGAAAAATGGAACAGCTAAAAATCCAAAATTATTTAGAGATACTACCATCTTCTGAAAAAGAAGAAAAAGATTAATATCTAAATATGCCGCAGTAATGACGCTTGATATGCCTAGGGCAAAAGCAATGGGAACTCTGACAAACATTAGAATTGCCAGTATTGCAAATAGTATAATAATTCCTAGAGTTTCGATACCCATTAATCTACCTTTCCTTCCATAATATAATTATCTCTAAGTGATTTTATAAATAAGACGATGCTATAAAACAGCATTAAAACTGAGGATATGATGACTGGTATATATAGAAATATTTTTGGCATCCCGCTTACAGGTAGTCTGTTTCCTCCTATGGATGCTGTGATCTTCACTAGATAAATGGTCATCACCACACAAAATGCTGCTACAATGAAATGCCTCACTAAGTCTACAGCCCTTTTTATTTTAGTGGGAAACTTGTCATAGAACATGGTGATCGCCATATGATTTCCATGATACAGCTCATTTGAAACTGCAAAAAATCCAAACCAAATCAACAGTATCAATGACGTTTCTTCTGACCAAATCAAAGGGTTATTCATCACATATCTAAAGAACACATGGGCTGAAGTAATTAGCAACATCAGCGCTAATAAAACTGAACATACATTTCTTATTAACTTAATTGAGGACGTTATTATCTTATCAACATGATTCATAGTGCACCCACTTTCTGACAGGGAAATAGTAAGAAATAAGGTTTGCCCAACTACCCTTCATTATTGGGCAAACCTAATATGTAAGAATCCCTAGTAAAGCTAATTATTATTGTAGCGCTTTGATTTTTTCAATAATTGGTTTAAGCTCTTGATAGTCCTCATACATCGGTGCAACAGCTGCTTGGAATTCTGTAATATCAACCTCTGTTATTGTTGAACCTGCTTTAATAACTTCTTCTTTACTACTATCTTGTTTGGCCAACATAGCTTGTTTTTGCCATTCAATAGCTTCTTTAGCACTAGCTTGTATGATTTCATATTGCTCATTTGTTAATTTAGATTTTGCAGCATCACTCATAAGGAGAACACCAAACCCGGCAGTATGTCTATCCACCGCATAATACTTAGCAACCTCTGAATGACCTGAAGTTTTATAACTAACATAATCATTTTCTGCCCCATCAATAACACCTGTTTGAAGTGCTGTAAAAACATCAGCATATGGCATTGGTGTAGGTGTTGCACCTAAAGCTTTTATCATGTTGATATTTGCTGGCGAATCCATAACCCTAATCTTCATACCCTTTAAATCTGCAACAGAATTCACTTGTTTCTTTGTATAGAAACATCTCCATCCAGAATCTAAGAAACCAAGTACATGCATGCCTGTTTCTTCTGTTAACTTATCATTAATGGCTTTACCTATTTCTCCTTCTACAACCTTCCATTTGTGCGCATCATTTGCGAACATGTAAGGAAGTGTATATGCTGAATACTCCTTTACAAACTGTGGCAGTTGAACAACATTGATTCTTGCAAAATCAAGTACTCCAGCCTTTACTTGCTCAGTGGTTTCAGCTTCTTCTCCGAGTTGTGCGTTGGGATAAACTTCAATTTTAATAGCACCATTCGTTTTCGCTTCAACAAATTCGCTAAACTTTACATTCGCTTCAGCTAAAGGACTCTCCAGGGGTTGATTGTCTGCAAGCTTAAATATGATTTGTTCAGCAGACTTTTCTGCTACAGTTCCTGTTTCTGCCTTTTTTGTTGTACCACTGCTACATCCAGCGAGAACCATAGAGATTAATACTACCATTGATACTACACTTAAAAATGTCTTTTTCATTTTAACGCCTCCTCTTATAATGTTTAGTAATAGGTTATACATGAATAAATAGATTGCTCTATTTAGTGTAACTATTCCTATGATGTATCTTCTAGATTCCACTCGGGCAATCGATTGCCCGAGTGTTAAAAAAATAGCTCCACATTTCTGTGTAACTACATCAACGTAATTCGCCCATCATGTCAGGATTGTAGGTGGATGGGCTGTGCTGTTTCTAATCACTAGCTTCACGGTATCCGAAAAATCCTTGTTCAGACTATAATCCTCATTATTTAACATTTCAAACATTATTTTGATAGCCTGTTGTCCTAATTGATATTTATTAATTTTAAGTGTTGTAATTTGTGGTTCAATAAGATTCGAAAAGAAAGTATCGTCAAACCCAATAATAGAATAGTCATTCGGAATATGAAGCCCATGCCGTTTAAGCACCGAAATACACCCAAGTGCCACAAGGTCATTCATACAAACAATCCCCGTTACATTATTGGAAGCTTTAAGTAATTTTTCAGCACAGTGAATACCGGTATTGCAATCAGGTACAGAATCTAAGTCCTCCAAATTTGTGTCACTAGAATCATTGATAAACAGATATTGTTGATTATACTCTATACCATACTCTTTAAGTGCTTTTTTATAACCATTAAGTTTTTCCACACGAATATGATTATTAATTGAAGAAAGAAATAATGCAACATGTCGATGACCCAATTCTAGCAAGTGTTTTGTAGCGATATAAGCTTCATACTCTTTATCAAAATACATTGCCCCACAACTTGGAAAAGATTGCTCTTTTGTTCCAATGGTTAAAACCTTTCCACCTCTATTAATGTAGTTTTCTACGGCCTTAGGTAGCTCATCAAGATAAATAGTGATAATACCACTTACTCTATTTTCTATTAGTCTTTCAAAGTACATATCGATTTTTTCTTTTTCTCTATCGCAGCTGCAAATATTGATTGAATAATCTTTTAAAATTGCTTCATCTTCCATCCCCCGTACAATAGATGGATAATATGGATTAGCAATCGAAGGCAATACAACTCCAATGGTACAATTATTATTCTTTTTTAAATTTCTTGCCATCGTGTTGGGATAGTAATTCATTTTTCTAGCCGCTTCTTCGACGATTTTCCTTATTTCAGGATTAACCGTACGTTTAGAATTGCTTAACACACGTGAAACAGTGCTTGCCGAAAAATTAACTTTATTTGCTATATCATAAATTGTAACTTTTTTATCCATTTACTAACCTCTCATAACAGAATTAATGTATGCTAAACAATTTGGGAAATCGATATCCGCAATCCTATGCTATCATCTTGTTTAGTCATTGTCAATACCAAAAATTTTCAGATACTTCACATCTCTCTTTTCTAGACTCGATTTCTAGCTAGAAGGATATTTTAGCTTCCTATATTGGGAAGGTGAAAATACCTATATGTTTTTTGAACATTCTATAGAAACTAGAATAGTCTTTAAATCCACAATTGCTAGCTGTTTCAGTCAAATTATACCCTTCAAGAATCAGTTTTTTTGCCTTGGAGATTCTCTTACAAATCACATATTCATAGATACTGAAATTTACTTTGTTTTTGAATAACTTACTTGAGCAAATTTCATAATTCCTAAATATTGATATTTCTAAATTCTAGTTGATACAAAAAGGAGTTTCACCCCATAACATCAAATAGATTAAGTGCGACCAAAATCTTCGAAAAAGGAGTGAAACCACTTAATGTATATTCCACAAGTAACTTTTATTTCCTTTGAGGAAATCATCCAATTCCAACCAGAAACTAGATTAGAAATGGCTTTTTCAAAACTTGATATAAGCATTCTTGCAAATGCTTTAAGAAAGCCTAGTAACTCTAGCGGTCCAAAAGGCTATGACGCTGCATCTCTAATTTACGCTCTTCTGGCTATGCAAGTCGAACGAATAAAAGTAATTAAAGATTTTTTCTACTCCCTTGTGAAAGAAGCGAAAAAACTAAACATCGTTGATGATGGTACACAAGCAATACCTTTAATTGAGCAGTTTATCAAAATCTATAGAAATATCATCCATCCACTACATTATGTGATGGATTCAGGCTATGATTTTGAAAATACTTACAAGGAAATTGTAAGTAAATATAATGGATTGCCTATCATA
>CALECF010000008.1 GCA_937948705.1 uncultured Anaerosolibacter sp. | reverse complement strand
TGACTAAAAAAATTACAATCATGTTTGGTGGTATACAGGGAGAAGGGGTGGTTAGTACTGGAGATACCTTGATTAAAACCCTTTCAAGGTCTGGATATTTCGCCTACGGCTATCGCACCTTTTCCTCCAGAATTAAGGGCGGCCATACCAACTACGTCATTGACATCAGTAGTGAAAAAGTTTTAAGCTGTACAGAAACATTAGATATCCTGGTAGCCTTCGACCAAGATTCTATAGAAATTCATCATCATAAACTAAAGGAAGGCGGGCTTTTAATCTATGATGATATTATACTGGTTAAAACCCTCCAAAGTACACTTACAGATAGAGGGATTATATGGAGGGGTGCCCCTTTAACAAAGAATGCGAAAGATCATGGGGCTACCGTAATGAAAAATACAGCAATTATTGGATTTTTAGGCAAGCTTCTTCAGTTGCCTTTTTCTAACGTGGAGGGAGTTATTCGACAGACCTTTCAGAAAAAAGGTGAAGAAATCGTCGCTAAAAACTTATCTGTTCTACAGCAAAGCTACGATTCCCCTATCATAGAAGACTTAACTATCTCGAAGTACGTACTTCCTCCTGTAGATCAGAACACGCGAGCTTCAATGATCGGAAATGAAGCCCTCGCATTAGGCGCTCTGGCAGCAGGTTGTCGCTTTATGGCTAACTACCCCATTACCCCAGCTTCAGAAATCATGGAATATCTAACTACGAAATTCTCACAGATGAATGGCGTAATGGTTCAAACAGAAGATGAAATCTCTGCCGTCACCATGACCATCGGCGCTTCCTATGCAGGCGCCAGAAGCATGACAGCAACCTCTGGTCCCGGCATATCCTTAATGATGGAAGGCATTGGTCTTGCAGGAATGGCAGAAATTCCTTTAGTAATTGTAGATGCACAGCGTGGAGGACCGAGTACTGGATTGCCTACGAAGCATGAACAAAGTGATATTGACTGTCTCTACCATGGTCCCCATGGGGAAATTCCCTCCATTATATTGGCACCCTATTCTGTAGAAGAGTGCTTTTATCAAGCAATAGATGCCTTCAACTTGGCAGAACAATATCAATGTCCTGTGTTTCTTGTCAGCGACTTGAACCTCAGTCTTTCCAGACAAACCATCGATCCCCTAGATATTCATAGGATTCCTATTCACCGTGGCAAAGTGGCAGAAGTTTTAGATCCAGCGCTACCATCGGTACCGATCTATAAACGATTTCTCTTTACAGAGGATGGTATATCTCCTAGGGCCTATCCTGGCACCCCCCATCATATGCACCCCCTCACGGGCATTGAGCATCAAGAAACAGGACGGCCCGATGAAAGTGAGAAAAACCGTAGTAAAATGATGGAAAAACGTATGAATAAATTAAATCCCCTAAAGGATCTCCCTGGTGTAGACTTGTTTGGAAATTCTAATAGCGGGCTACTTATTCTTTCTATGGGTTCCAACTACGGCATTATCAAGGATGCTATTGTATCCCTCAATGTTCCCGTGGCCTTTGGCATGATCAGACGGATCAAGCCTCTGCCTATGAAGCAGCTGTCCCAACTGTTCCAGCAATATACCAAGGTACTAGTCGTAGAAAATAACTATACAGGACAGTTAGCCAATATCTTGAAGCAGGAACTAGGATATCATCATAAAATCCATAGTCTCGTAAAATATGACGGATTGGCCTTTACCCATAGGGATATTCAAACGAAAATAGAGGAGTTGATATAGATGTCTACAGCAAAGGATTACAGCAATAATTCTACACCTACCTGGTGTCCTGGATGCGGTGATTTCTCTGTTCTGCGTTCCATTCAAGCGGCTGCAGCCCATCTGGATATTGACCCCCATCAACTAGCAGTAGTTTCCGGCATTGGCTGCTCTGGTAGAATTTCTGGCTACTTAAATGTCTATGGTTTTCATAGTATTCATGGGCGAGCTTTACCCGTTGCCCAGGGAATCAAGCTAGTGAATCCCGAATTGACTGTCATTGCTGCCGGTGGAGACGGGGACGGTTTTGCCATCGGTACTGCCCATACTATTCATGCCATTCGGAGAAATATTGATATGACTTATATAGTAATGAACAATCAAATCTATGGCCTAACCAAAGGACATACTTCTCCCTTGAGTACCACTGGTTTTGTTACGAAAAGTACTCCTCATGGCTCCATAGAAGCACCGATAAAACCTGGAATCATTGCATTGTCTGCTGGGGCTACCTTTGTGGCTCAAGGCTTTTCTACCTATCAAGATCAGCTGATTGAGATTTTAACCAAGGCCGTTTTACATAAGGGTTTTTCTTTTGTAAATGTATTTAGCCCCTGCGTCACTTTTAATAAGACCAATACCTATCAATGGTTCCGAGAACATCTGGTCAACCTTGATGAAATAGAAGATCATAATCCACGGGATTTTCAATCAGCGATGAATCGTTATATTTCTACCGATGGACTGTTTACGGGTATTCTATATGAAAATGATGATCCTGACTATTACAGTAAGCTTCCTGGAGAACGTGGTACTGCCATCGTTCATCAGGATTTAGATATTTCTGATGACTTCGAAAAACTCATGCAAGACTTTATCTAGCGGATAAAATAAAACCGGCAAACTGCCGGTTTTATTTTATGTCTCCGCGACTTTCTTTATAATGGATCTCTATCATAGGATTCTTTTCATCTACAAATTTTTGTGCTTGGATTGCCTTTTCATCATTTAGTAAAATAATTTATAGGTTTTTAGCAAATACTAAGGCTTAGGAATCTTCTACAAAAATAAGGGAGGTAATATAATGATGAATCTAGGTACTGCAAGAGAAGCAAGAATTGCAATGGGTCAGTTTAGAGAAGAAATCGCAGAAGAATTAAATGCAATGACTGATTTGAATCTAGGGACTACTACACCCAGAAGAGTTGGTCTAGCCGGTGGTCAAGTTGATGATGCTATGAATGATACCCTCATGCAAAATTCCTCCAATGGAATGGTCTTTACCGATGAATTGCCTCAGGATTTAGACTAAAAGGATCCACTTTTGTCCCTTAGACCGGGAAGATCACCATGTTTTTTATCTGTATTCTAAAATTTTTTCGCATATTTTGAAACTTTTATACCCTCTGATACGTCTAATAAAGGGCGAGATTCAGGGGGTATTATTATATGAAAAAATTTTTTCTTATTTTTTTAAGTGGATTTATAGGAATGGTATCCTTAATTGGCTGCACAGACACTAAGATTGCCTGTGAATTAAATGGCTTTCACATTGTTGAGGATTCAACACCCTTAGATCAGGAAATCGTCAACTGGATTCACGAAATTAAAGGGAATACTGGACTTTACAAGAACAACTTTGCATCGGGAAACTATCTACTTATTACTTTAGGAGAACACAAGAATTATACCGTAAAGAGGGTTGAAATAAAGGAAGATAACCATGGTTATATTTTTAATATTACAGTGCGAGAAGGAGAATCGGAAGAGCGAGGTCTCCCTAAAACTTTGACCTCTCCGATCTTGGTTCAGACTGATTACGAAAACGCAAATTATGATATTCGTATCATTTATAGATAACGAAGAACCTTTTTTTATCCTCCTTAAAATATTTGAATGAGGACTGATTTTTGTGCTAAACTTTACTAAATTAGCTTACTGACCATTTTAATTCCTCTAATTTTCCAAAGCCCTTTCTCTTGTATAAATAAAAAATCCTCTATCAGTCTCTTAGAGATTTTCTTTCCCGCTACATCCTGTCCGTATTGTTTCTCCATTCTTACCCAGACTCCCTGAGCTGTAGGATAAATCAGTTGAATTTGATACTCTAAATCAACATATGCCTGGTCCCTTAGCTCCGTTTCAATCACTTCTTCTAACAGTTGATAATCCCGTGTTTGATCATCTCTATATTCCGTAGAAATCTGTTGCATCAGTTTCGCTGCATCCTTCTTCAGCACACTGGTAGTATATTGATTGATTACATTCTGAATTTGCTGCCTAACCCTCATATAGTATGCTTCATCCTCTATTACCTTTAAATAGATAGGTGCTTTTGCATCTCGGTCCGGATACAGTTTTTCCACATCTATCTGGATTCCCATATAGATAATCAAAACCACACTAGTTACCAGTACTATAAATCTATTCATTATGATCACTCCAGCCTTAAGCTAATAATCTGACGCTAGATGATTTACAACACTATTGTCTGTGGGCAGGGTTGTCCATCCCTAGAATTTTGTATGGGTAAAGAATCTATCCATCCTAATTTTTAGCTTTCCCATAAAAAGAAAAAACTATAAGACACTGAAAATTTCAGTAGCTTATAGTTCTTATGTTCTAATATATTAATCTCCAACAACTGTAATCAGTCGATTTCCTACTTCTCTCAGCTTTACTTCTCCTAACTCATCGGATGAAACCACTAAAATACTTTTTACGACCCCCGCGTCCTCGTCATATTCATAGGCATAATAATAAGCTATCAAGTCCTCTGGAAGGTTTTCCTCAATTTCTACTGCATATTCATCGGCCTTATTCATTAATTCTGAAATATAC
>CALECF010000007.1 GCA_937948705.1 uncultured Anaerosolibacter sp. | reverse complement strand
CAAATACATAAGCTGCTTCGAAGATTGCCCCCCATTTGGTACCGGTACTCATAAGTGGTATAGCTATTCTCCTATCCAGCAGCTTAAAGATGATATTATATATTCTAAACTTCTTGAAGATTCCATGCAGTCCAGTCTTTTTGAAGATAATTGGAAGGCTCGATAAGGGAATTCCTTCAGCGGTAAAAATATCTCCTAGATATAAATGGCTGGCATAGCCTATGATAATTGGAAAGGCTAGGCTCTCTAACCCTAGACTCTTTACAACATAAACAGCAGCAGCCGAGAACATAATCAGGCCTTCTGGTGAATGGAGAAAGGTTCTATGGGGGAATACGGCGGTACATATAAGAAAGATCCCGATAATGTAGAGCATAGGATCTTGCAGATAGTTATAGTTATATACCATTATCCAGGCTCCAGCCCCCACATAGATTAAGAGCATCAGAATCCTTTTGAGAAATGCTGTACTCT
Source organism: uncultured Anaerosolibacter sp. (assembly GCA_937948705.1). The sequence goes on along the minus strand of CALECF010000007.1, from coordinate 19,431 downwards.
TGCGGATACATCCCAATATCGCCATATAAATATGGCCTATTAACGGGACTTTTCTCAATATCCTTTCTCCTTTATATTCTAATATCCCTAGGATGATTAGCAGTACTGCAGTACCATAGACGATAGCAGGTCCATGCTTTCCAATATCTAAAAGTTGTATCTTCTTTATCAGCGGCAAGATCTGCTTTGAATAGTATAACAGTATACCTCCTCCACCAAAAGTAAAAATAAACAAGACAATTTTTCGAATAGTCTTTCCTATAAGTTCGGTAGCCTTTATTGCAGTACCGGTTATTGGATTCATTCTATTAATTTTACTATCATTACAATCTGCATCCACAGCCAAGGCAGCAATGCCCGCTGCCAACATGCCGATAAGACTTATGTTTTGCTGCATCCCACTTTGACTCATATATGCTGGTGCAGTGGCTGCAATCGCATAAGTTAGAACACCAATTTTAAAATGACTTCTTCCCATCATTAATATCCACTCCTTTCTTGAATATAAAAAAAGGTTCTGAAAATACTCCAGAACCTTTTTTATGTGCCTAGTTGGTCTTTACGCCAGGACGCAGTAGATCAAGTAACGACCTTCTCACATCAAGCTTTAACTCAACCTCTTTGCTATTCGTGCCTCGATATCCCCTTACAATGAAGGTATATTCATCTCTTAGCCGTATATCGTCTTTACTGATGGTCTGGTCGGTTTTTAGTGGAAGTATGTATTTTAGTGTATCTGTTTTTTCATCGATTGCGCCGTTTACATTGAATTTTAAAGTTGGGTAGGTATATTTTCCGACTCTATCATCCTTAGCTATTATATCAGGATCTACATCAATTTCAATACGATCTACATAACCTTTTGTATAAACTGTGAAAATAATCTCATCCCCAGCCAGTGCTGGATTTGGCTTTAAAGATGCCTCTACTTTTAAAGCTTCTACATAAACTTCAACTGTTTTAATTTCTTGATTTCCGTTAGGTGTAGTGGCTCTGAATTCGAAGGTATAGATTCCCTCAGGAATCGTGCTTGGAATTTTGAAGGGTTTTATCCAGTTTGAAATATCTCCTGAAATGGATCCATCTAAATTAAGAATACCAGACTGGTAAGGTGTTCCTTTAAAAGCTGTTACCTCTACCTTGTTAGCATACTTCGTTGTTTGAGCTAAAATATCATAGGTCTCATCGGTTCTTACAAGAGCTGGCATGGATGGCTGTAGATTAATTGGGGTATTTACTTTAATATTCCAGGATTTTTCTAATACTAAAGCCCCTTGAGTAGCTCTAATTCTTGCTGTATAAGTATCATCTGGTAATGTTTCTGGGATCATATAATTACGTATGTTCTTCCAGTGATAGTACATTACATCTACCCAATCAACATCCCCTGGACCGATCATCGTTTTTAAGTTTGTTTTTCTTACCCCATCTTTGTATAGGGCAAAATCAATGCTATCCATTTGATAGGGCATCGTAATAATGTCTGTAACTTTTAATTCTTCTGATGCTGGAATACCTATACCGAATATATCAAATTTAGTAAGTTCCGGATGCAGTTCGGCAAAGAGTTTTGGAGTAATCACGCCAGTCACATTTGTTGAGCCTTTTGCTCCGTAGCAGTCTGTAACTGACAATGTATAGGCCTTAACCTCCTTCCCATCAATTATCCTTGGGAGGGAAATATATTGCTTTTCCTCTGGATACTTATGAAAACTTCCGTCACTTAACTCATAAAACCATTCATAAGAGATAATCCCATTATTCGGAAGTGAATTGCGAAAATCTCTATCATAGCTGTCTGCGCCCGTAAGGAGGATATGGGTTGCGGTTTCTAACTTATTGATGATGGCCACAGGCGCTTCATGGATCTTATAGGTTCTAGTTTTAGGTTCAGCCATTTTGTCAAAGGGGGCATTTTTTGTAGTGTCTCCCCCTTGAATCATAACTGTCCATTCTCCCCGCATTCCAGTTGATGCTTTTTGGATGACGTAAGGATCCTGCATATCTGTTATCGTTCTAAAAATGTTATTTCCTTTTGCGTGTTTTGTGTCAGGATTATCAAATATACTGGGATCATGGGCATACTTAATTTGTAAAGTCCCTGCCTTGGGCTTTTTCTGTTCATCATCAAGCTCTTCATTTTTCTGTAATTTATCTACCAGACTAATGCCCTCATAGTCCTTTTCTATATCCTCAAAGAGCATTTGAATATCTATGGTATCCCCTACAAGATATATCAATCCTTCCTGATCCCCCTTTTTCTGGTTGACTCCTAATATAAAATTTACGATGTTTTCTATGTTCTTTGCATCTTTAGATTTATCATATTGAGATTCTAATGGCATCGCAAAGCTTGAAATACTTAGACAAAATACTAATAGTATCGTAAATAGTGTTTTTTTCATTCTCTCACCTGCCTTCTAATTGAGGTCTTTTAAATACCGTTGGATGTAATTTTTAGTATCATTATCGTTACCGATAAAGAATAGATGGGTTTCCCTATTTTTGATCATGGTTCGGATTTGCTCTAGTAGTTGATTGTTTCGTTGAGTTTCTGTAATTTTAGTATCTGTATCTATAATCAAGAATCTCAAATCACTACCTGAATCTAATAAAATATGTTCCTGTATCCTACTTTTTATCATATTTAGGATATCCGTTATGGTAATCTTGCTTAAAGTGACGCTGTTACTTCCTCCATGTTCATCAGACACAGTGATCACAATATTGCTATATTCTCCTTCTGCAGGTACATTGGTGCCTTGCCATCTGAGTGTATAATTATCAGCTGCAGGTTGTGTAGCAGGAGATGTGTTTAGTGTGGTAGATATGCTTTTTCCTCCAATACTTGTACTTATGGTCAATTTCCCGCCAAAGGAGTCCCATGACTTTCCTGTTAGCTCCAAGGTCTCACCATAATTTGAAGTGGTTTTTCCTGCTGTTAAGGTGATTCCTGGCTTATAGTTTCCAACAATACTCGTAATATCTTTGATTGTTTCCCCTCCTACTTTGCCATCGTTTGCTGTAATTCGTATAAATACTTTTTGCTCATACCGGTTAGTCCCGCCATTCCATGTTAACGGTAGGGCGGATGTGTTATAGGCATGGGTTACTAATGTGTTTGTGATAGTTCCGTTAGGCGTACCATTATATAGATTACTGGCTCCTTGAGATGTCCCTATTTTTATATTGTATGTGATGTTATCGCCTTCTCCATCTGATACGTTGGCCTTAATATTAATGTTATTGCCTTTATTTATAAATTGATCTGCAGTAGGTTCCGTAATCGTTACAGATGGAGGGGTATTGATCTTAAAGCTCTGTATTGCACCATAGGTTATGCCTAGCTCATTAATAATATAGGCTCTAGTATAATAAGTTACACCTGGTAGGCAGCCGGTAATATTGCTGCTATATTGCCCCGTAGTATCTCTCCACCCCAGTTTTGTTTTATTAGGTGCAAGCTCATATGTTAGATTAGCCGTATTCGTTGACCATACATGGCCATGCTCTTCAGCTTCTGGCAACCCTGCATGGGTTACATTTGCTGTAGCTCTAAAGGAATCTGACCCTGTTTGTGTAACAGATACACCTTGCACATTGGCTACCTGTCCTTTATATCGTCTGTATACTCTGGCGTAATATTGACTTTCAGTTGTTGCACCCGTGTAGATTGTATGTACAGAAAAACTTTTTCCAACAGGAATATCTATCTCGGAAGAGTTAATTGCTACTTCGTTTGCACCAGTTAGAGAGGCTGAATTTGAAGGATTAGCCCCTCTTCCATCTACGATTCTAGCATCCCCTATATATAGTCTATAGTTTGATTTATCCGAAAATAGAATTACCTTGTGTTCATACAGTCTTGGATTATAACTTCCATAGGCTCCGTAATTAGCAGAATAACTTCCATCCCCCATATTCGTAGCTCTGTTCATATTAAGAATTCCTGGTCCAAAAATTGCGTAGGGGTCACTCACATACTGTCTATGGTGAGAATATTGGGATACATAGGTAATTAGCTTTTGATTATTTCCCCATGTACCTTCATCATAGTTACTGACAACACCAAAATCATGGACCTTTTGCCACCCTTGGCTCTCTATGTTCTGAAAATAACTGTTTGGATAAGGTGCTGTTACTCCTGAAGGCACATTCATACTTGAATTTGTAAAATTTGGTGTAATCCTTTTTACTTTTCCGTTTGCTAATGAGTAATTCGAGTGATTTGATACATAATAGGATGTTCCATTTTTGTTTACACCATAAAAACTACTTAACCTTCCCTTATTATCAAAATCAATCTGTGTTATTTGAAGTAAACCATAGGGTGTCATGACTACTTCTCCTACAGTATACCAACCATAGTTACCAAGCTCACAGATTTCAATAATATCTTTATAGTTAATACCTTTTTCTGGCCATGCGGTATCTCGTGTAATATATAGATATGTATAACGTGTATCATTTGCAAATACGTCAATTGTAGAGCTTTGTATAAACAAAACGGTCAGGAATATAAGGAATAATTTTCTTCTTAGCTTCATCTTTGTATTCACTTTACATCTATTCCTCCTTACTTAGTTTTTTATGGTTTGGATACTCTTATCTTTTTTAATAATAATAACTGTTGCATCTAACTTGTTTAAGCCTAGCTGTTCTAATAGTGCATTGTAATTTATAGGCTGATCATGCGTTTCTATAATCCATATCTCATTTTTGTTTCGCCTTCGTGTATCCAATGTGATCACTGGCTGCTGATTATCAATATAGATAACTTTCTTCTGATCTTCAATGGCCTTTGTATCAGCCTTCAAAATTGGAATAACTTCACCTGGTATTTCAAAGTTAGGTGTTTTAGGTTTCTCTATCGCTTCAAATTCAAACTTGAAACGTCCTAGAATATTCTTATCTACATTATCTGCTACTAAGATAAACTCGGCTTGATTTTCACCAAAGATACCCTTCTCGATTGTAAGATAAGATTCTAGACTGTTACTTCCTTTCATAATCCACTGTTCTCCATCATTAGACTGTCCATCATTATTTTTATCGTAATAGATGGATAACTTAGATTTATCTAAATCTATCTCGTCATCGGGAGAACTATAGGTTACGATTACTCCTAGTCTTGTTTTTAGTTGATTGTTCGCATCCCGATATACCACAGATTGGGAAACATTGATATCTACAGTCGGCTCTAAATCTGGCTCGATATAGAACTCTTTTTGTACATAAGGGCTGTTTTTTAATCCATTGAAAACCGTATAAGATATCCGTATGAACATGGACCTATCTACCCGGAAGTCCTGAATCTGTTTGCCCCTAAATTCTACGCTGTTGGTTGTTAGCGTCTTGCTCTCACCCTTAATATGGGACAGTAGGCTTGCATCAACCGCACCACCAGGTCCTTTTATGGGCTCGATGACAAACTTGGTTCTCTCATGATTAAATAGGATAGGATAGTACTGCTGCAGTTCTTGATTGGTTACATTCACAGAATTACTACCATCTACTGTAAGCCTTTTGAATACCCTATCTTCTCCTATCTTCACAAAATCAGCTGCAGGCGTACCACTTATAAATTCGACCTGTCGCTCCTTGGAATTTCTAAATTCATTTATTACAAGATAGTTAAGCCTTCTTCTAAAAGAGTAGACCTTACCGTCAACATTGTATTTGCCCTTTTCTATACTTTCTCCGGTCATCCATTTTGCACTGTTTTGTACATAAATAAAGCCTATGCCATGTTTTGCAAGAATTTCAGCATTTGTCAACTCCACTGGTTCTATTTGTTTTAAAGCTTCTTTGTCATTTGCATATTGATACATGTTTTGGTCTAAAACAAACCGGGCATCCCCTTCTAATTTCACTATATATATGCCGGCATCTCGCGTAAATTTCTTCTGTTCATCTAGTATCAATTCCGTATACTCAGGATCAGATATCTTTTTAATCAGCCATTTCTTATTGAGTATACTTTCTGAGATATCCGTAACCTGTGCTCGTTCTGTTTCAAATAGTCTTGTTGGAGCTAATAGAAAGTCTAGTTTTGAATTGTTCTTATAAAAGTCTTTATCACTTGTTGTATATTCAAGAATATTTTTTGCGTATTGTTTAAATACTAAAGAGTTTGCCTTGAATCTATCATCAATAGCTATCTTTTCAGGAAGTTTACCAGTTCCTGAAGCAATTGTACTGCCAAAAGCATCTGTTATGACCCAAGTAGTATAGGTGGTTGGGTAAATTGCTTCAATTTCTGGACCGGTGAGTTTCACAACTTGTATATCAAGCTCCCCATCGGTTGCTTCTCGACTGTTATTTACCGTAACCTTAATTTTCGGATAAGCATTTTCGTATATGTATTGAGCATCAACTTTGGGGCTAACCAAGCCAATTGAATCCACTACACTGACCTCAATCTTTTGCACTTCATCGGGATTTCCTTCTACAACCAACTCCCGTTCAGTCATTTCTCGGTTTTCAAAAATTGGCTCAAAAGCTTCATCTGTATCGTTATACTTGTATAGAGAAACGATAGACTTTGCATAGGGCATATCCCCAGTATAGTTCCATTTAATTGTATTTTTGATCGTTGGATGAGTAGATGTGATCTCTCGTGGATAAAAGATTGGTGGAAGGGATAGCTTTGTCTCTGGTGGCTCTATTTGCACATCAAAGATTACTGAATCCGTTGCACTTGCATACTTCACTTCACCTTTTTTATCACGTACTCCAACTCTTGCCACGATAGGTATTTTTCCATTCGAGTCTTCATCGGATTTACGAACAGTTATATTGACATTCATCTTTGAATTACTTGTCCAATCAAAATCGACCCAGTCATTTTCTCCTATTCGGAAATAGAACAAATAATCTTGTATGCCCTCTGTGGCAGTACTTTTGGATGCATCTAGTTCCAACCTTACTTGCTTACTCACATCATTGTGGTAGTCCTTATATTTTATTGGAACCACTCTTGGGATCGGATCGATTAAAAGACTCGGGTTAATCTCTGCTGTATTGCTTTCAGGCGGTGGCTCGGGAGCAGCTCCACCTTTTAGTTTTGCGTATACATCGTGCTGTTTCCATGCCGATACGCCACCCTTATTATTTGTTGTACGCAGCCTAAAGCCTTTCCATCCACCGGCTACTGAATCACTTGGATTTTGCTGTGTAGATAAAGGAACCCAACCACTTCCTGCATTTCCTTGCCATTCCCAACCTGTAATATGCGTACCTGCAGGTGTTGTTGATTTATCAATAAGGTTTACATTGTAAGGAAAAGAATCTAATTGTATTGGATTATTTATATTGTCTGTGACATTCGTTCCTTGATAATGTATTTCAAACTCTGCAGTAGGCTCAGGCACTTTCACCTCTACAGTAATAGCAGTAAAGTACCACCATACCTTCTGTTCTGTGATGGCCATATGATCTCCAAGGACTCTTCTGGTTCCATTCTGGGACCAGTTATGCCAGCCTTGTACGATATTATCCTTGTCCTTTACCATTAGATATATTGTCAAGGTACCTGCTTGATTTAGGGCGATGGGCTTTTCTACATTTGATTTTGTAGTGTAGGCTTTGTAAGTGTAGCCAAGCCCGTAGTATTGAAAGTCATAGGAATTACCTGTGATAGCCCATCCTTCTCTCGAATAACTCATATCTTTAATATATAGGGTATCTCCCACATAAGCAGTTATTTTAGGATGATTATCATAGTTGATTGAATCTTCTTCGATTGAGTAAGTATACGGACCAGATGAATTATTCACACTCACTCCAAACTTCGCTATCGGCTTAAGTAAGTCTTCTCCAAAACGCACATCTCTATAATCTATCGGATCTAGTGCAAATCCCAAATTTGTGTTGATACCGCTTATGGCTATGAGCATTGCTAAAAAAACTGCAATGGATCTCTGATATTTTTTCACTCATCCTCACCTCTTTTTATGCAAAATATAAAGAACCACGGTAGCTCTCACTACTGTGGTTCTTTTCTTTCTATCCGACTTTTCGTACTGTCACTTCCTCGAAGTATTCCTTCTCTTGTTTACCTTTCTTCACGGTTACTTTAAACTTAATTTTCATTCCCTCTTCGATCTTAAACGTTTTTTCTGTTTCTACAAGAGTGTAATATTTCATTCCCAGTACAAATATCCTTCCACTTCTAGACATGTTCTCTTTGGTTCTCCATTCCGTTAGATCAAATCTATCATAGCCTGCATGTACAAGACTCACTTGCTCCCTTACATTAAGTTGCGGATAGTTCACAGATTCGATTTTAAATTGATATTCATTCGTGTAGTCATCAATATTATTGATGACAACTTCAAAATACTGTCTAGTTCCTGGATTCGTGTTATGAACTACTTCAATTTTGGGTTCAATAAAATCAGGTTTTGGTAGTGGAATCAATTCTTCAGTGGTCTGGATCACCAGTCTTCTATTTGGATCCATCTTCTCAAGCATCTTTGTAATTATGGTGGATGCCTCAGCTCTAGTGGCATTTCCCGAAGACTTAAAGGTACTATCTGGATAGCCACTGATGATCCCGAGCTCTACAGCTCTCTTCACATGCCCCTTAACACTGGATGGAATCTGTGCATCATCTGTAAAATCTGTCTTGCCGCTGCTGGTATTCTCAACCATAGCACGCACAACGATTCTCGCCATTTCTCCTCTATTAATCGCACGGTTATAGTCGTTAAACTCTCCTTTTTGGATCAGTCCATAACGACCCGCCGTATTGATAATTCCCCGGTACCAAACTCCCTCTTCGTTAAGATCCGTAAAGCCGCAACTCTTTAGAATCAGCGCTGTGAATTCTGCTACTGTTATTTTATTGTTTGGTTTGAAGGTCCCATCGGGATAACCCCCGATGATGCCCTTTTGGGTAAGTGTTGCGATAAAGTCTTTGGCCCAGTGGTTTGCAATATCGGGAAGTTTCTTTACGACTTCATTAACGATATCACTAAGCATATTTAGTAAATCACCAGCCTTCACTGCCCCATTATCTGCAAAACTGCTGATTGTCATGGAAAAAATAATACAAAGTATTAGCATTACCGCTACTGTTTTCTTCATATGTAATCCCCCTATCATCCTATTTTTCCCCTAACCGATTTCCCTTTAATTTCTTTTGGACTATCAAAAAAGTATCTTCTGATACATATTCCATTTTCACGTAATGATAATTTTCCAAGATGTATTTAATCGTTCCTTTATACCACTTTCCACCCCGTTTTGTCTCTACTTTCTCCCTTGTAAGCGCATCTACAATATCCTGTAACGATGCATTATTTAAGTACATAGAAAAGATTCTTTCGATAACGGCCTGATCGCTTAGTGGTTTTTGCCCTCCAAGACTCTTTAGGGCTACATCTAGCTGCTTTTTAAGCTTTGTATTTTCAGCCTTGAGCATCATAACTTCATCTTCTAACCTGGTAATGATGGCTGCAGGATCTTCACGGCTACCTATATAATTTTTCTGGGACAATGCCATCACTCCCCTTGGTATGAATATTGTTTATACCAAATATACCATATCCTGTAAATCCTTACAAGTTATTTCTAAACATTTTTCAGAAAACTCTTATTCACTTTCTACTGCTACATTTTGTGGCACCTTATAGCCCTCCGGAGAGTCGACGATTTCAAAAGTTCCTACATCCTTTAGCGCAGCAATCTTCATCATGGTATCCTGTTCCTGGACCGATACATTGACGGTCTTGATCAGGCCATCTCCAGTTTCAGTGATCGGTCTGCCGTTGGTATCTACCATGTTTGCAATCTTAATCTCAGAGATCACTTCAGCAGCCTTTTCAGGAGAGATATAGAGCAGTAGGTAATCTCCTCCCTCTTTTAAGTTCCCGCCTAAGTAGTTTGAGATATTCTTTACATCCAGGCCAATGGTCCAAAGCTTAGTAATATCCACCCGGACATCTCCACGCTCAATAAACTTGCCAATAAGTACATACTCTCCTGCATCGGCATTTACGGTTAAGCGTTTATCGATAATCTGGCTGGTATCTCTTACTGCAGTTTTCGGTATCCTTGACTTAGGCGTTGGAATCATTTCAATATATTTATCTATATCTTCCTTCTTAAAAACCATCCCCTTTTCAATGGGAATCTTAAAGTATGCAATTCTTTCTGTAGGCTCTGGCTCAGATGCCTTTTTTATTGTGCTAAATAAAAATGTGCTTATACCTAGTGCTATGAGCAAAGATAAAATAGCTATTTGTATCAGTCTTTTATTAATTTTCATTCATTAATCACCTCTCTAAAATGCCGATATAACTTAGGGTCAAAGGTATGTTCTTCCTTTACCATTTGTTCAAGCGCTTCTTCAACTGTAAAGGCCTTTCGATAAGGCCGATCACTTCTTAAGGCATCATATACATCACAAATTTTAAGAATTCTTGCTCCTAGTGGGATATCTTCTCCATTTATGCCTGTTGGATAGCCACTCCCATCATAATTTTCATGATGTCCCAGGATTGCTTTTACACTATCCTGGTCTAGATTCATTTTTAATGCAATTACAGCACTTAGTTTTACATGGCCATCCATAATCAGCTTTTCCCATTTGTTGAGCTTCCCCGGCTTATTTAAAATACTTTTGTCAATCATTGATTTTCCAACATCATGAAATAAGGCACTCAAATATAAGTTGGCGATCTCCTTATGATTTAGATTTATCCTTTTACCAATCTTGATAGCCAACTCTGCAACCCGATGCCCATGCAATATATCTGAAAGATCCAGCTCCCCTTGTAAAGACTCTATACTTTGTAATGCTTCCATTCCATCACCTTCCCTTTCTAGTCTCTATACATAGACTTAATATCTACATCCACATGCTTTTCTAAATACCGAAAGCCTAGCCATTTGATCTCAATGGGTATCCTACAGACGATGTGGATAGTAGTCCTTTCCAAATTTACACCTCTGCTGCAGCTGACAGGCAGCTCATCGGGGTTGTAAATCGTAATCTCATCAATCAGCACAGGGTGATCCTTATTGGGAATATAGCTCTCTGCTGTAGGATAAAGGGTAGTATCTAGCTTTAGATTCTCTAGTATATAGCTTCTTACAACACCCTCTGCCTCACCTTTAACAATGTAAATGTGTCGATTCTCCTCATCATCAATATCTAGCCGCTCTGCCATCTTCTCAAAATCAATTCTTGAAAAGCCCGCCCATCCTGCAGCAATTAAACTATCTTCGATTCTGTTTCCTAATGTATATATCTCAATGGTTGTAGTGACAAATAGGTATCCTCCAATCATTAAAAAGGCTACAATAGAAAATAACAACAGGTATATGATTATTTTCATTTTTCTTCACCTAATTATTCGATAAAATTACTGTACTATTTTCATAGACAATTCTTTTTGTTATACTTTCCTTAGAAAGGTCGCTTTTGGTCGTATCAAAGGTATAATCTCCCTCGATACGAAGCGTGACCTTCTGGCCCCAGCTGGCACTAGCTGGGGCATTTATTGTTACATTTATAATTCCTAAGGTGCTAAGTTCTGCCCTTAAACCATTTCTGTGGCTGCTGTCAAGTCCCCCGTCCCGTTCGATTATGGCTAGGTAACTGTTACATACATCATCAAAATTAGCCCTCACAAACATTGGTATGGTATAATCCACCCCAACAACAGCAATCAGTAATATAAAGAGTAGTCCTAACCCTAAGATCCAAAGACTAACGGGAATTTGCATAATATCCCTCCTAGGAAAATAACGTGTCCAGCCGCGTATTTAGCCAAGTGCTAAAGCGTGTTACAACGCCAGTAAATAAATCTCTAATCAGTGGATCCGTGGCCAGTGCTGCAAGAATAATCAAAGCAGCAAAGATAATGGTTACGATAATGCCCCCTTCTCCTTTTTCATTTTTAAGAGCTTTTCTTACTCTTTCTTTTAGTCCAAAGTCAAACTTTAATATTTTACCTTCTACTTTTGACACAAACTTTTTCATTCTATATTCCTCCTTAATTATCTAAACATAATATTAATACTGTTCCATGCACCTTTAACCAAGGGCACTGATGCAAATGCCATATAGCAGCCAAACATTAAAAAGGCTGCAACAATGAGTTTTACCCGCTTGCCTTCTCGTTCAATATTTCTTTTCATCCGCTTGCTGCGCTTTAGCATCGTCGCTTGTGCATGATGATTCTGCTCTGAATAACCCGTTTTTTGCCTTTGTTCAATAATGAAAGTGAAGGCTTGAAATTCCATTAGGTTACTTGCTTTTCTTAACTCTTCTAATGCCTTATTCAGATCCTTATTAAGTTTAAGCTTATCTGAAAATATTCGAAGAGGTGTCTTTAAGGGCTCTTCTGCAGCCTTTGCTGCATAGGATAAGATCACCTCTTGAGGTGTATCAATCTTACTTTGAAAATAAATGATATCTTGAATGTTACAAAGCTCCATCTGCATCCGATTGTTTTTCTCTTTAATCTTTTGGAAAATCAGTACATTCAAAAACACCGGTGCCAGCATAATAATCCTCATCCCGCTAGAATTCCCTCGTAGGAAAAAGATCGTTATTCCTATCAAGATCGTTACATGCAGTAGGATGTATAGCTCCGGTGTCATATCATAGGGGTAATCCCCTTTTTTCAGATACTGATCAATCTTTTCATACCAAGATATCTTGTGAAGCTTTCTCATGGTACGAAGCTTTTCAAAATATTGAATATCCCAACTTTTTTTCTCTTTCTTTGATTTTGTCTTTACATACATAATCAGGCCAAATATACCTAAGCCTAGAAGAATGGTTGTTACTGCATACCATAAAATCTTTATCACCCCCTAGTTTTTCTTCAGTGTCATGTACATGATATATGCACAAACGAATGTATCAATTATAAATACGATCTGTCCCCAGAGACTTCCAAAGATCTCATTTTTATAGCTGCTGCGAAACAAGATGCTAATCAATAAATAGTTAAATCCAAGCAATATATATAACCCATAGCTGAGCATGATGTCTTCTGTATTTTGCTTATCATCATCCTCATCAAGCTTTGAGATCTCTTCTATGAATGTATCTGTAAGCCCTATCGTATCACCCCCTTGAAAGTAGCATATCGATAGATTTTCAGTGAATATCTTTAACTCATGAGTACCTAGCTTTTCTTTGAAGTTTTGCAGACAGGTAACCGCATTGATTTTATGTTTTTTTTCATAGACCATTACCTCTACATAGCTCTTTAGTGGTTCACTGATAAAGGGAATCATCCGCTCAAAAGCATCGAAGATATCTCCCATGCCAGCCAAGAAGAAGTTCTTAAAGATAATTAAGAAATTAACTGCATTCTTTTTTTCTCTTGAACTCGTAAGATTTCCTATAATGTCTAAGATCATATAAGGTACGATGAGTATTACTACCGTAAAGATTAAGGATACAACAAAACTTAAGTACTGGCTCACCCATCGGAATGCCAAGATACAAAAAACGGCACAAATTAAAAAATGGCTCCAGATAGAATAGGCCATATACATTCGGATATTACTCTTTTGAATCATGATTTCTGTATAGTTAAAAACCTTTCCAATAAAGCTTTCACGGGTATTTGCTGCAGTATCCTCAATGTGCTTTGCGCTGCTTTTTATCCCTCCAATTAATCTTTTGACGAAAATTTTAGGTTCGGTGCTTATTCCTAGTAGGAATATCCCGATGAAGATCAACAATATTATGGTTATTTCCAGTATGTTCTCCAAGGGCCTCCTCCTCCCTTAATAGATTCTTATTTCTTAGTTTTTCAATCATAGTAGGAGATTCCACAAATCCAATTCTTTCATGATTCCCCTCTATAAAGGTAGCCTCTCGCTTAGTTACATGAAACTTCCATAGGTCCTTGTATCTAACTCCAGTTTCATCTTTAATGACTTCTACTACCTCGGTTACAACAAAGCTGTCTAGAAAGATGATAATGTTAGTAGATTCATGCAGCATATCCAGTAAAATGTTCTCGCCTAAGGTAGTTCCAGACATCTTCATCATGACCATGGCCTTTCTGATGGCCTGCCTTGCTGATCCTGAATGTAGACTTGTTATACTGACATTTCCCGAAAAAGCCCCATAAAAATAAGCCATGGATTCCCCGGCTTTTAGTTCCCCGTAAGCATATCGATCGATGGTCATTACAAGCCCCATTTCTGCGATATCCTCAATATTTACGATTTTTCCATTTTCACTTCTTTTTACCTTCAGCTGTATTGCATTTGAATGCTTTAAAAACCACTCAGGCTGCTCCTCCATGGCCAGGATCCTTTCCTTCTCATTTACCATCTCTAAAAGAGCTCGAATCAGGGTAGTTTTTCCTGCCCCGCCCTTTCCACATACGATGATGTTTGCACCGGCATCATTATAACGGATCAAGTCTTCTGACAACTCTTTACTAAGCATTCCCATTTCTACAAGATCCTTTAAGTTAAAGCCTTCTTCTCCATGCTTTCTAATTACAATAGTAGGACTGATATGGGCCATTGGTGAGATGCAGCATACAATTCTTAACTTGTTTTCATGATCTTCAAACTTAGCTAATGGGGTATTCTCATTAATCTCGCCCCGAAGCTTTGCTTTTATAGTGTATATGTAGGATGTCAGATTTTCTAATGTACCAAAGTTGATATCCATGCGCTTCATCGTTCGACCAATTTTTGCCCAAACAATGTCTGGCGCATTAATAAATATCCCGTTACATTCAGGAAGGTCTAAAATCTTTTGGATAGGGCCATAGCCAAATATGAAGTCCATGATCTCTTTAATCAGATCATCTCTGCTCTTTCCCAAGACTCTAAAATTGTATTTGTTAATAATCTTTAGGATGATTACTTCTAGAGCAGTCTCTGGTACCTTTTTTAAGTTTATATCCCCTATGAGCTCTTTATTATTTTGTACAACTTCTGTGGTAATCTTTTCAATTACTTCATATAAGGATATGGTACTTTCTCTATGTTCTTCAATTCTTGTTTTTGCTCTTTGGGATACTCTGTTTACAATCAAATGATCTCCTCCTTTCATTTTCGTTAATGACCGTAATCTTTCTTTATGGTTTTATTAATTATGACAATGTTCCCCCTGACAGCAGGCTTCAAAGCAGCCACACTCGCAGACTTGGATTTTCTCTGCCTTATCCTCCATTGTATTGATCCCTTCAGCTTCATTGCATCTGTTATGATCCATTTTAAGCAGTTGCTGCGCTTGGTAGATTACATCTACTCCCCAATGGATAGCCTTTCCCTCCTCTTCATTATCCGGTTTTAGTTCTAAGAAGCTTTCAGCAATATTACCAAGAGCTTTTATTACTTCTTCTCTGTCCATGATTTCTTGCATACTATTTCTCCTCTCTATTACATATTTTAAGAATGCGACTTACATATACTCTCTCACCATCTGCCTTACATCACGGTAATTTAGATCGTACTTATCACAAATCTCCCTTAATGAATGATATATTTTTATATACTTACTATTATTTTCTTTTAATTCTTTTTCGACCCTATTTATTCTATTTTTAAGATTGTTTATATATTGAGTATCGTTTGTTTTGATAAACTTTTCATTTTCTCTACTCAAAGATCTAATCATACTATCTTTCAATATTTGCTCATCTACTCCAAGTTGTTGTTTTTTTGGTCTTTTAACTAAAGTTTTTCCGCAATAAACTCCAATATGGCTCGGTATTTCTTCTTTAACCTGTTCATATAGTTCTGCTGTCATTACAAAATAATTATAGTGACCAATGAATGTCTTACTGGCTTTGCTGTGAAAATCCGACTTTGACACCTTAATTTCGTAACATCGCCATATGCCTTTGGTATCATAAGTAATATAATCTACTCTTTCTTCTCCATCCCAACCTATAGTAACCTCATAGCATCCGAACACCCCTTGCTTATGCGTTTCTTCCCAAATCTTTTTTTCGAGTTCTATAGTTAATTCCGTTTTAGCTATTTAACTCACCCCTTTATTGTACATAAGTACATATTTCTAATATTAATGTGATTTATCTTGTAGCTCTTTACCCACAAGTAAAAATATCAAAACCAATGCTATTAGAGGGTGTATATATTTTGATATCGTATAGAGAGGATAAGCAAAGCCAAAGTGGATACAACTAACTTAAAACAGTAACTTTTAATAACTTCTACCGTATCTACCGCTTGCTTCTTTTTTTTAAAACTTAACATCATTCCACTCATCAAAGAAAAAGCTATACATATTCCAAGTAAAATCATTTTCTGTACCCTTTCTAACTTTGGTAAAATGATTTTTTGACTAATAGTCAGCTTTTACGACCTATCCTTCATTTATCAATATATACATCAATGAATATAAGGATAAGGATCTATTAGTTGGCCCATATATTTCATCTCAAAGTGTAGGTGTGGTCCTGTGGAAGCTCCTGTAGAGCCTACAGCACCGATAACCTGTCCTCTTTGTACCTGATCACCTTCACTAACCGATATTTGTGATAAATGACAATACCTTGTTTGCCATTCATTTCCCTGCTCGTCGATATGGCGTATTCTTATATTAATGCCTGCATCATTGCTGCTGTCTCTTACAACTTTAAATACAGTCCCATCTGCACTCGCAATTACAGGACTTCCCATGGCACCACTTCCAGCAATATCAACTCCTGCATGAAATTTTCTTGTCCCATATATTGGATGCATTCTCCAACCATAGGGGGAAGTCACTTCATGTAAGCTTGGTGTTGGCCATGCAAATAGATTCTCGCCGTCTACGATAATAAAATCGGGAAGTTCATAGGCTTCTCCGAACATAATCTGTACTACATTGTCTGCAATTAATGTATATGCCCAATCCAATTGTTCTTCTGTGAAATTGGCATCTTTCATTACATCTTCAATATCTTTATACTCTATTGTAATTTCATATCTCTCATATAAATCCTTAAAAGAATCATAATAAATCTTCATATTAGCTTCTTTTAGTACTGCTACAGCTTCTGTAACTGATAATTCATTATAGAAGCGTTTAAGGTCATTTATAAAACGTAAAATCTCACGTTTATTAGTCAATCTCTTTGATCCAGAAACCTGCCAGATTTGTTTATCTGGCGATTCATGTCGAATGTACTTTGCGATTAGAAATTCCCATCCCGTTTCTTCAGGGTTTGCTTTACTAAAATCATTTTCGTACCTAACGGTGTCAAATACAATCATTTCTTCCCAACTTATTCCGGTTAATTCCCATACTTCTTTGTATCTCTGAACCATATCTTCTTCAACTGCCGGGAGATATGCTTTTTTATTATCATCCATAGAAGTCATAAAAAGACTTCCCATAATCATCAAGACCATAAATCCCAAAAGAATAAGGGGTACTATTAACTTTTGCTGAATTTTTTTCTTTACTCTTCTCTCAAAATCCACTGTGCGCAACCCCTTTTTAAGTAGATCTATCCACTTGCTTTTTTAGGCTTTACGATCTTTTCCTTGAAGTTATCAAACATATTGCTTTTTTTCTTTGCATCAATGCCAATAGCCTTGAGTATATCTATATATTCATTCATGAGACGGGTATTTTTGAATGCATTTAAATCTTCATAGTCCTTGTGCTTTGAGATATAACCTAGAACAGGATACTTAAGCCTAGATTGAATCTCTATGGATGTTAAATCAGACCCTGCGTACTGGTTTATGATAATGCCAAACTTTCGGGTATTAAAGTCGTTATACTTCTCAAAATTACTTAGGTAGCGCTCCAACTCATCAAAGGAATATCCTCTTCCCCTTACCGGTACCAAAACACGGTCCGCTTTTCGAAGAGCCGCATCGGTAGGCAATACATCGAACCAGCTGTGGGTGTCAATAACCACATAATCATAGACAAACTTTAGTTTCTCTATCACCTCTTCATACTGCTCTACCCTAGATGCATAATAGTCATTGATATCATAAAGTCCAAATAGGATATCCAGGTTTCTTTGATACTTACAGGGTTTAGTAATCTCCTCTATATTCTCTGGTGTCAATGTCCGTTTAATGACTGCATCTAATGCATCCGTTAAGGAGTGATCAAATCTCATATCAAAGATCTCCTTTTGCCTTGGCTGCAGTGGATTTGCATCTACTAAGCATACTCTACACTTTTTTGCTCTAGCAAGGCTCATCGCAAAGTGGGCAGCTACTCTACTGCTTCCTTCTGATGTAGGAGAATAGACTGTAATCACCTCTTTAAAGACACTCTTAATCCGTTCAACAGGCTCTGCATTTCCCTTCTCTTTTACAGTCTGCTCCTTTATTTTTAAATGCTTCTCAAAATCAAACTCTTTTCTAGGATTGTATAGAATATCTTCAACAGATGCAGTCCCGATTTCTTCCCCAACGATTAAATCATAAATCCCTAGGTTTACCATACTGGAGATGAATTTCTCCTCGTATTGGCCAATGAGAATCACAAACCGAACTTCCTTTTTATCAGTCCGAATGGCCTGTACAATCTCCCTAATCTTCTCTCCCTCTGGGGTATCATCTAGATACCTGTTAATAATCACAACATCCGGATCTGAGTAGTCAATAATATCCTTCATGACTTCCAAGTCCACACACTCATCTACAACCCTTATTCCATCAAGCTCCTTTAAAAAACTGTCTATTCCATCAAGGCCTGTGGCTAAAATTATTTTCAAGTTGCTCAACCCCTTCTTTAGGTTTTTATCGATATTTAATTCCTTTTAAACTTTTCTTGAATAAGTAGTCAGTACCATTCCTAAAAAGCTCATAATTAGCGGCAGCCCAATTCCTCCTAATATCAAAAAGATAATTTCTTCGCTTGGGCCTAGGTTTATATACAATGCAGATAAACTACCTAGAGCTATACCTGCAAGAATGTAAAAGGCATAAATGAATAAAGATAATCTTAGCTCCATAAGCTATCCCCCTAAATGTTCTGAATAAGAAAAGAAGGTGCTCATCGGCACCTACTCATCTTTATACTTTTTCATATCTGGATTTTGCTTTTCCTTAAGACTCTTCATAAGCCTGGTGGATGCATTCTCTTTTATGTTTTGTTTCTCCATATCCTCAATTGATTTTGCTACACGGTCCAACCCATGATTTTTAATGAGATTATCAAAGAATTCTTCGCTCTGGTTGGCTTGGAATTTATCGTTAAAGTCTTTCATCAGCTTTTCCATTCCAACCTTAATATCATCTACTGCTGCCTTTTCTGAAATATCATTATCCAGAATCTGTCCAAGCCGCTTAAACTCTTCTGGAGTTTGAACCGCAGTAAGCTTATCCTGCAGCTCTTTTTGCCCTTTTTGGATCTGCTCCATCAATTCTACTGATTTACTATGTTCCAGCACAATAGGCTCTGAAGACTGTATGGACGCATCATTTCTCGGTATATAGCTAGCTTTGTCACTACCC
>CALECF010000006.1 GCA_937948705.1 uncultured Anaerosolibacter sp. | reverse complement strand
GTCTTGCCGTTACCTTTTGGTATGTACACTCTTTTTACTAATTTCGCTTTGTACCTTTTGCTCTTAAGTTCTTCAACTAATTCTTCTATGTTTTTATCTAAGTTGCTTCCAAACTCACTAGCTGTTTCTTTGTCTATCCCTAATGCTGATTTCTTGTTTATGTCTTTCCATGCTTGGTACAATGTGTCCTTATTAATCAATCCATATAGATTACCAAATCTGTAGTTTTTATTTTGTTTTGCTTTTGTCGCTATTCCCCACAGTGATGTTTGCATTATTTTCTCCAGTCCTGCAGTCCGGATAATGTTTCATTTGTGGGCTGCATATATTTGTTAACCTCTTCCCCATGTGGCCGGCTTTCCCGTCCTCAGAGTAGTATAGGTTAATCCGATTTCTCATAACTCTTTAGCCATCCTCTTTTTCGATTGGGTAGGCTTACCAACTACCGCGTTGGAAGCTATGAGACCTCCCAAGTTCCTGATACTTTTCTCTATACATGCCACGTTCTTTGACCCCGACAGACCCTCCAGAATCTTGCCTATTACGATTCCTTTGTTTTGACTTCCGTGACGTTAAACACGTCGTCATCTGTATTTTAGCGTTTACGGGGCTGAATGTGCTTCAGGGATTACGGTCTCCCCTATGGCCTATATAGTTCTCTGTGTACACTTCACTTTTACTGTCACCAGTATTAGCGCAACACTCGATATGAGTGGGTGGCTAGCCCTTACCCAACAGGGACTTGCACCCTGTCAAAAGTACCAAGCTTTGCTTGGCGTACTAACGTTCTCGCACTCAAGACGTTCCTCAGCCTTAGATAGCTCTTATCTTAGGCTGAGGAATGTGCTTTGGCTTCAGCAGCTAAAAAGGTGTGACCCTAAGCAGCCAAAGCGAACTTGAGTGCATTGTTAGCTGATGTTGCCACCATCTACAGAGACACTCTCAAAGTCTTGCTACAACTCTTACAAGTGATGCTTCTGCTTTAATTTTTAATGGAAAAGCTATAATCTCAAAACTACCCACATTTATTAATTTCTCTAGATTTCTCATATTCTCCATTATGAAAATCCCTCTTTCAAAAAGCATTCTATGAATTTCAAAAGGATACTTATCTGGCGCAGGCAAATCCATGCCAATCATTTTAATACGTTTATCTATAAAAAACTCCGCCAATTCCGTTCCAACAACTGGATGACTTGTAAAATAGCTTTCGGTTCCAAATTCGTTGTCACAACCAGTGTATAACAGGACAATATCATTTTCTTTTACAATTTCTCTATATTCTTCTTTCATTGTAATAACGACTTCATTTGTCACATCCAGCAAACATCCATTTCCAATAAACTTATCTACTGGCAATTCATCAATGAAAATATTACAATTTGACAAATGTCTTGGAATATCAATATGTGTACCTGCATGCATTCCAGTTTCTAATCTTGAGTTATTATATTTATTCTTTTCTAAAAATCTATCCTGATATAGCTTTACCTCACTATCAAATGGATGTACCGGCATTCCATTCTCTATAGTGTAGCTTAAGTCAATAAAACCTTTCATAATAAACATTCCTCCGAGGTAATTTTTAATATGAAACTACAAAAAATATCAGCAATCGCTTCAGGGGGTTTTTTAGTAGTGTCGATTAAAAAATCAGATTTTAATTGTTTAATCTGTCTATTACAATTGATAGCTCTTTCAATATTCATAATTCGAGTTGTATTTCTTTTTTGTATTCTTTTCTCAAGCTCCACCTCATTGCAGTATAGTGCGATTATGCACAATATCTTAATATTTTCGCAAGCAAGTAAATTAGTTAGTCTATGTAATCTATTTTCTGATGGAAAGACAAAAGAAACAATTAAAAATTTCACTCCAAAATCTCTGTAATTTATTGCACAAGACACTATATTTTCCTGAATAAGATCAAGCCATTCTATAGATAAACTTAGCGGGACTAATCTTCCTACATCATCTCCATCTAATACTGCAAAGTCTTTTTGTAAAACCTTTTCAATCTGTTTCAGCAGCGTTGTTTTTCCTACCCCGGGTGCTGAATTTAGAATGATTACTTTCATTCACATCCCTCTTTTATCTCCAACGTCCTACTCAAAAACTGGTGGCAATGTCAGTTAACGTTTCTTACTCCCGACGTTCCCCAGCCTTAGCTAGCTCTTAGCTTAGGCTGGGGAATGTGCGTAGCGAATGGGAGTATTTTGTTAAGTGATGTTGCGAGCTCCAGAGCCCTACTTTATAAAAAACTTTTTGAATTAGCTATCCCATTATTAAAAATAATGTCCTTTGATAAATAACATAACCATAAACCTTTTCTAATGGCACTAATCCAAGTTTTCATAATGTACTTCTACATTTTTTCGTCTTTCATCCTTTGTTCTTTTAGCGCTTTCTTTTTATTTGATTTAGCCTGCCTTTCTTCATACATATCTTCAATCCAAACACTTACCGGTGCTTTCCATTTCTCACTTTTGTTCGGAATATTTTTAATCAAACTTCTTGGGTTTAACCCCATTTCTTTTGCCATCCTTAATGTTTCAG
>CALECF010000005.1 GCA_937948705.1 uncultured Anaerosolibacter sp. | reverse complement strand
AAGGTAGACAATTACTCCATTCAGTGAAGATTTATGAGTTGGCTGGTTGGGACCGGTTTTCGGTATACCTGGATAACATGCTAGGTTGTGTATTCACTGATTTAATGGATCTCTTATGTGGTTATCATAATTTTTGAGAGGAGGAATACCATGTATCCCTTTAATTTTGTCAGTGTTGGTATAGATGTGGGTGCTGATTTTAGCTGGATTTCTATACTTACCCCTGATCACAAACCTGTAGTTAACACATTTAAGGTACTCCATAATGATTTAGATTCTCTTCAAAAGGCAGTTTCCACCATAAGAAAAGCAGAAGAGTCTAATTCCATGGAAGCTCGCATCTTCCTAGAATCAACGGGAATCTACCATTTCCCACTCTTCTGCTACCTGAAAGAATCAGGATTTGAGGTTTTTATCCTAAACCCTCTTATCACTGATTCTAACAAAAATTCAGGCATAAGGAAAGTAAAAAATGACAAATCAGATGCACTGCGCATTGCTAAAACTGCATATACCCATAACCTTAAAGTATCCTTAGTACCATCGGATCTTGTAATGAACTTAAGATCATTGGTTAGAGAATATTATCATCTAGTAGATATGAAAACCGCCTACGTCAATAAACTTCATAAAGAGCTACGCATAGCATTTCCTAGCTACAGTAAGGTGTTTTCAAATCTAACGGGTAAAACATCCCTTTTGATACTTAAAACCTATAAAACACCTAGCAGGATACTTAATGCTTCTAAGGAGGAATTAATTACACTCATAGCCACTAGCTCTTCTCAAGGCTTTAGATATGCTGAACAAAAATACAGCAAGTTAACGAAAGCTGTCACTTTAGCAGGTTCCTTCGGAAAACACTTAGAATCTACCTTTGAGATTATACAAATGAATATTGAGTTTATTGACTTGTTCAATCAAAAGATTAAATCAATCCTAGATAGAATTAAAAATCTCACTCTACAATATGAAAATGATGATTTTATTAAGCAAATCCATCTAGTGGACTCAATCAAAGGGATTGGCTTTATTTCTGCTGTCACACTAATGTGCGAGATTGGTGATTTTTCAGCATTTAAAAAACCCAAACAATTATATGCATATTTTGGTCTTGACCCCGCCGTAAAGGAATCTGGGAAGTTCAAGGGAACAAGGATTTCCATGTCTAAGCGTGGATCTAGTCTTGCTAGAAGGGTTCTATTTACCGTTGCACTAGTGTGTATTAGTGCTTCTAACAACCCTGTATTAAAGGAATACTATGAGAAAAAGAAGCAATCTAAGGCTAAAATGGTTGCCCTATGTGCTGTTATGCATAAAATTTCGAATATCATTTTTGCAGTACTTAGAGATATGAAGCCTTTTATCATTAAAACCCCAGAAGAACATCGGAAAGCACACAAGAAACATCTAAGCTTAGTAGCATAAGTTTTTACAATATATTTCATGTTAGCCAATGTTCGTACTTTTCCTTGGCTTATTTGTTGTGCCTATTTTTCATCAATCAAATTTATTATATTTTTCTAAAGATTCCTATTGACTTAAGGTAGCTGGTCTACCAATGGGCACAGCATTTCGTAGGGGCAGGGTTATCCTGCCCGTCTATCCCATTATCCTGGAACTACATCATTAAAGGGACAGATTGTGGACTTGACACAGGGTATCGACAACTGAGAAAATCAATACCTTTGCCAGGTTTGCCGTGGTATTGTCTTGATCAAATCGTGGAGATATCTCAGCAATATCGAAGCTCACCACTTTATTGGATTTCAAAATATATTTCATAAGCTTGATCACTTTTTCTGGATCTAAGCCTAGGGGCTGGGTGGCACTGACGCCAGGGGCAAAAGCCGATGAAAATACATCGGCGCATATGGTCATATAAATATGATCATTGCCCTTCATAAAACGATCGAATCTATCCAATAAACTCCAGCTATCCCCATCGATAATATCTTTGGCAAGGATATATTCTCCACCCAGTTGATCCGCTGTTTTGAACAAATCGATGGTATTGCTATGCTTCTGTACCCCTACACAGAAATAAGAATAATTTAACCCTTGCTCCATGCATTGATCCGCAATCTGTCGAAACATCGTACCTGAGCTGCCACCATTGGGATAAGGTCGCAGATCAAAATGGGCATCAAAATTGATGATGCCGATATTCGGCTTCATACTTTTTTGTTTTGCGTAATTGAGAATCCCTTGATAATGACCAAAGGCTACCTCATGGCCACCCCCTAGTACAATGGGGAAAAGATTTAACCCTAAGAGCTTCTCAACCGCTTTAGCTAGTAGTTCTTGGCTCTCTTCAAGGGTGCAATTTTCACAATATATATTTCCTGCATCGAAAAGCTTCACCTCCTGGGTGAAACGACAGGGCAGGTTCGATAGTTCTTTTCGAATGTTTTGAGGACCATTGGCCGCTCCAACCCTCCCCCTGTTACGCCTTACACCTTCATCACAACAGAATCCAATGAAGGCGAAGCCTAGCTTGCCTGTAAAGGGCATTAAATCGTCTCGACCTAGATCCATAGGTTGTATCCATTGGTGCCATCGGAAGGTATCATAATTGCTTTCGCTATCAATCCGCCCTTGCCAAATAGTCTCTTCTATGGTTTTATAATTTTCACTAAACATATTCTCCTCCAGATTCGTTTTCTGTACCATTATCACATTAGTACATACTTCATCCCTCTGTCAATGTAAACTTCATCCATATATGCATCTATCTAATCTGGCAGAAAGGGACTTTTAATACCTTGATAATAGATGACCAGTCGGTGTAGGGCTCTTGTACAGGCAATATATAACAATCTTCTATCTAGTTCTGTCATATAACGACGATCAGACACATCATAGACAATGACACCATCAAACTCCAAACCCTTTGCCATATATCCAGGAATAATCATGACACCGGATTCAATTTCTTCATCCTTCGAAGCAATCACTTTGATGTCATGGAACGCCTTTAATCTACTGTGAAGCTCCCTTGATTCTTCAATGGTCTTACAGATCACAGCAATGGTGCCTTGCCCCTCTTCCATCAACCAATGAATATCTTCTATTACGGCACAGTCCATGCTTTCTAAACCGTCTTGTTGTCGTACAAGGGGTTTTGTTTCATGACGTTCGAAGCTGATACATTCCTGCTGAGCATTTAATATTTTCTGAGAGAACCTACTGATTTCGTAGGAAGAACGATAACTTTTGTGTAGAAACAAATGCACGGATTTCCTCTTATTGAAAATTTCATGGATTTTTTCATATAAAGAAATATCCACTTCCTTATCAATGGCTTGATGGATATCTCCTAAAACTGTAAATCTTGCATCCTTAAATAGGAGACGAAAAACCTCGTACTGTATGGGTGAATAATCCTGAGCCTCGTCCACCACTACCTGTTTGATTTCCGAGTACATATCGCTTCCTTCGATTTTAAGCTTTAGAAACAATAGGGGCCCACTATCTTCGTATTGAATATAGCCTCGTTTCAAATTCTCTCTGGTAACTTGAATGACCTCTTCCATCCCCACAGGCAGCTCTAGTCCCTGGGCCAGTTTCATCAAAAGCCCTTCTTCATCAAACAATGTACGATATACCTGAAAATAATCGATCTCAGTAAACCTGCGCATTCTTTTCATCAATGCACTAGATTCCTTCATAGACAGCAATCGGCTAAATGGCTTTATCTCAAACTCATGGCCATCCATTTTCTGAACGAGTTTTTCGATCTTGCCCATCCTTTCCTTCCGTAGGGGATGGACCTTATCTAGAACCATTCTCTCCATTCGCTTTAACCGCTTAGCCATAGGTCTTCCTATTTTGTCATGGAGGAATTGATTCCTTAGCAGATTCTTTGTCTCAACGATCTTGCCAGCATAATAAACATCCTCAAAAATAATATGATTTCTTTCGTAATATCCCAACAAACGATTTAGAATTTCCACGAATCCACTGGATTCTTTAAATGCCATATTTCTTTTTCTTTTTGCTAAGGTTCCTGCCTCTGAACAGCCAATAATCCATTCTAACTGATCCATTCTTTTTTCTATATTCCATCTACCACTAAAAAGCTTTTTCCCTATGGTATCAAAGGTGAACTGCTCCACATTTTCCTCTCCCAACTCGGGCAAAACCCCCGAGATATATTGGCTAAATACTTCGTTTGGCGAAATAATTAGAATGTTATTGGACCTTAACTTCTCACTCATTCTATGATAGAGCAAAAACGCAATTCTATGGAGAGCAATGGAGGTTTTTCCACTACCGGCAACCCCTTGTACAATTAAGAGTTCGTTATTGGTATCCCGTATAATATTGTTCTGCTCCTTTTGAATAGTTTCCACAATATTTCTCATCCTGGGAGATGAATTACGGCATAACACATCCTGTAATACCTCATCATCGATTTTTAAGCTACAATCAAAAAAGTAATCCAATTTCCCATGATGAATTTTATATTGTCTTTTTAGCAGTACATTTCCTTCGATAGCTCCCTTGAGTGCTTGATAGACCACTGCTCCCAGTTCAAATTGATAGAATATGCTTGCGATCGGTGCTCTCCAATCATATACTAGAACTTCATAGGATTTCTTATCGATTACATTATGAAGACCTACGTATATCTTTTCTTTCTCAGCTTCACCCTTCTCTACAAAATCAAATCTCCCGAAATATGGGGCATCTAGCATCTTCTTATATTTCTCTATTTGTTTATATATCGTTCCATAGCTTGTGGTTTGCCCATTGAGAACTGCCAAGTATTGACTAATTTCTGTCATCCGTTCAAAGTCTGTAGAAAAGTGGACAGTGTTCTCCCACATTTCTCTTCTAAGTTTTAAGAGATCGTCTTTTCTATTTGCCAAGGTGCTTATATCTTTTTCAAGCTCACTCCTTATGAAACTTAGGGTACTCCATAAGCGTTGTTGTTCCTCCTCTAAATTTCGTTGATAACTGTCCATAAAATTTCCATCTCCTTTTCATTTCATTTTATGGCCGAAGACATACTATCGGAATAAACTGATGATTCCAAACATATGATAGGAATGGATTGACTTTAAATGCTGCCTTACCTCCTCAATATTTTTTGAATCTCGCAATATACACAGGGTCATATGAATGAGATTCTCATAGATCAGCCTTATGATGAGGTCCTGTTTATTCTCGACTAAAAATTTTCCATACTGAATTGGATGAATGGTCTGGATGGCTTGTAAAAGAAATTCCACCAGCTCAGTCCTCGCGTTTTCATACTTTGTGCCTAGGTTTTTGTAAAATACAATGAGCATATGCTCCCGATGGTCAACCATGAACTGAATAACCTCATGATTGATTAACCAAAACGCCTCTGACTGTTCAATAAAGTCTATACCTGTTTCTTTAACGGCAGCAATCTTGCCCTGTAGCAGCTTTTTTACTGCCTCTAAAAAGTCCCCTGGTACATTGGCTTCGAAAATTTCGTCTTTACTCTTGTAGTATCGATAGATATTCCCAATGGAGATACCCCCATACTCTCCGATATCTGCTATCTTTGCATCTTTGAATCCTTTTTCTGCAAATACCTTCAGTGCTGCTGCATTGATCTTATCCTTGATTTCGTCCTTTTTATATTGTGCCATCATTGCCTCCTAAAAGCGAATTATGTATTCTCTTTTATTATATACAAAGCCCCTATCTTGTAAACCCCCTCATGAAAAATATTCATTTCCCATATCTCCACCTGCTATCTTCATCACGGTCTATCTTTACCACATAAAAAAAGAACATGGAGCAGTTTGCTGCCCCATGTTTTATTTCGTCATTCATCTTCTTGTCTAGAAAATATTCTCTTTCTTTAGCGCATCAATTTCTTCAGTACTCATGCCCAACAATTCCTTTAAAATCTCTTCTGTATGCTGACCTAATAGCGGTGCATGGGTACGTACGCTTCCTTGGGTTTCACTCATCTTAATAGGCACACCAGCCATTTTCAAGTGGCCTGCCACAGGGTGATCTATTTCCACGATCATATTTCTAGCCAATACCTGGGGATCTTCCATAACCTTATCGATGGTATTGATTGGTCCATTTGGTACACCTGCTTTATCCAACAGATCCTGCCACTCTTTTGTGGGTTTTGTTCTTGTAATGTCTGTAATTAATGGTACCAATTCGTCTACATGCTTTGTTCTCATTGGATTGGACTTAAATCTCTCATCCTTAACCCATTCTTCTGTTCCAAATACTTCGCAAAGCTTTACAAACAGTGTATCATTACCCGCTGCAATCATAATTTCTCCGTCACTGGTTTCAAAAGGCTCAAATGGCGTAATAGAGCTATGACGATTTCCTGCTGGCTTCGGTGCCTCTCCAGTAACGACATATCTAGCAAGGGCATTTTCTAAGATTGCCACCTGGCAGTCCAGCATGGCTACATCTACCTTTTGACCAACACCTGTATTGTTACGATAATTCAAGGCTGCCAATACACCAATGGCTGTAAATAATCCCGCTGTAATATCTCCAATGGATGGACCTACTCTGGTAGGCTTACCACCCACTGGACCCGTAACGCTCATGATTCCACCCATGGCCTGCACAACGGCATCATAGGCTGCTCTCTTGCTATACGGTCCAGAATGTCCAAATCCTGATGACGCTGCGTAAATAATACCAGGGTTTATTTTCTTCAATTCTTCATAACCCAGGCCTAATTTCTCCATGGTTCCAGGTCTGTAGTTCTCTACCACCACATCTGCCTTCTTCACCATTTCAATAAACAACGCCTTCGCCTTTGGTGCTTTTAAATTCAATGTGATACTTCTTTTATTTCGGTTTAAGCTCATAAAATATGCACTTTCTTTCCCGATATAGGGCCCAAACTGTCTAGAATCATCCCCAACCTCAGGTGCTTCAATCTTAATCACATCTGCCCCCATATCAGCCATTACCATGGTGGCATATGGACCTGCCAATACCCTTGTTAAATCTAATACTTTAATACCCTCTAGTGCCTGTTTCATAAGCTTCTCTCCTTTTCTTTTTACTTATTGCTTTGTTCCTCATAGGATTGAAAAAAAATTTCAAAAGCGATTTCTTTATGTTTTCTTAGAATTTCTTGAGACTTTTCTACATCTTTTTGTTTTAATGCGTTCAGCCATTCCTTATGCTCCTCCAAAGATTGCTTTGGCCTTTCGGCTGACTTTGTAAATAACGTTCTATAGAATGCGGATTTCTCCCATAGACCCATAATTAACTCGCGCAGATAGTGATAGGGGCCAACACTATAGATATATCCATGGAACTCCTTATTAAGTTCTGCATATACCCTGTAATCCTCATCCCCTATGGCTGTCTCCATTTCTTGAATGAGTCCTTCTAACTCCTTAACTTCAGCCTCATTAATATAAGGCACAGCTAGTTTAGATGCCAATACTTCCAGTTCCATGAGGATCAAAAGAATTTCCTTCATCTTACCTATCTCAAAGCTGGCAACCCTTGCGCCTATGTGGGGTATTACCTCCACAAATTCATCCTGCTGTAATCTTTTGATGGCCTCTCTTACAGGCATTGGGCTGACGTTAAACTCTGTGGCCAAATCTGAAATAACGATCCGCTCTCCAGGCTTTAGCATGCCATCGATAATCTTATCCTTAAGTTTTTGATATACAATATCATTCTTTGTTAGAAAATCCATTTACTCACCTCTATGATTTGAATTTTATCATATATTATATCAAATATCAAATCTTTCTCCGATGATATCAACTATCACTTATCTATCTTTTAGTATATTCCTTCCTCCCATAATCATACCTTCGTTTCAACAATTGAGAATTGTGTATAAATAAGTATATGGCTATATACTCTGGCATACATATGATAGCAAAATAGTAAAGTTGAGGTGGTTTTATGAAAGGATTGGCTAAAAATATATTACAGTTTATCATCAGTATTGCCATTCCCTTAGGTGTTGGATTTTTAAGCTCCCTGCTCACCCGGGATTCATTTGGTATTTATCAGACCCTTATAAAACCTTTCTTCGCTCCACCTGGTTGGATTTTCGGTCCTGTATGGACGATCTTATACATCCTTATGGGAGTTGCCTCCTATAGAATTTGGCGGTCAAGAAGAAATAAGGGATCTTTGTATGGTGCCCTATCTTGCTATGGGTTCCAGCTTCTATTAAACTTTTTATGGCCCATACTATTCTTTCGATTTGAGATGCGCTTTGTTGCATGGATAGAGATTGTTGTTTTGCTTCTGGCCATCATCATTACCACACGAAAATTTTATAGATTGGATAAAATTGCAGGGGACTTAATGCTTCCCTATATCCTTTGGGTTTCCTACGCCACCTTATTGAATTTTTCAATCTGGCTCCTTAATTAGCTATGGGTCCCACTCTGTTTCTACAAATACGATCATTTCATATAAAAACTCACCCATGCAATTTTAATTTCATGGGTGAGTTTTTATTTTCCATAATGCTTGACCTGATCAAAGGGCCTAAAACCTAGTCTTTCATAAATCCTTCCTGCATCCATATTGTCATACTGCAAATAAAGATTTTTGCCTTCCTTCACTAATTGATTACATAATACTTCTACACATGCTGACCCTAGCCCTTTTCCCTGAAACTCTGGATCCGTGGCAACACCCACAATCAAGGCCGAAGTATCCATCTCAAATTCGCTTTGTGCAACGGCTACGATCTTCCCATGCCCACGAATACAGAGACCCCTCCCCCTGCCACTGTTGATTCTGTTCTCCATCACAGCCTTTGAGCTAAATCCAGTAAATACTTTTTCATATATCTTCACAACCTCATCCAGATCCTCAACCCTAAGAAT
>CALECF010000004.1 GCA_937948705.1 uncultured Anaerosolibacter sp. | reverse complement strand
TGGAATGTTGTATGCATCACAAGTTCTGATGAATCTTGAAGACTTATCAGATGCATTGATATCTAAGCATCCTGCTAAAAATTTCGGCTGGTTTGCAATGATACCAACAGATTGTCCGTTGATTCTTGCAAAGCATGTGATAATATTTTTTGCAAAGTAAGGTTGAACCTCATAGTAATCACCATCATCTACGATCTTTGAGATTACATCCAACATATCGTATGGCTTGTTTGGATTGTCAGGTAAGATATCATCTAATTCTGGAATTAATCTATTGATATCATCTTCTGTCTCATAGAATGGAGCAGTTTCCATGTTATTTGATGGTAAGAAGCTTAATAATCTTCTAATTTGAGCGATACAGTCTTCATCATTAGAAGCTACGAAGTGAGCTACACCACTGGTTGTATTGTGAGTCATGGCACCGCCAAGATCTTCAGCAGTCACTTCTTCACCTGTTACTGTCTTGATTACCTGTGGTCCAGTGATGAACATCTGGCTTGTTTTCTCTACCATGTAGATAAAGTCTGTAATGGCTGGAGAGTATACCGCACCACCTGCACAAGGTCCCATAATCGCAGAGATCTGTGGAATTACACCAGATGCAATTGTGTTCTTGTAGAATATCTTTCCATATCCAGATAAAGCATCTACTGCTTCTTGGATTCTTGCACCACCAGAGTCATTTAAACCAACAACCGGCGCGCCAACCTTTAAAGCATTGTCTAAAACTTTGCAAATCTTAGCTGCATGCATTTCTCCAAGAGATCCACCAACTACAGTGAAATCTTGAGCAAAAGCATAAACCAATCTTCCGTCAACCATACCATATCCCGTTACAACACCTTCGCCTGGAGACTCTACTTTTTCCATGCCAAAGTTTACACATCTGTGGGTTACGAAAGCATCTAACTCAACGAATGTTCCTTCATCAAATAATAGGTTCATTCTCTCTCTAGCTGTTAACTTTCCTGACTGATGCTGCTTGTCAATTCTCTTTTGACCGCCGCCAAGAGAAATTTTTTCTCTACGCTTGCGCAAATCTTCTAATCTGTTTATTGCCATGTTCACTAACCTCCTACACTAATGTTGGGCTGCCAACAAAGGCAGCCTTACTACTACTCTCTCTCGCTTAACTCAACAAGTACACCATTTGTGCTCTTTGGATGACAGAACGCAATTTTTGCGCCGCCTGCTCCATATCTTGGCTTCTCGTCAATCATCTTTACGCCCTTGCCCATAAGCTCAGCAATAGCTTCCTCGATGTTTTCTACTTTAAATGCGATGTGCTGAATGCCTTCGCCTTTTTTGTCAATAAATTTTGCAATTGGTCCTTCTGGATCTGTTGATTCTAATAACTCAACTTCTGTGTCTCCAACTGGTAAGAATGCAACTTTTACCTTTTGCTCTTCAACAACTTCAGTACCATGAAGTTCTAATCCAAGCATCTCTTGGTAAAACTTTAATGTTTCATCTAAGCTCTTTACTGCAATACCAATGTGATCAACCTTTAATACTTTCATGTTTTTTCCTCCTTAATCTATATTTAGGGCATCTTCATCGGTCAACTGCATACGTCAGTTGCCTCCCACCCTGGTAAACACTCTTAAATTTCTTGTAGTATGGCCTCGGATGCGGTATATGGGTCAATCTTTCTAATGGCAACATCTGTTGCCAATTGATTGATCATCTCTTCCTTCTTAGATTTATCTAAGATCATGCGCATCAACTGTACTTGAACTAAGTCTATGATTTCCATTTTGCTGTTCTGTGTTCTCTTCTGCTGAAGTTTTCCACTATCCTCCATATGCTTCCGATGGTCCTTTAGATGTCCTAATAATTCGTCAATACCACTATTATCAATGGCAATCACCATTTGCACTGGCGGCCTCCAGTCTGAATGATTGAAGTCCAGCATCATATCTATTTCCGTGGCCGTTCGCTTTGCGCCGTCACGATCTGCTTTGTTCACTGCAAACACATCACCGATCTCCATGATCCCCGCTTTGATGGCTTGAATATCATCACCCAATCCAGGAACCATAACCATTAGTGTTGTATCGGCATTCTTAGCAATGTCTACCTCTGACTGTCCTACGCCAACTGTCTCAATAAAAATATAATCCACACCATAGATATCTAGAATTTTCACCGCCGCTTGTGTCGCTTTGGATAGTCCCCCTAAATGTCCACGGGTACCCATACTTCTAATAAACACACCCGGGTCTGTGCTTAGGTCATTCATCCGCACTCTGTCCCCAAGTATTGATCCCCCAGTAAAAGGGCTTGTAGGGTCTACAGCAATAATGCCGACAGTTTTGCCTTCCTTCCGAATAGCCTTTGCCAGTTTGTCTGTCAATGTACTTTTTCCTGCTCCAGGAGGGCCTGTAATTCCAATAACATGGGCCTTTCCCGTTTTGTGAAACAAGCCTTTTAGTATTTCGACAGCCTCTGGGTCATGATTCTCTGCCATGGAAATCAGCCTTGCAACTGCCCTCTTATCACCCTGTAACAATCTTTCAGCTAAATCCATCCATTGCACCACCTATTTTGGCTTTTCATGATGATAACAGACCGCAGGCGATGAGCCTGCGTCTGTTATTTGAATTGCTGTTATTTTCTCTTAATATTTGCTCTAATATAATCAATCGTAACAGATGTTGGTGTACCTGGTGTAAAGATTTCTGCAATTCCTTTTTCTTTTAAGAAAGGAATATCATCATCTGGAATAACACCGCCGCCAATGATTAATACATCTTCAACCTTTTCTACGTTTAATAATTCTACTACTTTAGGAAGTAATGTGCTGTGAGCTCCAGATAGGATACTCATAGCTACTACATCAACATCTTCCTGAATTGTAGCACTTACGATTTGCTCAGGAGTTTGTCTTAACCCAGTATAGATTACCTCCATACCAGCATCTCTTAAAGCTCTGGCGATAACCTTCGCTCCTCTATCGTGACCATCAAGGCCTGGCTTTGCAACTAATACTCTAATTGGTCTATCCATGAAATTTTCCTCCTTCAATAAATCTATTTTCCTAATATTTATTATTTCACCGCAAGGTTGCCAGCAGATTACAGCTTTACTGATTGCTGATATTCACCAAATATTTCTCTCATCACACCACAGATTTCTCCAAGTGTAGCATACGCTCTTACAGCATCTAAAATAAACGGCATTAAGTTTGCATCGCCTTGACAAGCTGCTTTTAACTCATCAAGCTTCTGCTGTACTAAGCTGTTGTCTCTCTTCGCTCTTAAGTCAACAAGCTTTTGCTTTTGCAGTTCACCAACAGACATATCAACTCTTAGTAATCCCTTTGGTGCTTCTTCTTTGATTTGGAACTTATTCATACCAACAATAATTCTTCTTCCAGCTTCAATATCTTTTTGATAGTTGTAAGCTGCATCCATAATTTCTTGTTGGATATATCCATTATCTATTGCCTTTGGTGCGCCACCAATTTCGTCAATCTTCTTAATGTATACCATTGCTGCTTCTTCGATCTCTTTTGTCTTTGCTTCGATAAAGTATGATCCAGCCAATGGGTCAACTGTATCTGCAGCGCCACTCTCGTATGCCACGATTTGTTGTGTTCTAAGAGCAACTCTTACAGAATCCTCTGTTGGAAGTGCTAACGCCTCGTCCTTAGAGTTTGTGTGTAAGGATTGTGTTCCACCTAATACTGCTGCTAATGTCTGAATAGCAACACGCACAATATTATTTTCTGGCTGTTGAGCCGTTAATGTAGATCCACCAGTTTGTGTATGGAATTTTAGTGCCATTGACTTAGCATCTTTTGCACCAAATCTTTCCTTCATGATTTTCGCCCAAAGTCTTCTTGCAGCTCTAAACTTCGCTACTTCTTCTAAAATGTCATTGTGAGCATTGAAGAAGAATGATAATCTTGGTGCGAATGTATCTACATCAAGACCTGCCTTGATTGCAGCTTCAACGTAAGCAATACCATCTGCCAATGTAAATCCAACTTCTTGAGCTGCTGTAGAACCAGCTTCTCTGATGTGGTATCCAGAAATAGAGATTGTATTCCATTGTGGTACTTCTTTTGAACAGTATTCAAAAATATTTGTAATTAATCTCATGGATGGCTCTGTTGGGAAGATGTATGTTCCACGAGCGATATACTCTTTAAGAATATCATTTTGAATTGTACCTCTTAATTGATCAGCAGGTACGCCTTGCTTCTCACCAACTGCAATATACATTGCCAATAACACAGATGCTGGTGCATTGATTGTCATAGATGTTGAAACCTTATCTAGTGGAATACCACCGAAAAGAATTTCCATATCTGCCAAGGAGTCAATTGCAACCCCAACCTTACCAACTTCACCTTCTGACAATGGATGATCAGAGTCATATCCGATTTGTGTTGGTAAGTCAAATGCTACGGAAAGTCCCGCTGATCCTTGTTCGATTAGATATTTGTAACGCTTGTTTGATTCTTCCGCTGTAGCAAAACCAGCATACATTCTCATTGTCCAGAATCTACCTCTATACATGTTTGTTTGTACACCTCTTGTATATGGGTAGCTTCCTGGCATTCCTAAATCTGTTGTATAATCAAACTCTGGAATATCAAGGGGCGTATACAATCTGTTTACATCTGCACCTGAACCACTATCGAATTTTGACTTTCTTTCTGGGTTCTTTGCTAATGACTTTTCTACTCTTGCAGTGTAGGTGTCTAAACTCTCTTTGATTTGGCCTAACTTTTCTTTTTCAAACATTTTTTTTCCTCCTTACACATCTATCTTTTTAAAAATTAGTATTATTTTGTCCATTCTTCCAATTATCATGTTGATTTCAAATCATTTATTGGAAAAATAATACTTTCAAACACTATATTGACATAGATTCAGGGGATTCAAAATGATCCCCCAATATCTACTATCACCATTTCTATAGTATCTTTCAAAAGTCCTTTGTCGATACCAGTTTTTCTTTGGAACATGCAATTGTCAGAATTATTTTATCTTCATTGATCCTGTGTCTAAGAATCTTTGATGCCATGACAATGCTTCTCCGATAAGATGCGGCTCATGTCTTAACTTGCCACTCATTGCTCTATCCAGATAATCATTTAACATTGGTTTATAGTCTGGATGGGCACACTTATCAATGATTAGTCTAGCTCTCTCTGAAGGAGATGTTCCTCTTAAATCCGCAAGGCCTTGCTCTGTTACAACAACCATCACATCATGCTCTGTGTGATCCACATGGGATACCATTGGAACGATAGAAGAAATGTCTCCACCCTTCGCTACAGATACTGTTGTATAGAAGGAAATATATGCATTTCTTGTATAGTCTCCAGAACCACCAAGACCATTCATCATTCTTGATCCCATGATGTTTGTTGAATTTACATGTCCATACATATCTATTTCAATCGCTGTATTCATAGATAATACACCGATTCTTCTAGCAACCTCTGGGCTGTTACTGATTTCTTGAGGTCTTAAAAGAATATATTTTGAATACTTATCCATATTTTCATAAAGCTTTACTTGACCTTCTGCAGAGGGTGTAATAGCTGTACCAGATGCGATTGTTACTTTACCCGCATCTATTAGGTCTAGCATGGAGTCCTGAATAACCTCTGTATAACATGTTAAGTCAGTAAAAGGACCAGTTACCAATCCTCCAAGTACTGCATTTGCTACAGATCCCACACCTGATTGCAATGGCAACAAGTTTTTTGGCAATCTGCCCATTTTTACTTCGTTCTCTAAGAACTCAATAATATGTCTTGATATTGCTTTTGAATCTTCGTCAATAGGTCCTAACGGTCTTACCTTGTCAGGCATATCAGTTACAACAATAGCAGCAATTTTTGATGGATCACATGGTATATACGTTGTTCCTACTCTGTGTCCTGAGTGCTCAACCGGAATTGGCTTTCTAAAAGGTGGATTTTCTGGAATATAGATGTCATGCATTCCTTCTAATTCCATTGGCTGGCTTGTATTGATCTCTATAATAATTTTGTCTGCTAACTTTATTGCTGTCGGAGAAATTCCTACAGATGTTGTTGGAATAATACCACCATCTTCTGTGATTGCCAATGCTTCAACAATAGCTACATCAATATTGCCAAAGAAGCCATAGCTCATTTGTTGTGGCAGGTGGCTTAAGTGCATATCCTGGTATGCAATGGTACCACCATTGATACCATTTCTTGTATCATTGTGAGTTTGATATGGGAATCTTCGTTTGATAACGCCTGCTCTTGATAGGGCACCGTCTAACTCATCTCCTACGGAAGCTCCTGTCAAAAGAGTAATGCCTACTTTTTCCCCTGCCTCAGCTCTTTTCGCCAATGCTAATGGAACCGCTTTTGGATAACCAGATGGTGTGAAACCACTGGCAGCGACAGTCATGCCGTCTTTAATCAGCATTGCAGCCTCTTCCGCAGAAACAATCTTGCTTTTGAGTTCTTCTCTTCTAATTCTGTTTTCTAACATCCCATGAATCCTCCTTTAAGATAATTGTATTTCCGTGTTGCCTAGGACAACGACTTATAGCAGCGCTATTCATAATTGCCTATATAATTTTATTATGCAAATATAAAAGGCTAGATATACCACTGAATCACATAGTGATTCTTCGCGGCATACCTAGCCTTGCTTTACCTACTTTCGACTGGTAAAAGGGCATTTTACCAACGCAGATAACGGGGCTTCATATGATGGAATTTTTTACAATCTTTTCTTATTCGTGATCTGATTCTGGTTTTCCTTCAACAATAACTTGCCTATATTTATCTGCACAGGTTCTCAGGGCAGAAATAATAGCTTTTCTTGCTGACCCAAAATAGTTTTCTACAAATATCTTTTCAATCGCTTCAATATTGTTAAGGTTTTCCCCGATGACGCAAATCTTAAAAAAATTCTTCGCTACCGAGGTTGCTAAGGTACAGTCTGCATCCAAAATTTCACCGGTATTTGCATTTACCAAAAGCCCAACTGCAATCACACTATAGAGCTCAGTTGCAGTGATTCCTTTTGGCAGTTTTGCATAACCGCTGATAAATATCTTCTTTGTTGGCATAAAACCACCTCTTCACTATTAGTAATTCTACATCATTCTACAAATTCCTGCATAAGCATAAAGTTTTTTTTATTTTTTCATATGCCTTGCGATCCTTATAAGTTCCTTTAGGTGGTCAATGATTTATTTTAATGTGCTATGTAGATGGACATTCATTGTTTGTCACATCTTTAACAAAATTCTATCATGTTCCGAAAGGATTGTGAAGTATTTTATTTCATTTTTGTAATCTTTTTTACATGCATATAAAAATACTAACAATAATATAACACCTTTTCTAATGATGGTCATTTATTCTAAATTTCGCCTTTTTCCGATATTTCCCGGGAAATTTCTTCTTTTACTGCTGGGCCTTGGCTTCTGCTGCCTGAATAAATTTATCCATATGGATGATATATCTACTGTGGAACCCCTCTCCAATCTTATCTTTTTCATCATAGGCATCAATACGAAACTTCAACTTTTTCCCATCCATCTCTATTAACTCTGCTTCTGCTTTTACCTTCATTCCTACAGGGGTAGCTGCCATATGCTTTACATCCAAATGAGTTCCTACCGTAGCAAAACCCGAAGGCAAGTGAGGATCTACTGCTTTTAAGGAAGCATTCTCCATCAACCCGATCATAGCTGGGGTAGCATAAACCAAAACGCCACCACTTCCATAGTGAACTGCCGTATCCTTATCTCCTACAGTATATTCAATCGTTGCCTTCATTCCTAATTTTAAATTAAATTCCATTCTTAGTCTCCTTCCAATACATAATTATAAAAATAGCATCTCCGACGCTTTCGCTAGGAAACCCTAGGTTTCCTTCGACGACAGCAAAGCTGTCTGAGTACCTTCCTAAATGCGGGCAGGGGATTTCATCCCCTACAACCCCTGTTTTTTTATATAAAATAGAAAAGTAGAACTTTCCTAATTTTATATAAAAAAACCCCTTTGTTTGCAAACAAAGGGGTTTTGTCTTTAATCTTCCTTGTTGTTATCCTGGATTGCAAACAATTTTTGAAATTCATCTGCGTTCAGTGTTTCAACTTCCAACAACTTATTAGCTACCATATGCAGCTTATCTATATGCTCTGTCAAGATTCTGTCACAAGTTACATAGGCTTCATCGATAAAACGTCTCACTTCTTTATCAATTTCTGAAGCAACTTCCTCAGAATAATTTCTCTTTGTCGAGAAGTCTCGGCCTATAAACACCTCATCTTCAGAACTATAGTTCACTGGTCCTAAATTATCACTCATACCATATTTTGTTACCATTGCACGGGCGATGTTTGTAGCTCTTTCCAAGTCATTGCTAGCACCTGTACTGATATCATCGAGTACAAGTTTTTCAGCAACCCTGCCACCTAAAAGATGAATGATACTTTCCTGCATATCCGTCTTGGTTTTATAATATCTATCTTCCTTTGGCAGGATCATAGTGAATCCACCAGATCTTCCCCTTGGAATAATCGTTACCTGATGCACAGGATCTGTATTTGGAAGCATTTTTGCAACAACCGCATGACCAGCTTCATGGTAAGCCGTAAGCTTTCTTTCCTTCTCACTAATCACTCGACTTCTCTTCTCAGGACCTGCAATTACTTTTGTAATGGCTTCTTCTATAGTTGCCATATCCACTCTTTTCCCATTCTTTCTGGCTGTTAATAGGGCAGCTTCATTCATTAGGTTTTCTATATCCGCCGGCGTAAATCCAGGTGTTCTTCTGGCAAGGACCTGTAGATCCACATCTTCTGCCAACGGTTTGTTCTTAGCATGAACCTTTAAAATTTCTTCCCTACCTTTTACATCAGGAACACCCACGACAACCTGGCGGTCAAATCGTCCAGGTCGAAGTAAAGCCGGATCTAAAATATCTGGTCGGTTGGTAGCCGCTATAATGATGATGCCTTCGTTTACACCAAAACCATCCATTTCAACAAGAAGCTGATTCAAGGTTTGCTCTCTTTCATCATGACCGCCCCCTAAGCCTGCACCTCTTTTTCGACCTACGGCATCTATTTCATCGATAAATACAATACAAGGAGAACTTTTCTTCGCTTGCTCAAAAAGGTCACGTACACGAGATGCACCAACACCCACAAACATTTCCACGAAGTCCGATCCACTGATACTAAAGAATGGTACCCCTGCTTCCCCAGCAACTGCCCTGGAAAGATAGGTTTTACCCGTACCTGGAGGTCCAATCATCAAAATCCCCTTTGGAATCCTTGCTCCTAATTCAATATATCTTCTAGGATTCTTCAAGAAGTCAACAATTTCTTGCAATTCTTCCTTCTCTTCATCTAAGCCTGCCACATCTCCAAAGGATACCTTTTTACGCTCATCTTCCTTATGCAGCTTTGCTCTGCTCTTTCCAAAGGACATGACACGACTGCCACCACCTTGAGACTGCTGCATGAAAACAAACCATAGGACGACGAAGATCAGTATCATAAAAATAGAAGGCAAAATATCAAAGAACCATGGCGTTTTCGCCGGTGGCTGCCCTTCTACTTTCTTTAGTGTGCCATCTTCAATTTGAGGTAAAATATATTTGTCCAATAGAGCTTGGGACATTACCACTGGTGGAATATATGTCTCAAATTCTACCTTGGGATCTGATTTCAGCTTTCCTATAATCGTGTTTTCCACGATTGTCATTTCTGCTACATTCTGTTTCTGCAATGCTCGCACAAACTCAGAATAATTCAGCGGTTGTTTCTCGGGTGCGGGGGTTCCTAAAAATTGTACGACCGCGACGATAATGATGAAAATTAGTATGTAGAAACTAGCTCCCCTAAAAAATTTCTTCAACAAAAGCCCTCCTTTCGGCACGATGACGACTTCATTTTTTTGCGTCTCTCTATTCTACCATATTTTTTATTTGAAAACAATAAATTACATTTCGATAGAAAATTTAAGATCATAATCCTTCTATGTAAAACGAATTGGCACCCGTCATCTATTCTTTCATGGAATTTCTTTCATACTCAAGAATCAGTACCCGCTCTGTATGTTCATCTATTTTATATTTTTCACTGGTACGATAACCCACCACCCACATGATTTCATCATCATCACAAATCAGTGGTATCCGTTCCCTATGATCCCTTGAAATCTTTTCATCAATAAAATAGTCCTTTAGCTTTTTTCTGCCTTTCATCCCGT
Source organism: uncultured Anaerosolibacter sp. (assembly GCA_937948705.1). The sequence goes on along the minus strand of CALECF010000004.1, from coordinate 11,698 downwards.
AGGGCCAGAAGATATCACCGAATCGTCTATTTCTCACATTCATATTTCCTTGTACCTTATCTGCATCAAAATACTTCTTGCAAGAATGAGTCTGAATTTCCATGAGTGGGTTCCATTCAATTAATTTTGACCTTATGGTTCCGTTTAACTCCTTTAAATATACGTCTTCTCCTATAGACAAATGGTAAAAAAAACTCACTTCTTTTATTGTGATTCTCTTTTTTATAATTAATACGTTATAGCTAATTTCTCCAATCATTTCCTTTGGCAGATCAATTCTCGCCCCTACTCTTCCCACATTGGCTAAGTTTAAAATGCTTTCAATATGAATTTGCTCAAAATCCATCAAGCTGCCCGAGGATTCCCTTATGGCTCTTCGAATAATTCTCTTTCCAATGGAGGGATGTAACTTTATGATTTCATCACGAAGGATCACAGCCCCTTCAAGATGAAGTTGAACAATCTTCTCATAGTTACGCTGGACCTCAGAATCAATAAAGTCACTGTCTTCCCGTAGTATATTGGCTGTTCTCCATAGGGTATCTTTGATCTTTGGATTAAAATGCTCTTGAATATATGGGATGAGCTCTAATCTTATGCGATTTCGTGTATATATGGTTTGAAGGTTGGTATGATCCAATTTAGGTTCTAACCCTGACGCCTTACAATATGCCTCAATCTCATGTCGTGGGACGTCCAATAGGGGTCTAATCACTTTATGCTCCCTTACGTATGGAATCGCCGCAAGGCCTTCTATCCCAGAACCTCGCATGAAGCGCATCAACACCGTTTCTGCTTGATCATCCATATTTTGAGCAACAGCGATTTTATTGGCACCCTGTTCACCCATCACCTGATAGAACCGAGCATACCGCCTTTCCCTCCCTGCTTCTTCAAAACTTATACCCTTTTCTTGGCTATAACATGCAATATCTTCAGAATAAATAAAGGCCTGAACATCCAATTGTTCACACAGCTGACGGACATAGAGGGCATCGTCCTCAGCATCCTTTCCCCGCAGCTGATGATTCAGGTGAACGGCGTAAACTTTCAGCTGGTATAAATCCCGAATCTGCCATAAGAGATGTAATAAACATACCGAATCTGGCCCCCCGGACACCCCAACCACAATTCCGTCTTCCTTCTCAATCATTCCATGTCTTTCTATTGTATCTAAAAATTTTTTCAGCATACCCATGCTCCTATCTTAAACGCCTTGATCTCAATAAGTTCTATATCATTCTTTAGAATACCTTCCCCATTCCATTGATTTTTATTGCAATAAATGCCACTACACTTAGAAAGAATAGAATACTACCAATGAATGCGCCATTCACGGCCCTATAAATAGTCTTTCCCTTTTCCTCAAAATAATCAACATGCTGATAAGCGCTTTCCAAAGAAGAGATAAATCTAGAAAAAGTCATATCCCTTTGAAATATTCCCTTGTGGATAAGTTCTGTTAACCTGGGGGAGATACCCACATTTTTCAATTTATCTATTAGCTTATCCACATTTTTTTCTCGGAGAGGGAATTCACTGCCCAATATCAAATATGCAATCAGAATACACAGGCTAAAAAGATCATATTTCTCGTCTGCTTTCCGTAGCCCCACGCCCCAGCTTGCCCTATCATACATAGGTGTAAATTCCTTGACACTACTACCCATATGGGTTACACCCCCTAGATCAATCATCTTTAATCTCCCGTTTCTCTGATCTACCATTAAATTTTCCAGCTTCAAGTCCCCAAAGATATAGTTTTCACGATGCAACTCTTGAAAAGCTTTGCCTACTATAGCTGCTAGGGCTACCACAGATTTTACATTGATTGGATGGTTCCTTCTATACTGTTCCAAATTGTTTCCTTCTATGTATTCTGCAATCATAAAGTAAAATTTTTTCCCCAGCCAGTCCACATCGTCAATTTCTCTCGCCTTCACGGTCATCGATAGATTTTCAAATTTCGTTAACATTTTATATTCCTTTGTAATACTTTGCAAGTCCCCGGTGATCTTCAATGCATAGATCTCTCTATCAATGATATCTTGAACCCTATAGACATTACCGATGCCGCCCTCTCCTAATATTCCTAGGATAAGATAAGTATTTTTATTCCATATTCCTCGAACAATATCACCTTTTATAAAAGGGATGTCGCCCACTTTTAACACCTCACTTTTTACTTATATAACAGTAATGTAGTCATTTTTCAGCAAATAGTAAAACGGCTATTCATAGCCGTCCTATACGATACCTTCCCTTAATAAAGGTTCACTATTCCCTACAATCTCTTCAAAGGTTATATCATGAATGTCCATCATAAGATCAATGGCTTTATTCATGGCTGCTGCCGTAGGCGTATTACCTCCAGCCTTCAGTTCATATACTGCTCTTTTGATTTCTGATATATTTTCAGTAAAATCGCAAATGACCCTATAAAAGTCACCCTTCTCTCCCGGAAAAGCAATGATTGCAATCTGACTTTTTCCTTTTCTTCCCTGAAGAGAATTCATCAATTCTATGATGCTTTGTCTCGCCGTTCCTATCTTATTAGCCATACTGCCACTACAATCCATAACTACGCAGCATTTAATAGGGATATCTTCTCCCAGGTGATCCATATAGTCGATGATTTGACCCCTGGATTTTGGAGGAATATCATTCAGACTCCCTCCCATGATTTCTTTTAACTGTTTTCCTACAATGGTCTCTATCGTCTTATTCACAGTTCTCTGTGTCATATGATGCATCGTCTGACCTAAATTGGCCACATGGGTACTTTCCCAAGTACCTTTGCCTGCCCTGGCAATCTCTCTGACTTCGTCAAAAGCATGATCTTCATCCTTTTGTTCCATGATTCCGATAGCATTGACAACAATGCCATTCTTTGCGGCATCTGCAGCTGACGTAATTGGATTGCCCCCTATGTTAGACTTTCCGTCGGTTACCACAATGATTTGTTTGATTTCCATGAACACAACACCTTCCCCCTCATGATTATTTACTTGAAAGTATTGTCTTGCATCCATATTTTTATACCCGTTCCCCAGGGGAATTCAGGCAAAGAAAAAGGGCTTGGCAGCCCTTATTTTGATTCCCACAGCTTTGTCACCAACACTGTCATGTCGTCCTCAATCTTATCCCCATATTTTTCAATCGCCATATTCATCAACTCATCTGCTATGCCCTGTGGATTCCTACTATGAATGGCTTGCAATGCAGCAATAACCCAGTTTTCTTTTATATCACTTTGCTTGTCCGCATCCAAAACTCCATCTGACATCATGACTACAAAATCTCCATGCCCCAGTTTCTTACCAAAACTGTCAACATCGATCTTGCTTAGGATTCCAATAGGTAGAGATGTGGACTTAATAATTTCTATTTGCCCATTTCCTCTCTTAATAAAACTGGATGCCGCACCTATTTTGATACAATCTAGTCGTCCAGTATATAGATCAACGATAGACAAATCAATCGTCGAAAAAATTTCATCGGAGGACTTTAGTACTAAAATAGAATTTATGGTCTTAATGGCTGTTTCCTGGTCAAACCCTGCATCTAACAATTGCTCCAAGAGGGTAATTGTTGTGGTGCTTTCCTTAGCAGCCTTTTCCCCCGATCCCATACCATCACTAAGGGCTATCATACACTTTCCATCTTGAAGATCCATCATCGTATAGCTGTCACCGCAAATATAGCCATTGTCCTTTGCAGCCCGGGCCACCCCAGTACTTGCCCTGTACTTTTCTGCCGCTACCAGTTTAAATACGCAGTTTTCCGTGCTATCGGCAGTGGAACAATGCTGACTTTTTCGGATAAACTCCATCCCCATGACTTGGGATACAATGGGCGCAATCTTTTCATCGCATTGTTTCCGGTCGTAGCAAGATCTCTTTTCTATATCCACTTCCATCTTTCCATTTTCTTTCTCGAAAACAGTAACTTTATGTACCGCAATCCCAGCTTTATCAAAAGCCACATATATAGCATCTTCAATATCTGTTTTGAACTGAACCTCCATACTGATCTCATTCCCTAAACGATGGATAATCTCCGATACCCCCTGAAACTGCTCCGCAACCAGCTGTCTGCTTTCAAAAAGTTTGTTTTGCCATTTGTAGTGAATCTTGTAGATCTCAAATTGATCATGAATGGTTTGAAGCAAAACTTCTAACCGAATACATCTTTTTTTCAGCACTGTAGGAATCTTATCATCCTTTATCCTCCCAGAGGATTCTAACAGACTAATGATCTCTACAAAATCATTATAGGAGCTGTAAAACCCATTTTTCCAGCAGCTTCTACACATGCCACATTGGCTGCATACCTTGTTCACCACTTGATCAATGATGCCTGCGATCTCCTGCTGATCAATCAGTCTATCCTTTTCCAATATCTGACCATAGGTCACAGCCAATTCTGAGAAGGCATGACTAAATTCTGTTAGGCGATCAAATGTAATCTTTCGTATCCTTTCACTGTAAGCTTTGTCTACCTGCACTGCTCCCCCATTTGCATTCACGAATTTTTCCGTATAAGACAGTACCGATTTGGGTATCAGCATGAAAATAATGAAGGCCATGGCTATTTCCTCAAATTGTAGGATAACCTCCGTGGACCCATTAATATAGAATGTAAGGATTGCATTTCCCATCATCATCCCAATGGACGATCCAAGCTTTCCAAGATCTTTAAATATACCTGCCAACAGTCCTGAAAAAGCATAGATTCCTATAATCGTAGGTGTCCCTATGGTAGACATACTGGTAATGATACCAATGGTTACCCCCACGCTGGCACCAACGCTGGCCCCTCCGTTGTATGCGAATACCAAGGTCAATAATATCCCTAGGATATTCTTCAATGCGTAGTCTCCTATGGTTATATCTGCAAAACCTGATATAAGTACCGCCACTGTAATGGCGATGCATATCAACTCTTCATTTGATAATATCTTTCTGTTGGTTTTTTGAAGGGCTATAGGCACAGCATAGGATAAAATATAAACAAACACAAATGTCACAACGGATTCAAATCCAATCATAAACACATCATATATATAAAATTCAGAAAAAATACCATGGAATATTCCAGCCAACAACATCATCATTCCTGATAACAATGCAGTCCTAAAAACACTTTGCTGAATCTTATCCCTTAAAGAATAGTACACGACCCAAGATAACAGTAGGGCCAACCCATATTTTATTGAGCCTCCAGCGCCGATCACGCTCATTGTTCCTAAAAAAATTCCAATGCCTACCAAGGCATTTTTACGTTCCTTTACCAATAGTACAACAAAGTATGCAATTCCAAATGGTACGAGGCCATCGAGTATACTGGCTCTTCCCAAAAGAAAGCCTACAATGCTTAAGAAAATGATTTGCTTCATTTCATAAAAGGATCCAACCCTTCTACCCCCAAGCAAAGCTTTGGCTTGTCCACTTTGTTTACCTCTATATGGCATGAGTTCATATTTTTCTATCATGTAAACACCACCTACTGATTATTCTTAGCACAATTATATCAGCAGCAATGAGAAATATTTGTCAACTTACCTGTCCTTTATCTATAAACTTATAGACACAGACTGGGTCATTTTTACAGCATTCTATGGTTTTTACAGATTTGCATTCATATTTACACCTAGATTCATTAATTTTTTCCCACATTGTCGAGAATCTTTGGCGATAGATGCGAAAGTTTCCCGATTTTAAAATGAATATTATTGGAAGAAGCTTCATAAAATATTAAATTACGTAATAAAGAATGCATAGATTAATATCGAGATTGAGATCCAGATCATAGATCCCAGCAGCAGGGTCATCCTGCCTTTTTATTGCTGACCCCTTGGGTCTTCGGGCGGGGAAACCCGCGCCCCTATAAATTTAAACCTCAACCTTAACCTCAATCTTTCCAAATAAAAAAATCTTCCATAATATTATGGAAGATTTTTTCTTCTAATTGGCGACCCGGAAGGGGCTCGAACCCTCGACCTCCAGCGTGACAGGCTGGCATTCTAACCAACTGAACTACCGGGCCATATAGGTTAGCAGTTTGAGGATGGTGGTTAGTGGTTTTCACAACTAACTACTCACGTCTAACGTCTAACAGTACTTTGGTAGCGGCGAGTGGACTCGAACCACCGACCTTCCGGGTATGAACCGGACGCTATAGCCAACTAAGCTACGCCGCCATATTTCATGACAAATTCTATATTACAGTAGAATCCTTGCGCTGTCAATATTATTCTCATATTTCTTCATAGCAGTATCTTCCATTTGCCTATTCTATCTGCTCAAAGATCAATCCTTCTAGATTATCATACTCGCTCACCCTTACTCCATCCTTCTCCAGCAAGGTCAAAATCCTATTTAAAATCAACGCACCAGCTGTAATAACATCTGCCCTTTTAGGATGAAGTCCTTGAATCTTCTTTCTCTCATCCAAAGGAACTGATAGAAAGCTTCCTAAAACATTTCGTACATCTTCCAATCCTATGAAAGCATTATGTACCTTGTCACGGTCATATACTTCCAACTTTAGGTGGACTGCAGCAATGGTTGTGGCTGTTCCACCAATTCCAATAACCCGGTCTATTTTCATCTCTTTTAATTTCATAATTGTAGGCAAAATCACTTGATCAATCTCTTCCTCTAATCTACGGATATCTTGGAACGAGGGCGGATCATTCTGCACACACTTTTCCGTCATTCTCACTGCCCCTACGTTATGGCTGATCATGTACTGTATCTCATTTTCATTTCCCAAGATAAATTCAGTACTTCCTCCACCAATATCAACAACCAAAATGTTCTCGCCTTTTTCCTTCAAACCCTTCATTACACCAGAAAACCCCAGACGGGCCTCCCGATCTCCCTCGATGACATCCACATCAACCTTAACTTCCTGTCGCGCTCGTCGCAAAAATACCTCTTTGTTTTTAGCATCCCTCACAGCACTCGTAGCGATGACAGGCATATACATGATTCCTTCACTTCTAGCTAATAAAGTAAACTTCTTTAATGCTTCTAGATTTCGTTCCATGGCATCCTGGGTAAGTTGCCCTGTTTGATCAACCCCTTCTCCCATCCTAGTGGTTTCCAGGTCCTTAAAACTCTTAATAATTTCACCATTCTTAACTTCTGCAATAAGAACTCGCATTGAGTTTGTACCTATATCGATGGCAGCATACTTTTTCATTTTAAGCCTCCTAAATACTATAAGAAAACCGAGACATCGTCTCGGTTATATTTCCTTAATCTTCCTTCTTGCTAGTATTACTATTAAATCCATTTCCTCTTCTTGTGTCTCTCGTGCCCTTCTTAAGTTGTTGCTGCTTTTCGTCACTGTCTTTTAAGAATTTACTCAGCCTATCTTCAAAAGATAAACTTGGCTCTGCATTCTTTTTCTGCCAATCAAGCTGTGCGGGCTGGTGACTTTTTTTGGGAGGTTTTTCCTGTGCCTGCCGGATGGAGAGACTAATCTTTCCATTGCCATCAATCGCAATTACTTTTACCATGACTTTCTGCTGCTCTTTTAAATAGGTACGAATATCTTTTACATAATCATCTGCCACTTCTGAAATATGACATAATCCTGTTTTTCCCTGTGGTAGTTGAATAAACGCACCGAAATTTGTAATGCCTGTTACCGTGCCCTCAACAACTTTTCCTATTTCAACCGGCATAAATAAAATCTTCCTCCTTATAAGTTATTCACAACTTTACTAGACATATTATAATTTATTATTGCAAGCATGTCAACAACTGCCCCTCTAGGCCAGCAGCCTCACTGACTATATTTGGCCTTATGCATATCAATATATATAATTTCATTTGGCTTTACCATTTTCAGTTGCTCCCGAGCTACCTTCTCGATAAATTCTGGGGTATTTGCACTTTTTATCTCTTCTTCCCGGCGGGCAACCTCCTGTTTTAGCTGCTCAACTCTTTTTTTGTAGGTTCCCTCTTGTTCAGCCAACTTATGAAGTCTTAGTTGTTGGTCCACAAAAATCCAACCCACATAAAGTCCTATCACCAAGAGGAGCATATAGAATGGTTTATTTCCCTTGCGTATTCTCTTTTTCCTTTGTTGCACCATATCCATATATTACACCCTTTTTTTGTTTGCCTTCTTCTATACTACTATTCTATATCGTCCAATAATCTCCTGCTACTTTTTTTTCATCACGGTTCTTAGATACTTTTTTATATCTCTAGCAATTCGCTTAGGGATTGTTGCAATTCGCCTCCACCGATTATAGACTGGCCGTAGTCTTTTTTGGGCCCACCGCCAGAGTACCTTTGCCCACTGTATCATTACTTTTATCGGATAAACCAGCCTTTTTATTAAGCTTATCATTATCTTTTTTAAAAGACACAATAAATATACAATCGTATTAATCATGATCCTGCTCAACAATTGATTATATAAAATGCTTCCCATTACAAATCCCAAAAATGTATAAAACCTCAATTCCCCCGAATTGCTTAGCAAAAGCACTGCCACAGCAACACCAGAAATGAAAATCCAAAAAACAAGATCTTGGATGAATGTCGCTATTTTCTTAGGTTTGAAAATTAATCTAAATATTCTATATAGATCATAGATAAATCCTATCAAGATGCCACCATACATAGTAGCCAGAAAGACATATACCTGCTCTGACACTGATGCAGCCACCTAAATCACCCCATTCTTTGCTATCTATCTCCATAACGGTCTTTAAGGAACAGCCCCCCTATACCCCACACTACACCTATTCAAAAAAATAACCGCCACGCGGTTATTTGAACATCTTTCCTAGGAATCCTCCACCTTTATTTTGCAGACTTTCTCGATCACTATAAATCAAAGAATATACATGCCCTTCTAGGACAACGTTTCCATCTTCTAGGTTGAGTTTACTTATATTTAGTTCAGTACCCTTCACCGTGATTACACCTTGCACGGTTTCTATCAGCACAGTATTTTCGTTGAAGCTATCTACATGCTCTACCCCTGATATACTTAGTTTACCGCGATTTTCTAAAATTAAATTATGGTTCTTGCTCTTGGCTACCCTTCTGTCTTCCACCTATACTCACCTCTTTATATCGATAGTTGACTCCTTTGTAAAAGATATTCCCATCGACTTGTCCTTATGCATAGTTATCTTCCCAATCACAAAAGAAAATAGCATCCTCTTATTGGATGCTATTCGATAACAGTATACATTTCTTTCGAGGATTCCTTTGTAACATGCTCTGAAGTATCCGTAACTTCCACGCTGGTACGCTTTGTACCAAACTCAATGGTAATGCGATCTCCAGCTTTTACCTCTGTTCCTGCCTTTGCCACCTGATCATTGATTCGTATACGCCCTTGATCACAGGCTTCTTTAGCGATGGTTCTTCTCTTAATCAATCTTGAATTCTTTAAAAATTTATCTAATCTCACTGTGATTATCCTCCATCCATAAAGTGAAACAAAAAAAGCAGCCTAAGCTGCCTTTTCTACTAAGCGTTTACCATATCCTTAAGGGCTTTACCTGCAAATCACTTATAAAACAGCTTACATAAAATTATACCACCTTATATTAGTTTATACAATACTTAAGATAAAAATTAGCTACAGTACCATGAAGGTTTTTACTGTAGAATATAGAATTAATATTACATAAGAAATAGGAAGAAAAGGAAAGCGTTTTATAAGTTAAATAACGTATAAATAACCAACAAGATAAATAGGGAACAAGATAGCAGATAGAAAACGAATAAGAATCATCATTAAAAACAAGAGAGAAAGGAAGATATTATTACATGAGCTATTCCGAATTACTGGAATATTCAAACAACCTCGAACATTCTTTGCGATTGATAAATTTTGCTAAATACTACAGCCGACTTGAACTTGAAGGTCTACATTATGTGACTTTTATAAAGGAATCAAATACCTTATCCATAAGCTGTCCCGACCACTCAACACACCACCTGGCTACTTCCTATTTAATAGAAAAAAATAGCCAATATCCAATAAATACAGTCAGATCGCGAGCTCATGACTTAAAGAAGTTTTTAGATTTTCTGATGCTATGGAATATAGACCCTGCAGATGGCGATTTATTAGTAATATTGGAAAGTTTTGCTGATTACCTCAGAAACATCCGCTCCGAAAAAAAGATGATAGCACATTCTATTGAGTGGTCTATAGCAACAGAAGTACCTTTGCATATAAAAGCTGCTACAAAAGGTAAAGTTGTAGCTATTGGATACGATAACGCAGGCTTCAAAGGAGTAAAAAACTGGCATGAGCTTTCTTATAGCACAATTTCTCAAACAGTGGGGACAGCAATACAATATTTAGGTTTTCTTCAACAGAGAACCACTCAATACAAAACTCTTCCACTTAACTTGTTGCCTGTAAAATCAAAATATGCCAAAACTATGCTTTCTGGAACTTTAGGAAATCAACTATATAAATTTATAGATATTAAAGCAATACTCATGAAAGTGGGCTTAAAAGCCCCTACGAAGAAAAACAACATGATTCTTAGACAAAAGGTTTTCAAACCAGATGAATTTGAATTTTTTATGAATGCTATCCCAGCTTACCATAGACAAAACTGCTTACTTTTCTATGTATTGGGATGGTTTGGCTTGAGAGCTAGCGAAGCTGCCAATATAATGATAGATACTACTACCCTCCCCCAAAACTTAATCTATATGGAACACTTTGAAGTACGAGAATATATTAAAAAAAATCTTCGAGGGGATATTGAGTATTCTCAGCATATCAATCAATGGGTCTGTTATGTAGTTGAAAGAGAAAATGAAGACTATCGTTCTCAACACAAAACAGGTTCAAGAGAAGTTCCTTTATTATTCTCCGAAGAGTATTTTTTAGATTTATTAGTATATGCATTGCGGGAACGAGAAATTTTAATACAGTACACCGCCAAACCCCACTCATTTTTATTTGTTTCACTCCGCAGTAAAGGCAATCCTATCACGGGTGCTTCTGTCGGTTCAAAATTTATCAACTATGTCAATAAAATAGAAAAACAACAACACCGTAATTTTAAAACTTTCTCCCCTCACTCATTCCGCCATTTTTTTGCAACTTATCTCTTAAGGATTAAGCGGAAAAACATTTCTGATGTAAGCCGATGGTTAGGACATTCAAGTGTAGAAATTACTCGTGATACTTATTCTCACTACCTTCATAGCAAAGAAGATACTGATAAAGAAGTTGTAAAAGATATGGCACATACATTCACTAGAAAGGGTGATTAAATGGATTTAAGCTGGTTAAATTGGGACTACTTTTTTCATCACTACGAGGATGTAACTAATTCTAAAGGTAGCCATTATTATAGTTTGAAAAAGATTGTAACGCAATTGCATGAACAGTATCCAACTCCTATAGACTGGCTAGAAACACCAAATCACGAAAAGGACGTAATAACATATCGTTCGTATTCTGATTTGAGATATATTGCTTGTTGGGCTTGGGAGAACAAACTCTATTTGGAACAGAATTATTCACTTGTTCTATTGGATTATTTCATGGATCAACCCAAAAGTCTTGACTCACAAACCCCCACATTACTTGCCAAAAGATTTAATTTGCTTACCGATGAAGAAATTGCCGTTATCGATGCATATAAACGTGGTATAAAGAAATACATTTCCATCCATTGTCTTTTTTT
>CALECF010000003.1 GCA_937948705.1 uncultured Anaerosolibacter sp. | reverse complement strand
ATGTGTATGCCTGGAGATAACGTACAAATGGTTATCGAACTAATCAACCCAATCGCGATAGAAGAAGGATTAAGATTTGCAATTCGTGAAGGCGGAAGAACAGTTGGAGCAGGTGTTGTTGCTTCTATCATAAAGTAATTTAACAATCAGTAGCCGGGCTTTATAGCTCGGCTACTAAAAAATATTTTTTCAAATGGGCATTTCATTAACACAAAAAAAAAGTAAAGTCAATACTTGATGTGTAAGAGTTTATCTCTTATACTATACTAGTGTGCATTTGTAGGGACTGCGATGAAGTAGAAGGTTGCCAAGTTGAAATTGGGGAAATTTCTACTGAGAATGTCCGTTCAAGAATCGGGCGACAGAATATCTGTATACTTCTCAAGCTTTTAAAAAATATGTGGGAACACCCGGAAGTGTGTACAGAGTTCTAGTCGTACGTAAAAAGTGATTGCGTGCGATGAAAAGGAGGGAAACAAAATGGCAAACAGCAAAGGGCAACAAAAAATCAGAATCAGGTTAAAGGCTTTTGACCACAAGATCTTAGATCAATCTTCAGAGAAAATCGTAGAGACAGCAAAAAGAACAGGTGCTGAAGTTTCAGGTCCAGTTCCGCTGCCAACAGAAAAGCAAATCGTTACAATCTTAAGAGCTGTACACAAGTACAAAGACTCAAGAGAGCAGTTCGAGATGAGAACTCACAAGAGATTGATTGATATCTTAAATCCAACGCCAAAAACAGTTGATGCACTGATGAGATTAGATTTACCAGCTGGCGTTGATATTGAAATCAAGCTTTAAAATTAAAAATACTAAGATAAAGGTTCATATATAGGGAGTTTCGATACCTCTCTTAGTATGATTGCATGATTAAAGTGTAATCCGCTGTAAGAACATTTGGAGGTGTAAGCAATGAAAGGTATTTTAGGAAAAAAGATTGGAATGACACAAATCTTTACAGAAGCAGGAACAGTAATTCCTGTTACAGTAATTGAAGCAGGCCCGATCTATGTCGTTCAAGTTAAGACAATAGAAAAAGACGGCTACAATGCGATTCAGGTTGGATTTGCAGATCAAAAGGAAAACAGAACTACAAAGCCTGAAAGAGGTCACTTTGACAAGGCTGGTGTAAGCTACAAGAAAGAACTAAAGGAATTCAGAGTAGAGAATCCTGAAGCTTACAAAGTAGGACAAGAAATTAAAGCTGATATCTTTGAAACAGGAAGCATGGTAGATGTAACTGGTGTTTCAAAAGGTAAAGGAACACAAGGTACAATAAAAAGACATAATGCATCTAGAGGTCCTATGACTCATGGTTCAAAAAGCCATAGATTAAGCGGATCATTAGGAGCAGGTACAAGCCCAGGAAGAGTTTTCAAGGGAATGACGATGTCTGGAAGAATGGGTAACGAGCAGGTTACAGTTCAGAACCTTGAGATTGCAAGAGTAGATGTAAACAGAAATTTACTTTTAATCAAAGGGGCAGTACCAGGTCCTAAGGGCAGATTGATTACTATAAAAGAAACTGTTAAGGCAGACGCATAATCTGGCTATGGAAGGGAGGAAGTAAAATGCCAAAGGTAGCTTTATTGAATATTTCAGGTCAACAAGTTGGCGAGATGGAACTAAGTGAAAACGTGTTCGGCGCTGTTATAAACCAGAATGTATTACACGATGTTGTAAAGAATTATTTAGCAAACCAAAGACAAGGCACACAATCAGCGAAAACAAGAGCTGAGGTAAGAGGTGGCGGTAGAAAGCCATGGAAACAAAAAGGTACAGGTAGAGCTCGTCAAGGAAGTATTCGTTCACCACAATGGATTGGTGGAGGTGTAGTGTTTGCTCCAAAGCCAAGAGAATACAGATACGAACTGCCTAAGAAAGTAAGAAGACTTGCTATGAAGTCTGCATTAAGTTCAAAAGTACAGAGCGAAAACATCATCATTATAGATGAGTTAAATATGAACACACCAAAAACAAAAGATATGGCAAATATCTTAAAGAACCTAAGCGTTGAGAAAAAAGTGTTGATCGTAATGGACGAAAAGAACGATAATGTCGTGAAGTCAGCAAATAATCTTCCTGGCGTAACAACAACCCTAGTGACAACGTTAAATGTGTACGACATCTTAAATCATGAGAAATTTGTCATTACGAAAGATGCGGTACACAGAGTAGAGGAGGTGTACGCATAATGATGACAGCATATGACATCATCAGAAAACCTATCATCTCTGAAAGAAGTATGGATGATATGAGTGAAAAAAGATACACATTCGAGGTTAGCAAGAAGGCAAACAAAGTTGAGATCAAAAAAGCCATCGAGAAAATCTTCGGTGTGAAAGTAGAAAAAGTAAATACCATGATCGTACTTGGGAAATATAAGAGAATGGGTGCGCACGTTGGTAAAAGACCGGATTGGAAGAAAGCGATCGTTACGCTTACCCAAGAAAGCAAAGAAATTGAATTCTTTGAAGGAATGCAGTAAGCTGCGGAGCGCAATTGAAGAAGGAGGGAAATTACGATGGGTATCAAGAAGTTCAGACCTACTTCTCCAGCATTAAGACAAATGACGGTTTCAACATTCGAGGAAATTACGAAAAAAGAGCCGGAAAAGTCACTACTTGTGACATTGAAGAAACATGCTGGTAGAAATGCTCAAGGTAAAATTACTGTTCGTCATAGAGGCGGCGGTCAAAAAAGAAAATATAGAATCATAGATTTCAAAAGAGACAAGGATGGTATCACAGCAAAGGTATCTGCTATCGAATACGATCCAAACAGAACTGCAAACATCGCTCTATTGGTTTATTCTGATGGCGAAAAGAGATATATCCTTGCGCCTAACAAGTTAAATGTTGGTGATGTGATCGTATCAGGTGAAGGATCTGATATCAAGGTTGGAAATGCTCTGCAATTAAAGAACATTCCAGTTGGTACAATTATTCACAACATCGAGCTTAAGCCAGGTAAAGGCGGACAGTTAGCGAGAGCTGCTGGTGCTTCTGCGCAGCTTATGGCCAAAGAAGAAAAATATGCACAAGTTAGATTGGCTTCAGGCGAAGTAAGACTTGTAAGCATTTTATGTAGAGCGACAATTGGTCAAGTAGGAAATTTAGACCATGAAAACATCACAATCGGTAAAGCCGGTCGTAAAAGACATATGGGTATCAGACCTACAGTAAGAGGTTCTGTAATGAACCCGAATGATCACCCACATGGTGGTGGAGAAGGTAGATCTCCGATTGGTAGACCAGCGCCAGTTACTCCTTGGGGTAAACCAGCACTTGGCTACAAGACGAGACAGAAAAATAAGGCTTCTGATAAGTACATTGTTAAGAAAAGAAATCAGAAGTAATCGAGGGAAAGAGGTCATGGATAGGATGATAGACTTGACCTCAACGTCCTCAGCGCCCAAAATGATAGTGATTGAAGGGAGGAAACAGAAGCATGAGCAGATCATTGAAAAAAGGACCTTACGTTGAACCTAAGTTAATCCAAAGGATCGAAGAGATGAACGAGAAGGAAGAGAAGAAAGTATTAAAGACTTGGTCACGTTCATCTACAATATTTCCAGAAATGATTGGGCATACAATTGCTGTCCATGACGGAAAGAAGCATGTTCCTGTATATGTGACGGAAGATATGGTTGGTCACAAATTAGGAGAATTTGCACCTACAAGAACTTACAGAGGACACGCGGATACAGAGAAGTCTTCTAGAGTTAAGAAATAAGATTGATGCGGAAGGAGGTTACTGAAGTGGAAGCTAAAGCAATTGCTAAATATGTGCGTATTTCTCCAAGAAAGATCAGAGCAATCTGTGACATCATCAGAGGAAAAGATGCCAATGAAGCATTAACGATTTTACAATTTACACCAAGAGCAGGTGCGCCTGTACTTCATAAAGTGATTAAATCAGCGGTAGCAAATGCTGAGAACAACCATGAAATGAATGTTGATAAACTATACGTTGCGGATGTATATGCTAACCAAGGACCTACGTTGAAAAGATGGAGAGCCGCATCCATGGGTCGTGGCGTAAAGATATTAAAGAGATCAAGTCATGTAGGGGTTGTACTAAAAGAAAGAGCTTAAGAAGGAGGGATAATTAATGGGTCAAAAAGTTAATCCACACGGATTAAGGGTCGGAATTATAAAAGACTGGGATTCAAAGTGGTATGCAAAGAAAGGCGAATACGCTGACCTTTTAGTAGAAGATTATAGGATTCGTAAATTTCTTAAGAATAAATTATTCACTTCTGGGATTGCTAGAATCATAATCGAGAGAGCAGCAAACAACAAAGTGAAAGTAAATATATTCACAGCTAAGCCAGGTATGGTAATCGGAAAAGGCGGCCAAGGTGTAGAAACTATCAAAGTTGCTTTAGAGAAAATGACTGGTAAAGGTGTGCTTATAAACATCAATGAAATTAAAAATGCTGAAATGGAAGCACAATTGGTTGCGGAAAATGTTGCACTCCAATTAGAGAAAAGAGTTTCCTTCAGAAGAGCAATGAAGCAAGCAATGCAAAGAACAATGAGATTTGGTGCTTTAGGTATCAAGGTTGCATGTTCAGGAAGATTAGGCGGCGCTGAGATGGCAAGAACTGAAAAGTACAGCGAAGGTAACGTGCCATTGCATACACTAAGAGCTGATATCGACTACGGTTTTGCTGAAGCAAATACAACATATGGTAAGATCGGTATTAAGACTTGGATCTACAAAGGCGAAGTGCTACCGGAAGCAAGCGAAGCTGTGAAGGAAGCAAGAAGAAAAATGAGAGCCCAAGAAAAGCCAGTAGGCGGCGACAAACCGAACAAGCCAAATAGAGGCAGAGACAATAAAAACTTTAGAGATAACAGAGACAATAGAGACAATAGAAATTTCAGCAGAGACAATAGAGAGTTTAAACCACGTAGAGATAATCAAAGTCAAGGTGGCGGAGAACAACAGTAATCGACTGAGGGAAGGAGGAAACAGACGATGTTAATGCCTAAAAGAGTAAAACGTCGTAGAGTGCATCGAGGCAGAATGAAGGGTACGGCACAAAGAGGTAATGCAATCACGTATGGAGAATATGGATTGATGGCTTTAGAGCCAGCATGGATTACTTCAAACCAAATAGAAGCTGCCAGAATTGCAATGACTAGATATATTAAAAGAGGTGGAAAAGTTTGGATTAAAATTTTCCCACACAAACCAGTTACACAAAAACCAGCTGAAACTCGTATGGGTGCCGGTAAAGGTTCACCAGAGTACTGGGTAGCAGTAGTAAAGCCAGGAAGAGTAATGTTCGAATTGGCTGGTGTTCCAGAAGAAAAAGCAAGGGAAGCAATGAGACTTGCAATGCATAAGTTACCTATCAAGTGTAAGTTTATTACACGAGAAGAGATGGGAGAAAAGGGTGGTGAAGCTAATGAAAGCTAATAAGCTTCGTGATATGACGGGCCAAGAATTAAACCATAAATTGACGGAACTTAAAGGCGAGCTTTTCAACTTGAGATTCCAGTTAGCTACAGGACAGCTTGAAAATCCAATGCAAGTAAAAAATGTTAGAAGAGATATAGCACGTATTCAAACCATCCTTAGAGAGAACGAAATTAAACAGGTTAATGCATAGATAAGGATACGGAAGGAGGGCTTCACTCGTGGAAAGAGCAAGAAGAAAAACGAGATTAGGTCGTGTAGTAAGCGACAAAATGGACAAAACGATCGTTGTTGCGGTAGAGGATTTCGTACGTCACCCGCTATATGGAAAAGCGGTAAAAAGAACGAAGAAATTTAAAGCACATGATGAAAATAATGAATGCCGAATTGGCGATAAGGTAAGAATCATGGAAACTAGACCATTAAGCGCAGAAAAAAGATGGAGACTAGTTTCAATCACGGAAAAAGCGAAGTAATCGTATAGCTGAAGGGAGGTATTACTATGATCCAACAAGAATCACGCTTAAGAGTTGCGGACAATTCAGGAGCAAAAGAAGTGTTATGTATTCGTGTATTAGGCGGATCTAAGAGACGATATGCAAACATTGGTGATATTATTGTTTGTTCAGTTAAAGAAGCAACACCAGGCGGTGTTGTTAAAAGGGGTCAAGTAGTGAAAGCAGTTGTTGTAAGAACAAAGACAGGTGCGAGACGAATTGACGGAAGTTATATCAAGTTTGATGAAAATGCAGCGGTAATTATAAAAGAAGATAAGAACCCAGTGGGAACTCGTATTTTCGGACCAGTAGCAAGGGAACTGAGAGACAGAGATTTTATGAAAATCGTATCCCTAGCTCCAGAAGTATTATAGTTCGAGGAGGTGTAAGAGATGCACGTTAAAAGAGGCGATACAGTTGTTGTAATAGCTGGTAAAGATAAAGGTAAAAAAGGCAAGATTTTAATGGCAATGCCTAAGGCAGAGCGCGTAATCGTTGAAGGCGTGAATATGGTAACGAAGCACCAAAAGCCAAGCGCAAAAGTTCAGCAAGGCGGAATTGTTCATCAAGAGGGAACAATCCACGTTTCAAATGTAATGTTATGGGATGCGAAGGCGAAGGCGCCTACAAGAGTCGGATATAAGGTGCTTGAGAATGGTAAGAAGGTAAGAGTATCTAAAAAGTCCGGAGAAACAATAGAATAATACCGAAAGCTGAAGGGAGGTTTACACGGTGACAGCTAGATTAAAAGAAACATATAACAACGATATTTCCAAGGCTTTAATGGAAAAGTTTCAATATAAAAGTGTCATGGAGATCCCAAGACTTGAGAAAATAGTTCTTAACATGGGATTAGGCGATGCAAAAGAAAACGCAAAAATGCTTGAAGTAGCAGTTGAAGAATTGGGAATCATCTCTGGTCAAAAGCCAATCATTACGAGAGCCAAGAAATCAGTTGCAAACTTTAAGGTTCGTGCTGGTATGCCAGTAGGTGCAAAGGTAACCCTAAGGGGCGAAAGAATGTTCGAATTTGCAGATAGATTGTTCAATGTTTCTCTACCAAGAGTAAGAGACTTCAGAGGAGTTAATCCAAACTCATTTGATGGTAGAGGTAACTATGCACTCGGAGTAAAAGAGCAGTTAATATTCACTGAAATTGAGTACGATAAAGTAGATAAAACCCGTGGAATGGACATTATCTTTGTAACGACTGCCAAGACTGACGAGGAAGCTCGTGAATTGCTAAGGCTATTAGGAATGCCATTCGCTAAATAGTGAGGAGGGAAAAATAGTGGCTAAAAAAGCTCTTGTATTAAAGCAACAGAAGAAACAAAAATTCTCAACGAGAGAATATAATAGATGTAGAATTTGTGGAAGACCCCACGCATATTTAAGAAGATTTGGTGTTTGCCGTATTTGCTTCAGAGAACTGGCTTATAAGGGACAAATACCAGGTGTTAGAAAAGCTAGTTGGTAGAAATATAGGGAAGGAGGTACTTGTACCATGACGATGACAGATCCAATTGCAGATATGATAACTCGTATCAGAAACGCGAATACAGTTAAGCATGAAACAGTTGATGTTCCTGCTTCAAATATGAAAAAAGCAATTGCCGAGATTTTGCTAGGCGAAGGTTTCATCAAAGGTTACGATGTAATTGAAGATGGAAAACAAGGTATCATCAGAATGCAACTTAAGTACGGAAAGAACAAAGAGAAGGTAATTTCTGGCTTGAAGAAAATTACTAAGCCAGGACTAAGAGTTTATGCAGGTAAGGATGAAATTCCTAAAGTACTAGGCGGACTAGGGATAGCAATTCTTTCAACATCTAATGGAATCGTAACAGATAAACAAGCTAGAAAATTAGGTGTAGGTGGAGAAGTTATCTGCTACGTTTGGTAATAGATAATCTTAGGTATAGGAGGTGCAGCGATGTCAAGAATAGGTAAACAACCAATCACAATACCTCAGGGCGTTGAAGTCAATGTTGACAGCAAGAACTTGGTTACAGTAAAAGGCCCTAAGGGACAGTTAGAAGAGCAGATCAGTAAGGATATTCAGATTAATATAGAGAATAGTGAACTTACGGTTGAAAGACCGACAAATAACAAGATCCACAAATCATTACATGGATTGAGCCGTACCCTAATCAACAACATGGTTGAAGGTGTAACAAAGGGGTATGAGAAGAAGCTTCAAGTAGTAGGTGTAGGTTACCGTGCAGCGAAGCAGGGAAATAAGCTTACATTAAACTTAGGATTCTCCCATCCAGTAGAAATGATAGATCCTGAAGGAATCACTGTTGAAGTGCCTACGCCAAACGAAATCCTTGTAAAGGGTATCAACAAGCAAGCAGTAGGTAACTATTCCGCAAAGATTAGAGAATGGAGAGAGCCAGAGCCATATAAGGGCAAAGGTGTCAGATATGCTGATGAAGTTGTAAGACGTAAGGAAGGTAAAACAGGTAAGAAGTAGGAAAGGAGTGATATGAAGTGATTCAAAAGGAGAGCAAAAACATAAAAAGAAAAGTTAGACACGTCAGAGTACGTAAAAAAGTATCTGGAACTCCTCAGCGTCCTAGATTAAGCGTATACAGAAGCTTAAATAATATGTACGCACAAATCATCGACGATTCAACAGGTACTACTCTAGCTTCTGCTTCTACTTTAGATAAAGATATCAAGGAACAAGTAAACAACGCAGGAAACAAAGAAGCTGCAAAGTTAGTAGGAGAAGCTGTTGCTAAGAAAGCAGTAGAAAAAGGGATTGACAAGGTTGTTTTCGATAGAGGTGGATACATTTATCACGGTAGAATAAAGGAATTAGCTGAAGCGGCAAGAGAAGCTGGGTTACAATTCTAAAAGAAGGAGGGAAATGAATGAGACGTGAGATTATTGATGCTAGCAAACTGGATGTCAAAGAGGCAGTTATTAATATCAGCCGTGTAACAAAGGTTGTTAAAGGTGGTAGAACTTTCAGATTCAGTGCGTTAGTTGTTGTAGGCGACGAAAACGGACACGTTGGTATTGGTACTGGTAAGGCCATGGAAGTTCCAGAAGCCATTAGAAAAGGTATCCAAGACGCGAAGAAGAACTTAATATATATACCAAGAGTTGGAACAACAATTCCACATCCAATTCAAGGACACTTTGGTGCGGGTCAAGTGCTATTAATGCCAGCTCGTGAGGGTACTGGAGTTATCGCAGGTGGTCCAGTAAGATCAGTACTAGAACTTGCAGGAATTAAAGATATTCGAGCAAAATCTTTAGGTACAAATAACTCAAGAAATATGGTAAACGCTACGATTGAAGGCTTAAAGCAACTAAAGACAGTAGAACAAGTTGCTAAATTAAGAGGTAAATCTGTAGGGGAACTATTAGGTTAGGGGGGAAATGCCTTGGCTAATACATTAAAGATTACTCTTGTAAAGAGTATCATTGGAATTCTACCTAAACATAAAAAAACGGTAGAAGCGTTAGGACTTAGAAAGATTAGACAAGTAGTTGAGCAGCAAGATAATGCTCAGGTTAGAGGAATGATTGATCAAGTAAGATATCTTGTGGATGTAGAAGAAATATAAGCTAAGGAGGTGTAACCATGAAACTACATGAGTTAAGACCAGCTGAAGGTTCAACAAAAGATAGAAAAAGACGTGGTAGAGGTCAAGCTTCTGGACAAGGTAAGACAGGTGGTCGTGGTCACAAGGGACAAGGCGCTCGTGCTGGCGGCGGTGTTAGACCTGGATTCGAAGGTGGACAGATGCCTCTATATAGAAGATTACCAAAGAGAGGTTTTACAAATCCATTTAAGAAAGTATGGGCTATTGTAAATCTAGATGAACTAAATAGATTCGAAGATGGTATGACAATTACTCCAGAGCTATTATTAGAGTCTGGCGTAATTAGAAAGATCGTTGATGGAGTTAAAATTTTAGGTGACGGAGAATTACTAAAGAAAGTCACGGTGCAGGCTCACAAATTCAGTCAGTCAGCAATTGAGAAAATCGAAGCTGCTGGAGGAAAGGCAGAGGTGATTTAACATGCTATCAACCCTAAGGAATGCTTGGAAAATTCCTGATTTAAGAAGAAGAATCCTATATACGTTGTTGATGATGACCATATTTAGACTAGGATCAACGATCCCGGTACCAGGGATGAATAAGGCGGCATTAGCTCAATTGTTCAGTCAGGGAGAAAACGGATTATTTAGTTTCTTTAATCTGATTTCTGGCGGTGCCTTTGGTAACTTTACAATCTTTGCATTAAGTATTTCACCATATATTACTGCTTCTATTATTCTTCAACTTTTGACAATAGCAATTCCAAGCTTGGAAGCTATGGCAAAAGAGGGAGAAGAAGGAAGAAAGAAAATTGCACAGTATACTCGATATGGAACAATCGTATTGGCTTTGATCCAAGCAACAGGTGTGAGTTATGGTTTGTTTAACCAGGCTCTGATAGCACGAGACTTCTTCTCTGTATCTGTAGTTGTTATCACATTAACTGCTGGTACAGCTTTCCTTATGTGGTTAGGTGAACAAATCACGGAGAATGGTATCGGAAACGGTATCTCACTGATTATCTTTACAGGAATTGTGTCAAGGGTTCCTGTGGGTATTATTCAAACAGTGCAAAAAGCTCAAATAGGTGAAGTAAACATTTTAGATATTATTTTTTTCTTGATTCTTGCTGTAGTTATTATCGCTGGTGTTGTAGCGGTTCAGCAGGGCACAAGAAAAATACCAGTTCAATATGCAAAAAGAGTAGTTGGAAGAAAGACTTATGGTGGTCACAGTACTCACATTCCGTTAAAGGTAAACCAAGCAGGAGTAATTCCAGTAATCTTTGCTATCTCACTTTTGCAATTTCCTTTAACAATCACATATTTCTACCAGAGCGGTGAATTCTCTGCATGGGTTACCAAATGGTTATCCCCAGGTGGAAATCCAGGAATCTGGGTGTACTCTATTCTGAATATGCTATTGATCATTTTCTTCACATATTTCTACACAGCTGTAACATTCAATCCCCAGCAAGTGGCGGATAACATGAAGCAGAATGGTGGGTTTATACCAGGTATTAGACCAGGAAAACCAACCGCTGAGTATTTAGATAAGGTATTATCAAGAATTACTTTAGCAGGTGCATTATTCCTTGCATTGATTGCGGTAATTCCAACAGTTATGCTAAAGTTCACAAGCATTCAAATGACCTTTGGTGGAACCAGTTTACTCATTGCAGTAGGGGTTGCATTAGAGACAATGAAGCAAGTGGAAGCACAAATGATGATGAGACATTATCAAGGGTTTTTAAAGTAAATATGGTAAAGGCATGGGGAGAACTCCCCATATCTTATATCTAATCATAATCTAGGAGATGGTATAATGAGATTAATCTTGTTAGGACCTCCGGGAGCAGGTAAAGGTACCCAGGCTTCAGGAATCATTGAAAAATATCAAATTCCGCATATCTCAACAGGAGATATATTCAGAAAAAACATTAAAGAAGGCACCGAGTTAGGCAAGAAGGCAAAGGGTTATATGGACCAAGGACTTCTCGTTCCTGATGAATTGGTGGTAGCTATTGTTGAAGATAGGCTAAAGGAAGATGATTGTAGAGATGGATTCCTTCTAGACGGGTTCCCAAGAACTGAAAAACAGGCTGAAGCATTGGATGAAGCCCTTTCAAAGATGGGTGTAAGCATGAACAAAGTCATTAATGTTTCAGTAGATAAAAATGTACTTGTTGAAAGAGCTGTTGGAAGACGAATCTGTAAGGATTGCGGTGCAACCTACCACATCAAATTTAATCCTCCGATGAAGGAAGATATATGTGGCAAATGTGGTGGAGACTTGTACCAGCGAGCGGACGACAACGAAGAGACAGTTACGAAAAGAATCGAAGTATATTTGAATGAAACACAGCCATTGATCGAGTATTACAAATCTAGAAATATTCTTGTAACCATAGATGGAGAACAAGATATTGATAAAGTATTTGAGGACATTGTGGCTGCTTTAGGAGCGTAGGCAAATGATTATTATTAAGTCTTACAAAGAAATTGAATACATGCGTGAAGCAGGTAAAATCGTAGCCTATGTTCATGAAGTATTAAAACAAGCTATAAAACCAGGGATCACGACCAAGGAACTAGACGAAATTGCTGAACGGGAAATATTAAAACACAAGGCGTTACCGGCTTTTAAGGGATATCACGGTTTTCCTGCAAGTATTTGCGCCTCAGTCAATGAGGAAGTGGTACACGGCATACCTGGATTAAAAACTTTAAAAGATGGCGATATTATAAGCATAGATATCGGAACGATTTATAATGGGTATTATGGAGATGCAGCGAAAACACACCCTGTTGGACATGTGAGTGATGAAGCCTTAAGGCTAATAGAAGTTACAAGACAAAGCTTCTATGAAGGATTAAGCTTCTGTATGGAAGGGAATCGGTTATCCGATGTATCCCATGCAGTACAGACTTATGTAGAGGGTCAAGGTTTTTCAGTTGTCAGAGATTTTGTAGGTCACGGAATAGGTCAAAACATGCACGAAGACCCACAAATACCGAACTTTGGACTCCCTGGAAAGGGACCAAGACTAGGTGAGGGTATGGTGCTGGCCATTGAACCGATGGTGAATATGGGAGCCTATAAGGTGAAAACACTTTTAGATAACTGGACTGTAGTAACATTGGATGGTAAAATGTCAGCCCATTATGAACATACGGTAGCCATCACGAAGGATGCACCGATGATTCTAACGAGTCTGTAAGACAGGTAAAGAGGTGAAGCAAGTGGATACAACCCTTGAAGTATCAGTCGGACAAATTGTGAAATCAAAAGCAGGCAGAGATAAAGATCGAACTTTTGTAATCATTGGCATTGTAGATCAACAATATGTCCTCGTGGCAGATGGAGATCTACGTAAAGTAGATAAACCAAAGAAAAAAAAGGTTCGACATTTAGCAAAGTACAATATCGTTTCTGAAGATATTAAGCAGAAGATTGATAATAATGATAAAGTGAGCAATTTATTGCTAAGGCGTGAACTGGAGAAGCTGGGACTAAGTTAATCCACGAATGGGAGGTTTGATGTCCTAATGGCGAAGGATGATGTGATAGAAGTACAAGGAACTGTTGTGGAAGCCCTACCAAATGCCATGTTTAAAGTAAAATTAGACAATGGTCACGAGATATTGGCCCACATATCCGGGAAGCTCAGAATGAATTTTATTAGAATACTGCCTGGTGATAAGGTGACATTAGAGCTATCACCTTATGACTTGACAAGAGGCAGAATTACATGGCGTGGTAAGTGATTAAGGAGGGATAACAATGAAGGTTAGACCATCAGTTAAACCAATATGCGAGAAATGCAAGATCATCAAAAGAAAAGGAAGAGTGATGGTGATCTGCGAAAATCCAAAGCACAAGCAAAAGCAAGGTTAAACTAGCTTACGTGAAATAGCTAGTATTTTGTATTGTTATTTGGTATAATTAAACGTTGTTTGAGTTAGTTGATAAGGCGCGGCTGGATGAATGCTTTATTGGCGTGAATCTACTTATTGCTAATAATATATATTCATACTCATAGGGATGTTTGAATTAGAGTCTAGGAGGTGTAGGATAAAAATGGCTAGAATCGCGGGTGTTGACTTACCGAGAGAAAAAAGAGTTGAGATTGGCTTAACGTATATCTACGGTATCGGTAGAAGAACTTCTAATGTAATATTAGGAAGATCAGGCATTAATCCTGATACGAGAGTAAGAGACCTTACCGAAGAAGAAGTAGGTAAGTTAAGACAAATTATAGATGCTGATCATAAGGTTGAAGGAGATCTTCGACGTGAAATTTCTTTAAACATTAAGCGTTTAAAGGAAATTGGTTGTTTTAGAGGTATTCGTCATAGAAGAAGCTTACCAGTAAGAGGCCAAAGAACAAAGACCAATGCAAGAACAAGAAAAGGACCTAGAAAGACAGTAGGACGTAAGAAGAAGAAATAGTTAAAGGAGGGTAAATGAAATGGTAGCTAAAAAAGCTGTGAAAAAAGTTCGTAAGAGAAGACGCGAACGTAAAAATATAGAACGTGGTCAAGCCCATATTCAATCTACTTTTAACAACACAATTGTTACCCTTACTGACTTACAAGGTAACGCTATTGCATGGGCAAGTGCTGGTGGACTTGGCTTTAAAGGTTCAAGAAAATCAACTCCTTTTGCTGCACAGATGGCAGCAGAAAGTGCAGCGGCAGCTGCAATGGAGCACGGATTAAAAACAATTGAAGTGTATGTTAAAGGACCTGGTTCCGGACGTGAAGCTGCAATAAGATCATTACAGGCAGCTGGGTTAGAGATTAACCTAATCAAAGACGTTACACCAGTTCCACACAATGGCTGCAGACCGCCAAAACGTAGAAGAGTTTAATTAGGATTAGGAGGTGTTAGGTTAATGGCAAGATATACAGGACCATCGTGTAGACTTTGTCGCCGTGAGGGACAAAAGTTATACTTAAAGGGCGAAAGATGCTATACAGATAAATGTGCCATCTCAAGAAGAGGCTATGCACCTGGCCAGCATGGACAGGGAAGAAAGAAGGTTTCTAACTATGGCCTTCAGTTAAGAGAGAAGCAAAAGGCAAAGAGATTCTATGGTATGTTAGAAACTCAATTCAGACAGTTATTCGATAAAGCTGATAAAATGTCAGGAATTACGGGTGAGAACTTACTAAGATTACTTGAAACAAGATTAGATAACGCTGTATATAGAATGGGCTTTGCTTCTTCAAGAAAAGAAGCAAGACAATTAGTAAGACACGGCCACTTTACAGTAAACGGACGTAAGGTGGATATTCCATCATTCGTAGTTTCTATAGGTGACGTAATCAAAGTAAAAGAAAAGAGCATGAGCTCAGTGAAGTTTAAAGAAAGAGCTGAAGCTGCTGCCAATGTACCAAACTGGGTACAAGTGAACTTCGAAAACCTAGAGGGAAAAGTGGTTTCACTTCCGACAAGAGAAGATATCGACATTCCAATTGCTGAGCATCTAATTGTCGAGCTATACTCAAGATAATATTTAAGCTAGTGTTCGTTTTAGAATCAGTTACCCTCATAAAGTATAGATAGAAAATTTATAAGGAGGGTCAAGTTAATGATAGAGATAGAAAAGCCAAAGATAGAATGTGTAGAATTGAATGCCGATAACACTTATGGTAAGTTCGTAGTTGAGCCCCTAGAGCGTGGATATGGTATAACATTAGGAAATAGCTTAAGAAGAATTTTACTTTCATCTTTACCTGGTGCTGCTGTAAACTGGGTAAAGGTTGAAGGTGTTCTTCATGAGTTTTCTACTGTACCTGGTGTGAAAGAGGATATATCTGAAATTATCCTAAATCTTAAGAGTCTTTCAGCAAAAATGTATGCAGATGGTTCAAAGATTGTACGCATTGATGCCAAAGGACCTGGTAAGATTACAGCAGGTGATATCATTGCCGATGCCGATGTGGAAATTTTAAATCCTGAGCTTCATATCGCAACCCTCGAAGAGGATGCGAAATTAGTTATGGAGATTTCCTTAAACAGAGGTAGAGGATACGTGACAGCTGAAAACAACAAAACGGAGCATATGCCAATTGGTGTATTGCCTATAGACTCAATCTATACACCTGTCAATAAGGTTAGTTACCATGTTGAAAATACAAGGGTTGGTCAGGTTACTGACTACGATAAGTTGACATTAGAAGTATGGACAGATGGAAGCATTAAGCCAGATGAGGCTACTTCCTTGGGTGCTAAGATTATGAATGAGCATTTAAACTTATTCATCAATTTAACCAGCCATATTGATAATGTAGAAATCATGGTAGAAAAGGAAGAAGATAAGAAAGAAAAAGTTCTAGAGATGACGATCGAGGAACTAGATCTTTCAGTTAGATCATATAACTGTCTTAAGAGAGCCGGGATCAATACAGTAGAAGAGCTTACAACGAAATCAGAAGAAGATATGATGAAGGTAAGAAATCTAGGTAAAAAATCCCTTGAAGAAGTTCAGCAGAAGCTTCAGGAACTCGGCTTAGACTTAAAACCTAGTGATGACTAATATAGGTTAAAGGAGGGAAAGAACATGGCAGGATATCGTAAATTAGGCCGACGTACAGACCATAGAAACTTAATGCTTAGAAATCTAGTAACGAGTCTTTTGAAGTTAGGACGTATTCAAACGACAGATACTAGAGCAAAAGAAACACGTCGATTGGCTGAGAAAATGATCACCCTTGCAAAACGAGGAGATCTTCACGCGAGACGTCAGGTTTTAGCATATGTTACTGAGGAAACAGTTGTTACAAACCTGTTCGAAGAGATTGCTCCGAAGTACAAGGAAAGAAATGGTGGATACACAAGAATGATGAAGCTTGGACCTCGTCGAGGGGACGCAGCTGAAATGGTAATTTTAGAATTAGTATAATACATGAGGGATTAAGTGATGAGCTTAGTCCCTTTATTTATAGGATAGAAGTTGGAAGTTAGACGTTAAAAAATAAAAAATTCTGACGTCTAACCTCTAACTTCTAGCTCAATAGTTTGTCAACTTGATCAAAAATAAAATATAACAATCTATTGGTATTCCAACTATAAAGAGGTATAATATATAGGTATGATATTCATCAATTTGTGAGGTACTTTAAATGGATAAAATAATAGAAATCAAAGATTTAATTTACGAATACAGAAGTGAAGAGAATGAAAATGTACAAGCGCTGAAAAAGGTATCTATAGGTATTCGACAGGGTGAATTTCTAGTAGTAATTGGCCATAATGGCTCAGGGAAGTCTACCATGGCGAAGCATATGAACGCCCTGTTACTTCCTAGTGGTGGCAAGGTATATGTGAATGGACTAGACACCAGTGATGAAAGCAATGTGTGGAACATACGACAGACTGCGGGTATGGTTTTTCAGAATCCTGATAACCAGATCGTAGCCACAATTGTAGAAGAGGACATTGCCTTTGGGCCAGAGAACCTGGGTATTCCGCCAAAAGAGATTCGTATTCGGGTGGATGAGGCGCTGCAAGCAGTGGGTATGTCAGAGCATCGAAAAAAGGGGCCACATCTTTTATCAGGTGGTCAGAAACAACGTATAGCTATCGCAGGCATTATCGCCATGCGGCCTAAATGTATTGTTTTAGATGAGCCTACAGCGATGCTGGACCCTTCAGGAAGAAAGGAAGTCTTAGAGACCATAAGACGATTGAATAAAGATGAGGGGATCACTGTGGTGCATATTACCCATTTCATGGATGAAGCGGTAAATGCAGATCGTGTTATTGTCATGGAAGAAGGAAATGTAGTTTTAGAAGGAAATCCCAAGGAGGTTTTTGCGCAGGTGGACATCCTCAAAAAATTGGGACTCGATGTGCCCCAGGTGACAGAATTAGCCAGTAAACTGATCGACAATGGGATAGACTTGCCAAGAGATATACTTACAGTGGATGAGATGGTGATGCATTTATGTCAATTATAATAGAAAACCTGACCCATATATATAACCCTAGCAGTCCCTTTGAGACGGTGGCATTGGATAATATTAATGTAGAGATCCAGTCAGGAGAATTTATTGGACTTATTGGGCATACGGGATCGGGGAAATCTACCTTGACCCAGCATTTGAATGGGTTATTAAAGCCTAAATCTGGAAGAATTATTATCAATGATTTTGATATTACAAAGAAGGATGTAAAGCTGAGGGAGATTCGCCAAAAGGTAGGACTTGTGTTTCAGTATCCGGAGCATCAGCTCTTTGAGGAAACAGTATACAAGGATATAGCCTTTGGTCCTATTAACTTAGGTTTATCAGAAGAAGAAGTGGATTACCGGGTAAAGGAGTCCATGGAACTGGTAGGGCTTAATTTTGATGCAGTCAAAGAGCGCTCTCCCTTTGAATTGAGTGGTGGGCAGAGGCGTAGGGTTGCCATAGCCGGTGTACTGGCTATGCGGCCAGAGGTGCTCATTCTTGATGAACCAACAGCCGGTCTCGACCCTAAGGGAAGGGATGAAATCCTAGATCAAATCAAGAAGCTTCATGAAAAATATAAAATGACGATTATTCTCGTTTCCCATAGCATGGAGGACATTGCAAGGTTAGTGGATCGTATCATTGTTATGCACAGAGGTGCAGTAGCCCTAACGGGTGAACCTAGGGATGTTTTTAAGAACGTAGAATTGCTTGAAAATATTGGTCTAGCAGTGCCTCAGATTACCTATTTGATGAGGAAGTTAAAGGAACTCGGGAAGCCTGTGCGGGATGATGTACTAACCATAGAGGAAGCCAAGCAGGAAATACAAAACTGGTTAAGGAGCAAATAGTATGCTTAGGGATATTACAATCGGACAATACTATCCAGTAGATTCAATTATTCATCGTGTTGACCCAAGGATAAAGATTATTGCTACCTTTATCTATATAACAGCGCTATTTATTGTGGAACACTTTTTTGCCTATGGCTATGTACTTCTCTTTCTGGCTGCAACCATCGCGTTGTCAAAAGTACCTATCAAATTCATGCTTCGTGGACTAAAACCTTTATTTTTAATTATAATTTTGACTTTTGCTATTAATATGTTTATGACCAAAGGGGAGGTCATTTATCAGCTTGGACCTTTAGATATTACCAAAGAAGGGGTTATGCAGGCAGTGTTCATGGGAACTAGATTGGTGCTATTGATTATTGGCACATCGATTCTCACCCTGACCACGTCGCCCATTCAACTTACTGATGGTATCGAGAAGCTGTTAAATCCGTTTAAGCGGTTTGGTGTACCTGCCCATGAATTGGCGATGATGATGACCATTGCACTACGTTTTATACCCACTCTTTTAGAAGAGACGGATAAGATAATGAAGGCCCAAATGGCAAGGGGTGCAGATTTTGAAAGTGGAAATATCATTAACCGGGCCAAGAGCTTAGTACCGCTCCTTGTACCTCTTTTTATCAGTGCCTTTCGAAGAGCTGATGAATTGGCTATGGCCATGGAGTCAAGGTGCTATCGTGGAGGAGAGAATCGTACCCGTATGAAAGAGCTATCCTACCATCGAAGGGATTTTGTGGCAGGTGTTGTCAGTGTAGCCCTTCTCGTGGCGGTAACTATAGACAGATTGATGTAGTGAAATGATTTAACTTTGCAGGGGGGGACCTCAAGCTCTCTCTGTTGTATGAAAAGCAGGTGAAGGTTTTGAGGAATGTAAAGCTTATAATCGAATATGATGGCACCGACTTCCATGGATGGCAACGTCAGGACAAGCATAGAACAGTCCAAGGGGAAGTGGAGCAGGCCCTGGGTAAGATTATGAAGAAAGAGATCAGCATACATGCCTCAGGCAGAACTGATGCAGGGGTTCATGGCCTAGGGCAAGTAGCGAGCTTTAAAGCGGATTTTACAATACCCATAGATAGAATTCCTCTTGCAGTCAATGGAGTGCTTCCCCATGACGTTGCTATACGCAGTGCGGTAGAGGTTGATCCTAATTTTCATGCTCGATATTCAGCTGTGGGCAAAAGATACATTTACAAAATATACAACAATATATTACGTAGTCCATTGCAAAGAAATTATGCATACTTTGTTCCTAATGCCCTGGACATAGAAGCGATACAAAAGGCAAGCAGCTATTTTGTAGGGGAACATGATTTCAAGGCATTTATGGCATCAGGAAGCAGCGTAAAGGATACCATAAGAAGAATATATAGACTCCATGCATATAGGGAACAAGACATGCTTACAATAGAAGTTGAAGGAAACGGTTTTCTATACAACATGGTACGAATTATATCAGGTACCTTAGTAGATGTAGGTACAGGCAAAATGTCACCGGAGGAGATTCCTAATATCATCTCATCAAAAGCCCGTACAGAGGCTGGCCATACAGCGCCACCGCAAGGCTTATACCTAGCTGAGGTGTACTATGAATAGGTTCTAGGAAAAGTGCAGTGGTATTCAGGTAAAAGGGATAAAAGAATCCTAGGAAAATCCAAAAATTCCTTGACACACACGGCACAATGTATTAGAATAGAAAAAGAGTCTGCTTATTGAAAATCCACTAGCCCCGGATTTTTAAATATAGAGAAGCGTGAAAAGTAAAAAGAGGTTTATGGAAAAAGTAGTGATAGGAGGTAAATATATGAAATCATTCGTTGCTAAACCACTTGAAATAGAGAGAAAGTGGTATGTAATAGATGCTGAGGGAAAAACGTTAGGTCGTTTATCTACAGAAGTAGCATCTATATTAAGAGGTAAGAAGAAACCAATTTATACACCCCATGTTGATACAGGCGATTATGTAATTATCGTAAATGCTGAAAAAGTTGAATTTACAGGTAAGAAGCTAGATCAAAAACTGTACAGACACCATACAGGTTGGCCAGGTGGTTTAAAAGAGATCACAGCAAGACAATTAATGGTAAGAAAGCCAACGAAAGCATTAGAATTAGCGATCAAGGGTATGCTTCCAAAGAACAGCTTAGGAAGACAAATGTATAAAAAATTAAAAGTATACGCTGGTGCAGAGCATGATCATCAAGCTCAGCAGCCTGAAGTTCTTGATATATAGGACTGGATAGGGAGGAGGAAATACAATGGCTAGAGTACAATACTATGGAACAGGTAGAAGAAAGACTTCCATTGCAAGAGTAAGATTAGTTCCTGGTGAAGGAAAAGTTACAATCAACGGAAGAGATATAGATGACTACTGTGATTACGAAACGCTAAAAAGAGATATCAGATTGCCACTTGCAATTACTGAAACTCAAGGTAGATTTGACGTTATCGCAAAAGTAGAAGGCGGCGGATATACTGGCCAAGCAGGCGCATTAAGACACGGTATTGCTAGAGCATTACTGAAGGCTGATGCAGAGCTTAGACCAATTCTTAAAAAAGCAGGTTTCTTAACAAGAGACCCAAGAATGAAAGAAAGAAAGAAGTACGGATTAAAGGCTGCAAGACGTGCGCCTCAGTTCTCAAAGAGATAATATTACTGAAATGCAGAATCCCTCAAACACTTGTGTTTGGGGGATTTTTTTTGCAAAAACACATGAAAATTTTTTATGAGCTGAAGATTGGGTTATTTATAAGGAAAGCAAGAACATTCCAACTTGATTAATTGCTAAATACACCTTTAGAGAATGTGGGTAGGAAAAAAATTCTGCTATCTTAATTAAAGAAGGTAATATATGGAATATGTAGAAATTAGTATTATGAAAGGTTAAGTCACATCAGTAGGAAATAAGAAGTAAATATTATTTATATCGGACGTGGAAAGTGAGTGATAATAATGAGTATGAAATATAATATTAGCGGTAATGAATATAACTTTATTAAAGATGTCAAAGAAAATGAGCAAGTAAGAAAAAGTTTTAATCTGCTGGTACACAAAACATTTGGTCTTGATTTTGAACCGTGGTTTCAAAATGGTTATTGGGGTAATGACTATATTCCATATGTTCTCTTAGATGGAGATGTGGTTGTATCAAATGTTTCGGTCAATATTATAAATACAAGATGGGAAAACCAAGCAAAGCGTTATGTCCAGTTGGGAACAATTATGACAGATAAAGAGTATCGAGGCAAGGGTTTAAGTCATTGGCTGATGGAAAAGGTTCTGGAGGACTGGAAAGATAAAAGTGATGCTGTGTATCTTTTTGCAAACGATAGTGTGCTGGATTTCTACCCTAAGTTTGGTTTTGAAAAAGCTTTGGAATACCAATGTCAGAAGACTGTAAACAAAAAGGATGGCATGATGAAAAAGCTTGATATGTCATTAACACACGATAGAATGATTTTGCTCGATACATATAAGCTTTCAAATCCTTTTTCTGCACTGCCGATGGAAAGCAATGATGGATTGCTTATGTTTTACTGCTCACAGTTTATGCGGGAAAATGTTTACTTTATTGAGCAGTATGAAGCTGTCGTGATTGCCGATTACCATGATGAAAACTTGGTTTGTTACGATATTTTCTGCCAAAGCAAATGTGCTATAGATGATATTTTATGTACAATGGCCGAAGAAAATACGAAAACAGTTACTTTTGGATTTACACCAAAGCAAATCGAAAATTGTACAATAGCAGAGCTTTACGAAGATAATACCACTTTGTTTGTGTTGAGAGGAAAAGAAAATCTGTTTGCTGAAAATCACCTTATGTTTCCAATGTTGTCCCACGCATAATGAGCATAATTTTTCTGAATCATTTACTGCAAAATAAAGGGGTACACCATTTTGAAGGATGTAGTTTGTATATATGGTGTCACACTAAGTAAACTTTCTAGTTTGAAAACAACGTAGCTAATAGCATGTTAAATTACTGTTTAAGGTTGCGTAGGTGTATTGATAAGCAGAAAAATTTTTTAGCATAGGAGATTGGTAGAATGAAAAATTATAGAAAATACTTATTGATTTGCATCTTGATTTTAGGTATATCCATAATGTTCAATGGTATAATAATTGGCTATTCTGTTCAAGCATATATACAACCAAAGGCTGAAAAGATTGAATTTGCAAACTCGGGCAGTGGGAACCTTATTACCGTTTCAGATGTTGCCAAATATCTTAATATTTCAGAAGATGAAGTGTTGGGAATTATAAATACAGAGAAGAAGCAACTTGAGCAATATGGCATGTTTTCTGGAGCAATGTTTCCATATTTGATAATAAATAAAAAGTATTACTTTAATAAAACATCTATTGATGAATGGTTAAAAGAAGCGACATTGACAAGACGGCAGTATGATACAGTAAAAGGATGGATATTACATTAAACATTTATCATAGCCCTAAACACAGGATTAGTGAATGTATTTAAATCATTGTGAATTCAGCTATAAAACTTGATAATATATTTTGAATTTGTAAAATATTACGAAGTATAGTGATCCACAGTAGACCCCATTATTTAGAATAAAATAAGCAACTTAAAGAGCAAGTTTAAAGTAGTTGTGGTGATATCTATAAGAACATTACAATTGTTTAATATTAAGGATCAAGAGTTTTATAAGCCTATACTGGAGGGGAATAGATGAAAACTTTTGAAGAAAAATCAAGAGAAAGCTATAATCGAAAGGCAGACGATTATGATAATACTGCTGAGGGTAAATTTACAGTGAATTTTAAGAAACTTATATTAGAAGAGATTAAAATAAAGCCTAATGACAGCATTTTAGACGTGGCTTGTGGTAATGGAACATTTCTTAAAATGTTATCAAGAAAGTGTGACATTAGGGGCTATGGTATTGATATTTCAGAAAGAATGATTGAAAATGCAAAGAAAAGGTGCTCTGATATGACATTTGAAATAAGTACTTGTGATCATACATCATTTGAAAATCAGGTATTTGACGTTATAACGGTTTGTGCTGCATATCACCATTTTCCAGATGTAAAAGCGTTTGCTCAAGAAGCAAGCCGTGTATTAAAACCCTATGGTAGCATATATATAGCAGATGTGTATTATCCATTTATTATTCGTGCAATCTGCAACCCTTTTCTACCTCTATCAAAGGCAGGAGATGTAAAATTTTATTCTCCCAAGGAAATAATAAGTAACTTTGAATCATTTGGCTTTAAACAAGCAGGATTTAGAAGGGAAGGATACATTCAGATTATTGAAATGAGAAGATTATCATGATAATTAAATATGTCGGATACAATATTCATATTATGTGAAGGAGGTATTGCTATTGAAAGAGTTTATATCTACGTTTTTCATTTGCCTTGTTATTTGCGGGGTTGCCACATTCTTTTTCGCCGGACTTATTCTAAATAATATTTGGGCCATTGTTATTATTGTTGCATTCCTGTTAGCGGTGTTAATTACAGCTTTTATGAATCAGGAATCCAGAATTGAAGAATTAGAAAAGAAAATGGAAAATTCATTAAATAACAAATAGGATTGAAAAATGTCTCTGCGGTTGAATCATTGGTATTTTAGTCTGGCACGAAGAGTATGAGCATTTTACGATATAAAGATAACTTTTACAATGAAACAATGAGTAATTCATATTACTAGGAGGAATATAAGATGAAAAAAATTATAATGATGCTATTAGCAATGCTTATAGTATTTTCAGTCTCAGCATGTAATGATACGACTACGCAAAAAGAAGTTGATAGCGTAACAAAGGTCAATGGGACTTCCGTTGATATAAAGGAAATAACTGATGAAACAAACTATGATAAAGTAAGTTCATATATGGAAGAAGAATGCAGGAAAGCTTTTTCTCCATACTATGAGTTGTTAGATTTTCAGATATCAGATTATCAGGAAGAAGTTGTGGATGGAAAAGTTGAAGCTGCTTTTTTATATAAATTGATACATAAAAATTATTATAGGGACCCAGATACAGTCGGATATATTAAAGAAGCGAAGGAACGTGGAAATAAAAACTATCAACAAATGTATGATGAATATTTACAACCAAAAGAAATGAATTTTCATCTTAAAGCTATTATCGGTGAAGATGATATAATAACTTTATATTCTAATATTTCTCCCAAAGGAATTGAATGGGAAGAAACGAAAATGACTGATTTTATTATAAAAGATAGATAAGTAGATAAAAAAAGAGACATTGGCAAGAGGGCAATATGATACAGTAAAAGGATGAATATAAAGCAAGTGGGGACGGTCCTTGCTTGGCAAATTGACAGGGGCGTAGATATGGAACAAAATGGGGATAATGGGATGGAAAGATTGCCTAGACAAGCAAGGGAAAAAGGAAAAATTTTGACCTATCATATCATACAGCGAGGGAACGGTAGAAAAGAAATCTTTTTATCTGATGGTGATAAAAAACCGAATCATAGAAAATTCAACTAAAATGAAGAACAGATATAACTTTATAATCCCGCATATTGTCTTATGGACAACCATGTTCATCTATTAATTAGCGACAATGGCATTGACGTATGAGTCATAAGATTAGCAAGCAAGGACCGTCCCTACTTACCTTTTTGAATAATTACGGCTTTTTCGGAACCTTCTCAGGTACAGCACTTAAGCACATATGTAAAAAAACGCCGATGCACTTAGTATGATGAGCCGTACCATAATCAATATGAAAACTGCCTAAAAGCATTGATTCCTTTTGCTTCTAGGCAGTTTGATTTTTAGTAGACATTCAGATTAGACCGACTGACACTTGTGTTTTGTTGCTACGTTGCAATATATAAGTTCTTGAGTGCTGTACGTAGCACTAATTTTCTAGACATGTTGATCTACAAGGATTGGATTACCATCCGGATCTTCTATGATAAAGCTACCAGGTCCCTCTGATGATAAATCAACTTTAGCTATAAATTGTATTCCCTTCTCACTAAGCTCTTCTTGTAAAACTCTGACATCTTTAAATGAACCTATTTCTTGCGCTTGGTTATTCCAGCCTGGATTAAAGGTTAAAATGTTTTTCTCAAACACCCCCTGAAACAATCCTATCGTGCAGTCACCATTTTGCATGATTAACCAGTTTTGATCAATCTCTCCGTGGAAAGCTGTGAAGCCAAGTTTTTCATAAAATGCCTTAGACACTTTTATATCTTTTACAGTTAAACTGATTGAAAATGCTCCTATACTCATAGTTAATCTCCTTCTTCACTGTTAATATTTCCTTTATTTTACCAATCCAAGCTCCAGATGTCAAATTGCAGGGGTAATGGTGCTGCAAAAACTATGTTAACTGATATCGCACTTTAGCACCTATTCATAAAACCGCAGTTACAGCTGTACGGTGAACTGTCCCATAAGTAATTATTGATTTACCAATTTCACTTTATCCATATAAATCATCTTAACTAAAGGGTATACCATAATCTCTTGTGGACTTGAATGCTTTTAGTATATAGACGGAATACAACGTGCAAATGATCACAGTTGCAACTACCATATATGTTGCAGGTTTATTCGTTGGTTTAACATAATTGATATCTTTGGACAGGAATAAATCCTGTCCTTATTTTATTTCACATAAAGATGTATTTAAAGATGATAAGGATAGGGTCTCAACTCTGCCCTTGTCCAGCATATTGACTTAAGTCCATAAATTATTATCTATGTCCTAAGTATTAGAATAAGAAATGCAAACATATTATAAATTAATTATTATGTTTAATAAAATGTATTTTGATGAAGGGTATACATCGCTATGAAGAATATGAATAGAAAGAAGCTCTTTAAAAGTAAGCTTAGAAAAAATGCTATTATTGTAATAGCTTTAATTATGCTAATGTACTTACTTATTTCATTATACTTTATGAATCATTGCTTTTTTAATACAGTAATAAATGGAGTAGATGTCTCGTTAAGAGAACATGATGATGTAGATGATATAATTAGAAGGTGTATAGTAGATTATAAGTTACAGTTAATTGAAAGAAATGGAGAAATTGAGGACATAACGGGACGAGATATTGAAATGCGCTATAATGAAAGCAATAAAGTCTATATGATTTATCGACTACAAAGCTCATTAAAGTGGGTAAGTTCATTATTTAAGAGGCAACAATATTATGTAGATAATTTATTTATATATGATAAAGATAAGTTAGAAAATAAAATAAATGCATTAAATTGTTTAAATGAAAAGGTGATAGAACCCCAAAATGTTAGTTTTAAGTATTCAAATGGTTCATATGAAGTAATTGGAGAGATATACGGAAATAAAATAAATAAGGATAAGCTAATTGAAGTTATTGAAATGAGTATATTGCAAGGAAAAACAAAACTAGATTTAAATGAAAATCTTTGTTACGAAAACCCAAAGTACACTTTGAGTTCTGATAAGACTCTTGAGGCTAAGAATTTACTAAATAAATATATATCAACAAAAATAACTTATTTATTTGAAAGGGATAGTGAAATATTAGACGCAAATATAATACATCAATGGCTTAGTGTTGATGAAAATTTAAAAGTAGAAATAAATGAAAGAGCAGTTTATAAATATGTGATGGGATTGAGTAAAAAATATGATACAGTTGGCGTAGCGAGGCAAATAAAAACGTCTACAAACAAAATAGTAGAAGTCAAAGGCGGATTTTATGGATGGAAAATTAATCGTGCTGCCGAGACGAAAGCATTATTGGAAAATATAAAACGTGGTGAGGTACTTAGAAAAGAACCTAAATATCTGCAAAGGGCTCTACGCAGGGGTGTAGATGACATTGGCAATACTTATGTAGAAATTAATATAACAAAACAACACTTATGGTTTTATAAAGATGGAAAGATTATAACTCGGGGTCCCGTAGTAACAGGTAATCCCAATAAAGGATACTCTACGAAGGTTGGAGTCTATATGCTTAACTATAAAGAAAAAGAATCGACTTTGAGAGGAGCGGATTATGAAGCTAAAGTAACCTATTGGATGCCTTTTAACGGAAATATAGGAATACATGATGCAAGCTGGAGATATTCTTTTGGAGGCGATATATATAAAAGAAATGGAAGCCATGGATGCGTAAATGCCCCACGATATTTAGCTAAAAGAGTTTTTGATAATATACAAGATGGAACTCCTGTTATTTGCTATGAAGAATAGAGAGTATGGGAAGTATAAAGTACTATTGATAACGAACATATAACTGACAAATTAACTTCTAAGTGGCTTAAATATTGATGTAAAAATTCTCAAAGGGATAGGGCAATTGGAATGCAGAATCCCTCAAACACCTACGTTTGGGGGATTCTGATTGCTTAGATTCATGAGCTTTCTATGGGTTTAAGTTTTGGTTACTTATATGGAAAGCAAGGAACATCCAAGTTTGCCCGATCCATTCATAGGACGTTTCACGGTTACTGCTAAATACGCACTTTAGGGGAAACTAATTTGAACATGAAGCCTTATAATTTGGAACTTTTTCTAAATCTTCTTCTCTGTAAAGGTGTAAAGCGGGATAAGTTGTATCTACATATAATTCAAGCCCAAGAGCTACTGCCCGTATACAAAAGTGTCTATCTTCTCCCCAAAAGGAAACATTATATATCTTACTGAAATTGAGACCCTTCATAAGGGCTTTTGTTTTTATAAGGGTACAGGCTCCTAGTCCGCCAACTTTATAAATGCCTGGTTTTCTAAACTGATGTATTACCGAGGAAGTTATGTTTTTTGCTAATTCAGTATTTGACCCTATAGAGGGGATGTCAACAAAGGAATATTTATCAAACATCCAGACCTGTGGCATCTCCTCACCATCAGGGGTCCACCTGGTCCAGAATATTTCAGATAAAATATCTTTATCAGCTGATACCAGGTGCCTAAGGGTTAAAGGGTGCAAAATCAAGTCTGAATCAATGAGAAAAAGGTAATCATAGTTTTGGTCCAGGCAGTGCTGGATGATTTTGTTTTTATAATCAGCAACTTTCCACACCAGATTATCGCTCCAAAAATGGGTGTGGTTATTACACAGATAAGTATCACTACTATGGATGACTTCAATTTTAACCGAAGAATCCGCTGACTCTCTGAACAGTTCCAATAATTTCTGGGAATCGGAGTTGTCATTATCATCAATAAAATAATAATCTACTGTGAATCCATTTTTATCTATATCTTTTAAGGACTCTAGAAATTCTTTTAGTATGATAGGTGTTTGTCTGATAGGCACACCTATCAAAACCCTTAAATCATTGCCCATTTTATTACCTCCAAACAATTCAACTAGTATTGATGCTAATCCCTTTTTTCTAAATTAGTATATGCTTTTGCCAATAGGTTGTGTATGTAATAAAAAAACTGTCCAGTGCTAATCGGGATGAATGCAATCACTTCTAAGCTATTGTCGAAATGTAAAACTCTACAAGAGATTATATTTACAGGATCTTTGTTATATAGGTAAAACAATAAAAAGGCAAACCTAAGAGTAGATCTGCCTTTTCTTACATACATAGCCCTTACATAATTTCCACGGTTTGTGTTGCATCATCCCATTCGATATTCAGCTTCAGGCTTTCCACCAAAGCACGCAAAGGGATCACAGTACGGCCATTAATGATCTGGGGAGGAACATCTAGATCCATACTCTTACCGTTTACCTTCATGCTGTCATCACCAATTTCAAACTCGATCACTGTGGTGCCTTGTCGGATGGTGATCTTCTGCTCTCGCTCATCCCAAAGGACTGTGGCACCCAAGGAGGAGGCAATGGCTCTTACAGGAATGAGCGTGCGCCCAGACGAAATCAAAGGGGGCGTATCGAGCTTTACTTCTTTTCCTGAGATCAAGATGCTATTCACTGGCAATGAACGGACATTTTTGATTCTATCCAGTTCTGACTGGAGCTTCAAGGCTGTATTCCATTCATCATCAGAGTACAGATTGCGAAGGAAATCCTTGATCTGTAGCTTTCTTTCCCGAATCTGAAGCTGGAGTGCATCCTTCAAGGCTTCCTGCTTAGCGATCTGCTGTCGTAGGGTATCTTGCCCTGTGCTGTTTCCAGAAGAAACTAAAACGTTAAGCGCGGCTCTCAAGTCAAGGAGCACTTTTTCGATTGCATCCCTCTTGATCTTCAAGGAGGTCAGCTCAGCCTCTACACCGTGCTTACTGTCATCAAAAGATTTGAACCGGTCTCCACCAGCTATTTGAAGTATTTTTGCTTCTACGGCATCCTTCTGGATTTTAAGATCTCTCAGCTCCACCGTTAGTCTGGTTAATAAAGTTGAATCATTGCGGTCTTTAGCCTCATCCAACTGATCCTTCAATGTATCAATTTTGTCGGACAGACGTTTTTTTTCATTGACCAAGGCCATATATTCCCCGTTACTGGAAAGGGATGATGAAATGGAATCGTCAGAGCTGTTAAATGAACGGCTATCATCCCCAGGAGAATCATCACTCCCATGGCCGGAACTATAGGAGCTGTTGTCATCACTGCCACTGCCTTTGTCAGAGAAGGATCCAATTGGAAATGCAAAAGCAAGTGCTATAATCGTAATTAGTACCATGAGATTCTTCATTTTTATCATTGACTATACCTCCCTTATATCCTAAAGTCTATGTATATTATTAAAGTCAATCATTCATTCAAGAGTACAAGAATTCAGGATGTTTTTTATTTTTTACCATGTTATACTACAGACTAAACAGCAGTTAAGAAATTAATTTATAACCTAGGAACATAGTTAAACACCTACGGGTAACCCTAGGTCCACGTAATATCACAGCGTGATAAAGAACGGGCCTGTGCTACATGGG
Source organism: uncultured Anaerosolibacter sp. (assembly GCA_937948705.1). The sequence continues at coordinate 13,576 of CALECF010000003.1, read as the reverse complement.
AATTTTGGATACTAAAAAAGCTTGGGAGATTGCTCCCAAGCTTTTTATAGTCAACTTATTATTTATTTAAAACGATTTCTTTACCTTTTTTACGCCACTCTGCAAATTCAGCTACTGCAGTGAAAAGTACGTCTGTTGATGAGTTTAGTGATGTTTCGAAGGAGTCTTGTAAAACACCTACGATAAAGCCTACACCAACTACCTGCATAGCAATCTCGTTTGGAATTCCAAATAAGCTACATGCTAGAGGAATTAGTAATAGTGAACCACCAGCTACACCGGAAGCACCACAAGCACTTACAGCAGACAGTACACTAAGGATGATTGCTGTAGGGATATCCACTTGAATGCCAAGGGTGTGAACTGCAGCAAGGGTCAATACAGAGATCGTAACAGCTGCACCAGCCATATTGATCGTAGCGCCTAATGGAATAGAAACTGAATACGTATCCTTATCCAAACCTAATTTTTCACATAAGCTCATGTTTACAGGAATGTTTGCAGCTGAGCTACGTGTAAAGAATGCTGTGATACCGCTTTCCCTAATACACTTAAATACAAGAGGATATGGATTCTTACGAATCATTACGAATGCAATGATTGGATTGACAACAAGAGCCACAAAAAGCATACAACCAATTAGAACTGCAAGTAATTGTCCATAGCTTAGTAGGGACTCAAGTCCACTTGTAGCAATAGAATCAAATACAAGACCCATAATTCCTAATGGAGCGAAGTTGATGACCCATCTAACCATTTGTGAGATCGCATCTGAAAAATTTGTAATCATTGTTTTTGTAGTATCTGGTGCATTCTTTAAAGCTAAGCCAAGAAGAACTGCCCAAGATAATATACCAATATAGTTCGCATTAAATAATGCTTTTACAGGGTTATCAACAAGGTTTAATAGTAATGCTTTTAAAACTTCTGTTACACCGCCAGGAGCTGTAACACTGTCAACGCCCGCAGCAAGTGTTAAGTTAACAGGGAATATAAAGCTTGCAATAACTGCCACAAATCCAGCTAGGAATGTACCTAGAAGATAAAGGACGATAATTGATTTCATATTGGTTTGTTGACCACTTTTATGCTGAGAGATGGCTGACATAACCAAGAAGAAAACCAACATAGGGGCAATCGCTTTCAAAGCACCTACAAATAAAGAACCTAAAATGACAACTGGTTTTGCTGATTGAGGAACCGTTACAGCTAGAATAATACCGATAATCAAACCTACAAATATTCGTTTTACCAAGCTCATCTGATTCCACTTGTTCAATAGATTTCTCATAGTTCTTTCCTCCTTATAGATAATAGATATAAATGCGATAGCGAACACAGCTACTAAAAATGGGCTATTTTCAGACTATTTATGTCTACTAACCGTGCGCCAATGATAAGTTTACCACAGTTCCTAGCTCATGAAAAGCAAAAGATGTCATTATGTAAATAGTGTTATGTTAACAAGATTTTGCCAATTGCAGATATGATTAAGAATAAAATCTTATATAAGAAAATTCCATGAAAAACTTTCCATAGCATCTACATTTCATCCCATTCAAAAAACATAGAGATGGCCATATTTGATTTTGCTTTCACAAAAAGCATTCATTAAAAGTATTATTCTGAAAATAAAGGAATGGACAAATTGGGTATTTCATTTGTACATCATTAGGAAAGACGAGATGAATCATACCGATGATGCATGTAAGAAAACACCAATATGTGCTATCGGTGTTTTTGTACTTTACTGATACAATCTTGATAGGGATTCTAAACGTCTTACGTTATTGCGATCACGGTCGAGGATATCCTTCACAATAGACGCACTATCTTGATCGAGATCTCCCTTGATTACTTCTAGGGTGGCATGAATCCCTTTATCTGAGCCTTCTTTTAACTTTTCAATGATATACTGGGGATGGTTGTTCATCCTAGCGTCCATTCTAAGCATGACATCGGCCATAAATCCACCCAGTCCATTACTGCCTTGAGGATGTCCTCCCAACTGCACGATTCGATCCGATAGTCGCAGGGTATTTTCTTGATGCACACGCTGCATGCGATAAAGTTCATCCTTTAAGTTTGGATCTGGGACCTTGTCCACTACATCATCATAGGCGTGAACAGCCATATATTCGCCCTTTAAAACTTCATTTAAGGTCTTTACATTTGGATCATCCATGACATAACCTCCATCATTATTTATGGTTAGTTTGCATCAAGAATGAGAAGGTTATGCAGTAAAACTATGGTGTATCTGATTGGATATAGGCCACGATAAGCTCATATAATATAGAGACAATAAAAAATCAATAGGAAGGACATAAAAAAACAGAGAAAAACGGAATTTCTTACAAGGATTTACCGATAATTTATGTAATAATATATAATAGAGAAAAGCAAAGACAAAGGAGAATCGTCAATGAATCGATACACAGAGTTTAAGCAAATAAGTTTACCAAAATTGAACAATCTACAGCCGGGGTTAGAATCTACTTGCTTAAAGCTTATGGAAGAAGCCGGTGAACTTGCCCAGGCCATTGGAAAGTTCAGGGGATTAAATGGGGAGAAAGTCAATCTAGAGGAACGAGAAGTAGTGGATCATATTAGTGATGAATTGTTGGATGTGGCACAAGTGGCTGTCTCTATGATGTTTGTACTGGAAGAAACATATGGAATTAGCATAAAGGATAAGGTAGATGCCCATGTAGAGAAGTTGATTCAGAAGGGATATATTCGCGTGGAGGAATAAAAAGATCGTGGGGAATTACAGAGATGACATATGGTGATTGCTCCATTCATAGGATAGTGTATATCTTTTAAAGGAGACAAATATGAGAAGAAGTAGAATACTCCTTATACTATTGTGCACCTTGGTCATGTTGACTGCTGGTTGCAGCGAAAAAAACCAGAGACTTGAGGAAGAAATTCGACAACTTATAACAACCCAGGAGACCCTGGTTCATCAAAAGGATCTAGAAGCCTATATAGGAACCTTATCTTGGGAAAGCCCAGAGTACTTAGCAGAAAAGAAAAGCTGGATGAGGGATATCCTATGCAGCGATATACAGAACTATCAGTTAAGGGTGGAAGATATAGATATTCGCAATGGGGATCAAGCCTTTGTTGAAATCAGCCAAAGTTATCGTCTGCAAGACAAAGTGTATCAGATGAAATATCCTTTGCGCCTTGTAAAAGAAAGAGGCAGCTGGAAGGATGCTGATATGAAGTTTGAAGATATTCAAACAAAACATTTTATTATCAAATATTTCAATTCTTCAAAGAAATATGCAGAAAAAATTGGTGATGTATGTGAAGTTGCCTATAAGAATGTTCAAGATAGATATGGAGAGGGTATAGAGGAAACAACTGTGATCAAGCTGTACAAGGATAAGGAGATGCTACGGCAATCGGTAAAGCTTTCATTTGGTTGGCAGTTTGCAGGGTGGTATGAATACCCTGAATCCATAAAGACTACAGAATTTGACGAATCAAGGCATTATCGGGAAATATTAGAACATGAATTAATTCATAAACTGACCATAAAAAAGGCGAAGAATAATCTTCCCTATTGGTTTGCTGAGGGATTGGCCATGTACTTTAGTAATTTTAAAAATGAGCCTGAAATGTATAGCTCCAAAGACTATTATGTGAGCGCCTACAAAGATAAATGGATGACCATTAGTAAATTAGAGAAACTGAATCTAGAGATTATGGAAGATGAAAAAGAGATCCAAAATTATTACGATGGCTCTGGTATGATTGTGAAATTCATGATAGACACCTATGGAGAAGAAAAGATAAAAGAAATCGTAGAGGCTTTGGGCTCCTATGATTATTTAGAGGGAACTGGGGCTGAGGTAGATGCAATCTCTATCCAGCGGTATCACGAAGTTACTCCCAAGGTTCTAGGAATCCATGTCAATGAACTGGATGCCGCATGGGAAACCTATTTAAGAGAATAAAGAGAAGCAGTGGGATTTTGAAATCCCACTGCTTCTCTTTATCATTGTCTTTCACATAATTTTTCTATTATTGAATATGAATAAATAGAAAAAGAAGGAGGGGACGTCTCAATGCAAGTGTTTGTGATACATAAAAGGTGGTTCTTTTTATGGCTATTTCTCATTGGAGGAACGCTATTTTTATACAACTGGTATAGCAATCTATTGGAAATAACTTCCCTGCCTACTACCCACAAGGTAATTGTTGTGGATGCAGGTCATGGTGGCGTAGATGGTGGTACTAGTGGGAGAAGTGGTGTGCTGGAAAGTCATATCAATCTAGAAATTGCATTAAGGTTAAGAAAGCTGCTAGAACAAAGTGGTGCTATGGTGATTTTAACCCGAGATACGGATATGGGTCTTTATTCAGACACTGGGAGAATTAGAGATAAAAAAAATGAAGATTTAAGAAATAGAAAAAAAATTATGAACGAAAGTGATGCAGATATTTTTGTTTCCATTCATTTGAATGCCTTCCCCCAGACCCAATACTATGGAGCACAGGCTTTTTATCCTAAAAACTCTGAGGAAAGTAAGATGCTGGCTGCACTGATTCAAGAGGAGTTAATCCGGATTCTGAACAATGGCAACAGTAGGGAAACAAAATTAAAAAGTGATGTATACCTCATGCAAGACAGCAAGATCCCTATGGTTCTGGTGGAGTGTGGGTTTTTATCCAATCCCATGGAGGAAAGATTGCTTCAAGAATCAAAATATCAAGAAAAGGTAGCCTGGAGTATCTATATTGGAATTCTAAGATATTTTAATGAAGTGAAAGAATAAAGCTGGGTATAACTGATTTTCTAGGGGAACATATTAATAAAAGAAACCAAAGAGGAGGTTGAAAAATGGGAAGAATACAAGGGGCATATCTGCTTCCCCATCCACCGATTATCCTGAAGGAAGTGGGAAAAGGGGAGGAAAGAAGAATCCAGAGGACCATAGATGCAATGAAAGAAGTAGTCGAAGACATAAAAGTGAAAAAACCAGGAGTCATCGTAGTCATAACACCCCATGGACCATTGTTTGGAGATGCAGTAGCAATCACCGTAGCACCGGAAATGAAAGGAAATATGGGGAGATTTGGAGCGGAGGAAGTAAAGTTTACAAAAGATAATCATTTGGAGTTGACCAATAAGATTTTACAATTTGCGAAGGCAAGAAACATTTTCTGTGCCCAAGTAAACCAAGACTTTGCACGGGAACATGATATTTCTTTGGATTTAGATCATGGAACCATGGTGCCCCTGTATTTCATAGACCAAGGGTATATCCATTATAAGCTGGTTCATATTACCTATGGCCTTTTGCCCAGGGAGGATTTATATCAATTTGGAAAAGCTATTCAAGAGGCAGTGGAGGGCATAGAAGAGGATGTCATCATCATTGCCAGTGGAGATTTATCCCATAAACTAAGTATCGACGGGCCGGCAGGCTATCACCCAAGCGGGAAGCAATTTGACACAGAGATCCTTGAATTGCTAGGGGCAGGTGCAGTGGAAAAAATTCTTGCTATGGAATCCTGCCTTACAGAGGAGGCAGGAGAGTGTGGACTGAGATCTATTGATATTATGTTAGGTACCTGTGATGGCTACAATATTACGCCTAGGGTATTATCCTATGAAGGTCTCTTTGGTGTGGGGTACGGGGTAGTTGGTGTGGAAATTGGAGATGTTAATCGAGACCGCCAATATATAGAACAGCTATACAATCATAGAAATGAGAAAATACGCCAAATCCGTGAGGAGGAAGACCCCTATGTGAAGCTCGCTAGAAGTGCCTTGACCTATTATGTGGCACATCGAAGGGTGATGGATCTCCCCCAGGATTTACCTCAGGAAATGATTCAGCAAAAGGCCGGTGTATTTGTTTCATTGAAAAAGCATGGAGAGTTGCGGGGATGTATTGGTACCATTGAGCCAACCACAGATCATATTGCCGATGAAATTATTCGAAATGCCATCCAAGCTGGTGCAAGTGATCCAAGATTCTATCCTGTAGAGGAAGAAGAACTGGAAGAAATCATTTATTCCGTAGATGTCTTGAGAGCACCGGAGAACATCGATACCCTAGATGAACTAGATGTAAAAAAATATGGGGTGATTGTATCTAGCGGCAGAAAGTCAGGTTTGTTACTACCAAATCTTGAAAATGTGGATACGGTAGAGGAACAGGTGAGAATTGCCTTACAAAAGGCAGGCATTATGGCAAATGAAGGATATAATCTACAAAGATTTGAAGTAGAGAGACATAAGTAACCTGTGGATAGATTGTGTATAATAATTTTGAAAACGGCTGTAGCCTAGTTACATGAAGGTGCCTATGAAAGTAAACTTATCCACAAAGATACCCACAGGTTGCATATCCAGAGAATGTAGTTATGTGGACAAGGGAGGGACATGCCTATAGACTTGACCATATAACATCGCTAATAGATTGTGAACTTATCAACAGTCTTTGTCCACATTCACATAATGATGTGGATAAGTGATAGAGGGAGCAGGATTATGTAAATGAGAGTAGAAAAGGAAGCTATGTTTTATAGAAAGTTAGAGGATGATTACGTAAAATGCGACTTGTGTCCCCATGATTGTCAGATACCCCATGGAAAAGTAGGAAGATGCAGGGTAAGAAAAAATGAAAGGGGTACCTTATGTAGCTTAAATTATGGGAAAATTACTTCCTTTGCCTTGGATCCTATAGAGAAAAAGCCATTGTATCATTTCTATCCCAATAGTAGAATCCTCTCTATCGGCAGCTTTGGCTGTAATTTAACGTGCAGCTTTTGCCAGAATTGGCAGATTGCCCACAGGGAACCAGAAACAACTTATGTTACACCAAAGCAGCTGGTACAGGCAGCCCAAGAACATCAAGACCATATTGGCATAGCCTATACCTATAATGAGCCTTCCATCTGGTATGAGTATATTTATGATACAGCGCCTCTCATTCATGAGGCAGGGATGAAAAATGTGTTGGTGACCAACGGATTCATAAAAGGATCTCCCTTAAAGAAACTTTTGCCCCACATCGATGCTATGAATATTGATCTAAAGGGATTTACCCATGATTTCTATAGGGACTTGTGTGGGGGAGCGCTGGCACCTGTGAAAGAGACCATCGAGACGGCCATTGAAAATTGTCATGTGGAAATAACGACCCTCCTAGTCAGTGAATCCAACGATTCCCTTGAAGAGATAGAAGGATTGGCGAAGTGGGTCGGCAGCATAAGTAGGGAGATACCTCTACACCTCAGTAGGTACTTCCCCGCCTATAAGATGGAGTTACCCCCAACACCCTTAGCGCAGATGGATGCAGCAGAAGCTATTGCAAAAAAGTATCTCGATTATGTGTACTTAGGAAATGTGGCTGGCGCCGATAGAAATACATATTGCCCCCAATGCGGAGAAAAACTAATTGATAGAAATATGACAGTAAATGTTTTATCAATGGATGAAAAAAAATGTAGAAGGTGCAATAAAAGCATTCCTATCATCTATTAGATCAAAGACTATTTTAATAGGGATAGCTGCAATATGAAGAGAGACTTTGTGAAGCCGAGATAGTTACAAAAATAGATTTTCCACTCCCTCGATAGAATAGTACTAGGGATATGCTGATACAGCATATAATGAAGTACGAAAAGTGGTAGGGGAGGGATGGCTTTGAAGAAATGGCTATTATGGACAATTATTTGTATTCTTTGCGTCGCGGTACTACTTTTTGTGGGCAAATTTTTTTCTTATACGGGCAATAAGATAAGAGTGGGCACACAAATAGAGCAGAGCCATATGGAAGAAGGTCTGAGGATTATAGAAAGTACGGAAAAACAGAATGAGTAAAAACCATAGGAAGCTCGAAATGCATAAGTATTCGCAAAAATGAAAATTAAACCCTTGACAGTTTCAATGGAATCACATATAATCAATAACAACATATAAATACAATATAAAGACGAAGAAGAGAAGAGTAGATTTAGGATGTAGTTTCAGCGAGCTGGTGATAGTGGGAGATCAGCACGAAACCTATTTTGAAGAACATCTCGGAGTTGCTAACCCAAATCCTTAGAGGAGAGTAGGCTTAGACGGAGCCAAACCGTTATCCGTTGGTAGGTATCGAAGTAGACATATTTCCGTACCGATTTAAGTGAGTGTTGTACTAATTTGGGTGGTACCGCGGAAGTTAAACCTTTCGTCCCTTTTCTATAAGGGATGAAAGGTTTTTTATTTTATTCATTTTTAAATGCTTTCACAGAAAAAATCCATGGCCATGGGAAAGAAAGTGGAGCTGAAAATTAAATTCTAGGAGGAATTCATATGCAAATAATAGATCAATCATTAATGATACCAGAAGGGTATAAGCCAGTTCTTGGCATTCGAGAAACAGAAATTGCGATTAAACAATTAAAGGATTATTTTGAAGCAGCCTTGGCACAAGAATTGAACTTAACAAGGGTATCTGCACCTCTGTTTGTGCAACCAGAAACAGGGACCAATGACAACCTAAACGGCATTGAGCGACCTGTAGCCTTTGATGTAAAAGGCGTTGGTGGGAAAGAAGTAGAAATTGTCCATTCCCTTGCCAAATGGAAGCGAATGGCCCTCCATCGATATGGTTTTGGACATAAAGAGGGGCTTTATACAGACATGAATGCCATCCGTAGAGATGAAGACTTAGATAACATACATTCCATCTATGTGGATCAATGGGACTGGGAGCGGGTGCTTCAAAAAGAAGAAAGAACGGTAGAAACACTCCAGGAAGTTGTGGGAAAGATTTACAAGGTATTTAAAGCAACGGAGGATTACGTGAGTAGATTATATCCGAGCTTTAAAAAATTCTTACCCCAAGAAATCAGCTATATAACGACCCAGGAATTGGAGGATCGATATCCCCAGTTTACTCCAAAAGAGAGGGAGAATGCCATTGCTAAAGAGAAAGGTGCCGTCTTTATCATGGAAATCGGAGGAGAGCTTGCCTCAGGAATCAAGCATGACGGAAGGGCTCCTGATTATGATGATTGGACATTAAATGGAGATATCATCTTCTGGTATCCTGTGCTGGATATGGCATTGGAGCTATCCTCCATGGGTATTCGTGTGGATGAGGATGCCTTGGAAAAACAGCTGAAGCTGTCTGGCTGCGAAGATAGAAAGCAATTTACCTTCCACAAAATGTTACTGGAGAAGAAACTACCCTACACGATTGGTGGAGGCATCGGTCAATCAAGAATCTGTATGTTTTTCCTTCAAAAGGCCCATATCGGAGAAGTGCAAGCATCCATATGGCCCCAGGAAATGCTAGAAGTATGTGAAGAAAAAAGTATATTGTTGTTATAAAGAAAAAAAGTAAAGGGAATCTTGTCATTATGGCGAGATTCCCTTTACTTTTTTTTCTTTGTAAATGATGGTACAAAGGCATAAAAGAACATGATATGTAAAACAATATCAATACTAGCGGAGTTATTCAAGGTACTTTGTGGAAGCTATGCTATGTCGGGAGGAATAGGATGTGGAAATATGTTTAAAAAACTGAAAGAATTGCTAAATATAGAGAATGGTGAAAAAAAGGGTGCTGAAAAAAGAGAAGTGCTATCAAAATCCCTAAAAGATAACATGTCAACATTGAAACAAATCTTTGCAAAAAATGATCTCGTGGTTTATAGAAGCATAAAGAATCAGCATGATGATAAGCTGGAGTTTTTTTTAATTTATGCGGATGGTATGATCGATAGGGAAATGGTTCAGGAGAGTATCATACTTCCCTTGATTCATGGCAATATACAAGAGCATTCCCTAGATCACCTGACAGAGAAAATTATCAATTGTGGAGGCATTGAAAGGAAACATTGTGTAGATGAACTGGTGAAAGCCGTGATCTATGGTGATAGTGTTCTCCTTATGAATGGCTGCACAGAGGCCTTGGTGATGGATACCAAGGGTTGGGAGAAGCGGCAAATTGGTGAACCCGTATCTGAAGCTGTGGTACGAGGGTCCCGAGAGGGCTTCACCGAAGGCATTCAAACAAATTTGGCCATGATTTGGCGAAGAGTTGTCAATCCAGACTTAAAGCTTGAATATATGGAAATCGGCGTACGAACAAGGACAAAAATATGTGTTTGCTATCTTGAAAGCCTTGCTTCAGACAAGATTTTAGAGGAACTGAAAAGAAGATTAAAGACAATCGAAATGGACGGCATCCTAGATTCCGGGTATGTGGAATCTTTTATTCAGGATGCACCCTTATCACCCTTCGAAGCCATTGGTAGCACAGAACGACCTGATATTGTGGCTGCTAAACTCTTGGAGGGGCGCATCGCTGTGGTTTGTGATGGAACTCCCTTTGTACTGACTCTGCCTTTTTTATTTATCGAATATTTCCAAGTCAATGAGGACTACTATCACAATTATATCTTTGCTTCCTTAAATCGGCTATTGCGCATCTTTGCATTTTTATTTAGCACTAGTATACCAGGCATCTACATCGCGTTGACCACATATCATCAGGAGATGATTCCTACCCCATTGCTGCTGAGTATCTCTGCGGCACGGCAAGGTGTGCCTTTCCCCACAGTTTTTGAAGCCATAGCCATGGGCATCACCTTTGAGATTTTAAGGGAGGCGGGGGCAAGACTGCCAAAGCCAATCGGTCAGGCCGTAAGTATTGTTGGTGCGCTAGTATTGGGAGAAGCCGCTGTAACGGCTAGAATTGTCAGTGCTCCCATGGTCATTGTAACGGCCTTCACAGGCATTACCAGCTTAATGCTCCCCAAAATGTTAGGATCATTGGCAACGATGAGGTTTATATTTATCATTCTAGCTTCCTTCTTGGGACTATATGGCTATATCTTTGGTGTCATTGGACTATTCATTCATTTGATGTCTATTCGGTCCTTCGGGGTTCCTTATATGCTTCACCTTGGTTCCATCAATAAAGAAGATATAAAGGATACGGTCATTCGAGCCCCTTGGTGGTATATGCATCATCGGCCGAAGTTAATTGGAAGTAAAAATCCTGTCCGGGTGGGCAGTGCTAATCTAAAGAAAAGGGGTTAGTGCCATGGAATCCTACAGAAGAATCCTCATCATATTACTGATGATAGGCGTATCCTTCATCAGTGGTTGCTGGAATTATCGAGAAGTCGATGAAATGACCATTGTTCACGGTGTTGCCATTGATCATGAAAATGAAAAATATGTCATTACCGTTGAGAGCATTACCCCCAAAGGGGGGCAGGATATTACAATGGTCCCGGATCTAACCATATCCGAGGGGGCGACCATCTTTGATGCCATACGAAATCTGATCATGCAAACGGGAAGGCGGGTTTACTGGTCCCACGCCAAGGTCATCATTATCAGTGAAAAGGTCGCCAAAGAAGGGATCACCCCTGTTTTAGACTATGTGACACGGGATGCAGAGGTACGGGAAAACATGTGGCTCATATTGTCGAAGGAAAAAAATGCAAGGGTCCTTTTGGAAGGGAAAGACAAGCTGCATGATACCATTTCGAACCATATAGATGATATGATGCAGTCCCAGAAAAGCATTTCAAAGTATAATGCCATGGAGCTGTGGCGATTCTTGGATAATATAACGGCAGACGGTATCTCTCCCACCATGCCTACAGCCACTTTGGTGACAAAGGAAAAAGATGAGAGTGTTCCACTGATCAATGGAATCGCACTGTTTAAAAAGGATAAGCTGGTAGGGTGGTTGGATGGGATTGAAGCAAGGAGTCTATTGCTCACCAAGGGGGAGCTGAAGGGGGGCGTCATCGTGATTCCCAATGTAGGAAAGACACAAACCGATGTGACCTTAGAAATATTTGGGAGCAAAACAAAAACAAAGCCTGCCTGGAAGGACGATCGGCTAACCATGGACATTGATGTGAAGATGGAAGTAAATATTGCGGAGATCACAGGAACGGAAGATTTTATCAGCGAAAAAGGTAGAAAACAATTGCAAAAGGAAGCAGAGGCCTTGGTAGAAATGCAAATCAAGGATACGATTAAAAAGGTGCAAAATCAATGGGGAAGCGATGTATTTGAATTTGCCGGTGTTGTTCAGAGGGAAATGCCAGATTACTGGAAAACGATTCAACAGGATTGGGAAAATCATTTTAAAAGCCTCGATGTGAAGGTAAATGTAGATATTAAAATCCGAGGAAGTGCCCTTACCTCGAAACCCATTAAAGTAGGTGAATGACAATGGTAGTTTTTATCATTTTAGGATACTCCCTCATTGGTTTCTTAGAAATTGTACCCTTGATTCAGCAGGGAAAAAAGAAGCAGATGATTCTCTATACGATGACATTCTTCCTTGCTTTCATCATCAGCCTATTGCTCGGGTTAGGCATACATATTCCAAGCCCTGCAACCCCCATCGAGAAGATCATCCAAGCTGTCATGGGCGGGTAGGGAGAGAGGAGGGACCATGGAGAAGGAAGTCATTTCAAATAGACAAGGGATTTGTCTCATTGCCTTATTTGTTATAGGGGATGCGATCATCATTGCCCGGGGATTGGAAGCTGGGAGGGACCTATGGATAGCCATGATCCTGGCTGTTCTTGGGAGTATTCCGTTATTCTTGATATATGCCAAGATCCATTCAAGGTATCCAGGGAAGGATTTGTTTGAAATCAATGAAATGATTTTAGGAAAAGTCCTAGGGACCCTCATGAATGTTCTTTTTCTTGTGTTTGTTTTCGTCAATGGCGCATCTATTATCAGAGCTTTTTCTGAATTTTTTATTATCGTTGGATTGCCAGAGACACCCCCCATCGTATTTGGGATTTTCCTGACCCTTCTCTGCAGTATTGCAGTGAAGGAAGGGGTCGAGGTGCTAGGGAGATTGGCAGAGCTATTTATCATGATTTTGAGTGTCATCGTTCCATTTTCTATCTTCCTGTTGATACCCCAGATGGATATAGACCATATACGGCCAGTCCTTTATGATGGATGGAGTCCTATTTTCAAAGCAACCCTTTCTAACATCACCTTTCCATTTGGAGAAGCTGTAACGATACTCATGATTTCCATGGGCTTAAGAAAGAAAGAGACTTATAAGAGGGTCTATGTGCTGGGTCTACTATTAGGCGGATTTATCCTGTTTTCAACAGCACTGACAGAATTATTGACTTTAGGATACTACACATATTCCGTAAAATACTTTCCTGCCTATGCAACGGTAAGTAGGACCAATGTAGGGGACTTTATTCAGCGTCTTGAAATTATTGTAGCGATCACATCATTGGTAGCAGGATTTATTAAAATAGCTGTCTGTTTCTTAGCAGCAAGCAAGGGGGTTGCAAGGCTATTTAATGTAGGCCAATATCGCTTTATCGTATGGCCCATGGCATTGCTGTTTTTAAATTTATCAGTCTTTATCTATAGTGACATTATGCACGCCATGACATGGGCTGGTGAAATTTGGACATACTTTGCCATACCCTTTGAAATAATATTTCCTATATTGATACTCATCATCATTGAAGTGAGAAACAGAAGAAAGGACCGAAGGAGCTGTGGCCATGAATAAGGAAGTGATATCGGACAAACAGGGGATTA
>CALECF010000002.1 GCA_937948705.1 uncultured Anaerosolibacter sp. | reverse complement strand
TAAGCAGAGAACCAAAATCTTTGATTTTGTGTGAATCGCTTAGTCTGAATAAGTCTACTTAATACAAAGGTAAAAAACTATAACAACAATAACATGCGGAAGTGGCTCAGAGGTAGAGCATCGCCTTGCCAAGGCGAGGGTCGCGAGTTCGAATCTCGTCTTCCGCTCCAAAATTCTGGCGGCATAGCCAAGTGGTAAGGCAGAGGTCTGCAAAACCTCTATTCCCCAGTTCAAATCTGGGTGCCGCCTCCAAACGCACATAAAATCCTAGCTTGCTAGGATTTTTATTTTTTTGCCACATCATTTTATCAAAAGCAGATATAATGGATTGTCGTTCTGAACGCAAAGAAACTTAGAAGAAAGACCCTACAGTTGGAAGAACTTTCGCTTTGCTGAGGATGACAGGGATGTATATTACAGGTTTTTGCTTTTAAAATGATAAATTACTTCAATAGCCTGGTAAGAAAGGCTTAAAATGCAAATACTAATTGGTGGTGAAGCTTATGAAAAATAATAGTTATTTAGAGACTCCGTTTATTCCTAAAAGGCCTGTGACTACAATGGTTTTGGATGGAAGAACACCGGCATCCATTTCGAATAATTTAGAAAAAATGGGTATACATATAGTAAAAACACCTTGTTGCAGCGAGCTATATTCCGCTGTTTCGTATCATCCAGATATTTTATTACATCCCGTGAATGAAAGAGATATTGTCGTTGCACCCAATGTTTATGATAAACTGGAGGCCGCTTTTATGGAATTGGGATTTCGCGCGATCAAAGGGGAAACAAATTTAAAGAGTAACTATCCCTATAATATTGCATATAATGTAGCGAGGATTTCAAACTTTGCAATTCATCATCGCAAATATACGGATCCAATTTTGTTAAAACTTTTAGAACAACAGGGCGTAGAATTTATAGATGTGAAACAAGGATATTCAAAATGCTCAATCTGTATCGTAAATGAACGGGCATTGATTACAGCTGACCCTAGTATTGCCAAGGCAGTGGAAAAGCGTGGCATGGAGGTATTGTTGATTTCGCCAGGATACATATCGTTATCAGGTCTTTCATATGGATTTATAGGAGGTGCTTCTGGATTGCTAGGAAATGATAAGATAGCATTTTCTGGAAGGCTGATCCATCATCCGGATTATGGTCGGATTATCAAGTTTTTGGATGAGAAGCAAATAACAGCTGTATTTCTGTCAGATGATGATCCTATAGATATAGGCTCGATGATACCAATATTGCAAATGGCATCTTAAGAAATAAATGTAATCGTTCATTTTGAATATCACTTCTTATTACACATATACTACTAATAGCGTAGAAAGGAGTGAAAAAGAATGTACCTGCTTTCTGTTTTATTTTCTGAAATATCTCAGTATGCTTATGATCGGATAGACAAAGAAGTTCGTTATTTTGATAAAGAGGGAATTATTATTGAGAAGTATACTGAAAAACAAGGCAAAAATGAATGTATAACCTTTGAGGTAGACGAGTTAAGCTTAAAGAATTACACCAAGAATGATTTTCAAAATATATTTAAGCATTATTTAGCAAATGCTTTTTCAGATATTATTATACAGTACGAGGAAACAAAGCTAGCTGCGAAAATTCTTCAAGAGCAATATTATTATTTTAGCCCGGTGGAAAGGGGTAGTATTCTAGGCCATCTGGAAAATGTACTTAAAAGTGAAGAATATAAATATCATGAAGGCGTCACTTATCGAATTAGTCGGAAAGCAAAAATTTTGCAGCAAGTCATGGACTATCTGAAAGAAAATGATTTTATACATTTGGATGGCTTTATACGTTTTCGTTTGAAGAGTTATATCCTTGAATTGGAAGATAGTGTGGATAAGGCTGTAGAGGATTTTCTCATGGAAAAGGAATACAATGAGTTTATCCGTCTTTTAAAATATTTTGTGGATATTCAGGAAGCAAAAATAGACACTATCAACGTACTTATTCATGAAGACGGAAAGTATCATTTGTTTGATAAATCAAGACGGAGTATCAATAATGAACATATAGAAGACTTGGCAGCAGAGATGCTGGATAACGATATAGGATACGATGACCTTCTGATAAGCTCTCTTATTACCATAGCACCGAAGAAGATTACCATCCATCTTACGGGAAAGATTTATAACAAAGAAATTATAAAAACCATAAAAAATGTATTCTCTGATCGAGTAAATGTATGCAATGGATGTGATTTTTGCGCATTGGTACAGCATGTGAAGGAGGAGTAGAGATCTCTCTACTCTTTTTATATAATAGGAAAGTTCTACTTTCCTATTATATAAAAAACAGGGGTTGTAGGGGATGAAATCCCCTGCCCGAATTCAGGAAGGTGCTCAGACAGCTCTGCTGTCGTCGGAGGAAACCTAGGGTTTCCTAGCGAAAGCGTAGGAGACGCTCTTTTTAGATATGTTTTGGTATTAAAAGTTGAATGCAAAGAATGGCTGTGGTATACTTTTTAAGATTAAAACCATAGTGATTGTAAATAACATTGCTGGGTAAACAAAAGATGATAGATTTGAGGTGAGTACATTGTTTTGGACAAAATTAATAATATTGGCTTTAATTGGTGCTGCCATTGGATGGTTTACGAATGTGCTGGCAATCAAACTTATTTTCCGCCCATTACAACCTATCCAAATTCCCATATTGAACCTAACGATACAAGGACTAATTCCAAAGAGAAAGTCAGAATTGGCGAGGAGTATCGGCGAAATTGTAGAATCTGAGCTAATCTCCATTGAAGAGATTATTGATAAATTTATTGAAAAGGAAAATAAAAGTGAAATTATTTTTAGCATTAAGAGAAAGATTAAAAGAATAATAGAACAAAAACTCCCGGGCATTATACCTAGTGCAATTAAACAAATGCTTATGGATTATATTGATGATGTGATCGATAAAGAGGCAGAAATCGCTCTAACTGAGCTAGCGGAAAAAATGGTTCATAAGGCTACCAGCAATGTAAGCATTGCTCAGATTATTGAAGATAAAATTAATAATTTTGAGATAGACAAGCTGGAGTACATCATCTTAGCCATTGCTCAAAAAGAGTTAAAGCATATTGAGATTTTAGGTGGTGTCATTGGCTTTCTCATAGGAATTTTGCAGGGACTCATCATTTTGTTTATATGATGATAAATTGTGGCAGAATAAGGAAAAAGAGTGAATAAAATCATTGACAAGGGCAGAAAATACACATATAATATAAAAAAATCACAATGATATGAAAAAGGCAATGAAGAGACAAAGTACTATGTGTCTAACCATCAGAGAGAGGATGTCGCGGCTGGAAACATCCTTGGATAAGGCTATAGGAAAAACTAGCTCTGAGCTATACCTGAGTAGTTATATAATGAAAGGGTGTTCGTTTTGGCAGCGTTAATGTCAAAGAGTGGATCTGATTCAATTAGGGTGGAACCGCGGGAATAACCTCTCGTCCCTTAGCTACGGCTTTGGGGTGGGAGGATTTTTTGTATTTAAATTAAATTTTGGAAAATGTTTATAAAGATGAAGGAGGTATACCACATGGATAAAATTAAAATTACGCTAAAAGATGGATCTGTAAAAGAGTTTCAAAAGGGTACAACGGTCATGGAAATTGCAGAGAGTATTAGTCCACGACTCGCAAAAGAGGCTGTGGGTGGAGAAGTAAATGACAAGGTGGTCGGACTCAAATATGCTGTAAATGAAGACTCAGAACTGAGTATTTTGAAATTTGAAGATGAAGGTGGCCAAGATGTTTTCAGACATACGAGTGCCCACATCTTGGCTCAAGCAGTCGTAAGATTATTTCCAGGAACAAAGCTGGCCATTGGTCCTGCCATTGAGAATGGATATTATTACGATCTAGATTCAGAGCATAGATTTACCCAAGAGGATCTGGTAAAGATCGAGAAGGAAATGGAGAAAATAGCACAAGAGGATTTGAGTGTAGAGCGATTTGAATTATCGAGAAATGAAGCGTTAAAATATATGGAAGAGAAAGGCGAGTTCTACAAGGTAGAGCTTATTGAAAATTTACCAGAAGACGCCATTATCTCTTTCTATAAGCAGGGTGAATTCGTAGATTTATGTGCAGGGCCTCATTTGCCGACAACAAAGCCGGTAAAAGCGTTCAAGTTATTGAGTGTAGCTGGTGCTTATTGGCGCGGTGATGAGAAGAACAAGATGCTTCAGAGAATCTATGGAACATCCTTTCCAAAACAGAAAATGTTAGAGGAATATATCCATAGATTAGAGGAAGCTAAGAAAAGAGATCATCGAAAACTAGGAAAAGAACTAGATTTATTCAGTATTCAAGAGGAAGGTCCAGGGTTTCCGTTCTTCCATCCAAAGGGTATGGTCATTCGAAATCTACTTGAAGATTTTTGGAGAAAAGCCCATGTAAAGAGGGGCTATGAAGAAGTGAAGACCCCTATCATCTTAAATGAGCAGTTATGGCATACATCAGGTCACTGGGATCACTATAAAGAAAATATGTATTTTACACAAATTGATGAAACGGATTTTGCTGTAAAACCCATGAACTGCCCTGGTGCGATGCTTGTTTATGATAGAAAGATGTATAGTTACCGTGATTTCCCTATTAGAATGTGTGAGCTGGGTCTTGTCCATAGACATGAACTTTCTGGTGCCCTCCATGGTTTGATGAGAGTTCGCTGTTTTACTCAGGATGATGCCCATATCTTTATGCTGCCTGATCAGATCAAAGATGAAATCAAAAATGTAATTGATTTTGTAGACTATGTATACCGTATTTTTGGTTTTAAATATCATATAGAGCTTTCTACTAGACCAGAAAACTCCATGGGCTCAGACGAAGAGTGGGATATGGCAATCAATGCATTAAGAGAAGCCCTTGAAGAAAAAGGATTGAAGTATAAAATTAATGAGGGAGACGGTGCTTTCTATGGTCCTAAAATAGACTTCCATTTAGAGGATTGTATTGGAAGAACATGGCAATGTGGTACCATTCAATTAGACTTCCAAATGCCACAGCGATTTGACCTCACATATATCGGAAGTGATGGAGAAAAGCATAGACCTGTTATGGTGCATAGGGTTATCTTTGGAAGTATTGAAAGATTCATCGGTATATTGATCGAGCACTTTGCTGGAAAATTCCCTGTGTGGTTAGCGCCAGTACAAGTAAAGATTTTGCCTATTGCAGATAAATTTATGAATTATGCAGAAAAGATCACTGAAATACTCCAAGATTTAGATATCCGTGTGGAATTGGATAATCGAAATGAGAAGATCGGTTACAAAATCCGGGAAGCTCAGTTAGAGAAAGTTCCTTATATGATTATTGTTGGAGAAAAGGAGATGGAAACCAATACTATATCCGTACGTTCTAGGGATAATGGAGAATTGGGGAGTCAAGATCTTCATGCTTTTATTGCTAGTATCCAGGAAGAGATTACATCAAAAAAAATATAGTTATAATAAAAGAGTCGTTTTGATTTTCAAAACGACTCTTTTATGTTAAATTACTATATGCAGGTTTTCTTTGGGCTTCTTCAAAAATAGTGTCAAACTCTTCACCAGTTAGGGTTTCACGGTCAAAGAGTGTTTTCGATACTTCTTCAAGAATTTCTAGGTTCACTTTTATGTGCTCTAAAGACTCACTATAACATCCATCAATAATGGTTTTAATCTCCTGATCGATCATGGGATAGCAGTTTTTTACTAAACTAGGTTCAAATATTCTGTTTCCTAAAGTACTCATACCATATTCACATACCATCTGATAAGCAATACTATTCGCCTTCTTTAGGTCATCACGGGCGCCTGTAGAGACTTCACCGAATATAATTTCTTCAGCAGCTCTGCCGCCTAGCAATACTTTTATTTTGTTTTTTAACTCGTTTGTTGTGATAAGATAGCGATCCTCTTCAGGAGAATACATGACATATCCTAGGGCTTCGCCTCTTGGAATGATAGACACCTTTGAAATCAAATCTGTTTTTAAAAGTTTACCTACCAAGGCATGGCCTGCTTCGTGACAGGCAACGATCTTCTTTTCTTTTTCCATGACTACTGCATTTTTTCGTTGAAGTCCTGCGATAACTTTTTCGATGGCTTGATTAAACTCCTCTGTTCCAATATGGGTTTTATTGTTTCTAACTGCTAAAATAGCAGCTTCGTTGGCTATATTAGAAAGATGAGCACCAGACATACCATGGGTTCTTTTGGCCAGACCCTTGATGTCTACTTTGGAATCTATAGGCTTGTTTTTAATATGAACCTTTAAAATCTCTTCTCTGGCTCGAATATCAGGATTTCCAATAAACATGTGACGGTCGAATCTTCCAGGTCGAAGGAGTGCTTCATCTAGAAGATCCAGTCTATTGGTGGCACCCACCACAATGACTGTCTGATTGGAGTGAAACCCATCCATTTCAATTAAGAGTTGGTTAAGGGTCTGATCCTTTTCATTATTGCTCTCAGTACTTCTTTTTGCACCAATGGCATCAATCTCATCAATGAATATGACGCTAGGAGCATCTTTTTTTGCTTTTTCAAAGAGCGTTCGAACCCTTTTTGCACCGACACCTACATATTTCTCTACAAATTCAGCACCACTGGCGGGAAAAAAAGCCGAATTGGTTTCCCCGGCGATGGCTTGGGCCAGTAAAGTCTTTCCTGTTCCTGGAGGACCATAGAAGAGAACTCCTTTAGGAATCTTAGCGCCCATTTTGTAATACTTTTCAGGATTGTTGATAAAGTCGATGACTTCTGCAAGTTCTTCTTTTACTTCTTCAAGACCAGCTACGTCTTTGAAGCGAATAGAAGGTCGATCGGAGCCTTCACTCCGTTTATCATCTTTTTCTTTTCTTTCACTTTTAATATGGGCGGGCTCTAACTCAGGAGAGTTATCTCCCCATTTCATATAAAGGGTAAATAGGGTTCCGGCCAAAAGCAATAGAAAGATTCTATTGGCATTTGTGATATCTATTACAGGCGGATTCCCTGCAAAGGAACCTAACAGTAAAAAGCAAGAGAGTACGAGCCCTGCCACGATTAAAATAGAGATGAGTTTATGTTTTGAAATGTTTCATCACCTTCCTCTCTTTTTAATATATAGGAAATTATGGTTTTAAATTTCCTATATGGGGGATTTTTAAAGGGGTTCACCCCTTTATGTCTAATAATTGGAGGGTTACAGCGAAGCGTCATAGGGAACTATTAGTTCCCTGTGAGAAACAAAAGGATTTCTTTTTATCTTAGGGAATAAGATCCTTTTGTTTTTCATCATTAGTTTACCCAATGTCATATGAAAAATATATGAAAAAATGAATTTTTTCTAGGAGTAGATAAGATATTTATGAAATTGAAGAGGATAAAAGGACTATTTTAAAAACAGAAATATATATAAAATAATAAATATATGAAATATTTAAAAAAGTCCAAAAAAACAAAGGATTTTAATGACCAATATAGAATATAATCTTCCATGGGAAATTTACCCATGGTTTTTTTATGTAGAACTTCATTCATGAATTGGACGAGGGGCGCATAAGATTGAATTAAATATACTGATTTTAAAGAGGGAGGGGAACCATCCAATCCTACCTTTGAAATATATAACTAAAATGGGGGGAATCTAAATGTTAAAAAAGAGTTTAGCAATTATTTTAGCTGTTTTGATGATGCTCAGCTTAGCTGCTTGTGGTCCAAAACCAGCAAGTGAGCAACCTGCAGCGACTGAGCCTGCAAAAGCTGAAAGCTTTAAGATCGGTATCATGACAGGTACAGTATCTCAAAACGAGGAAGAGTTTAGAGCTGCTGAAGCAGTAAAAGCAAAATATGGGGATATGATCGTGCTACAAACATATCCAGACAACTTTATGAAAGAGCAAGAAACGACAATTGCCAATGTTTTAAGTATGGCATCTGACCCAGAAGTAAAGGCAATCGTAATTTGTCAGGCAATCCCTGGAACATCTGCAGCCATTGACAAAGCGAGAGAAGTAAGATCTGATCTTCTTTTCATTGCCGCAGTACCAGGTGAAGATCCAGATATGATCGCCTCAAAGGCTGACGTAGTTCTTCAGGCCGATGAGCTTGGAATGGGTGTATCTATCATAGCGCAAGCGAAGAAAATGGGAGCAAAGAATTTCGTTCACTATTCTTTCCCAAGACATATGTCTTATCAGCTCCTTGCTATGAGAAGAGATATCTTTAAAGCAGAATGTGAAAAGAATGGCGTCAAGTTTGTTGATGCTACTGCGCCAGACCCAACAGGAGATGCTGGTGTCCCTGGAGCACAACAGTTCATTCTAGAAGATGTACCAAGAAAAGTTACTGAATTCGGAAAAGAGACTGCATTCTTTAGTACAAACTGTTCAATGCAAGAGCCACTTATTAAATCTGTATTAGAGCAAGGGGCATTATTCCCACAACAATGTTGTCCTAGCCCATATCATGGATATCCAGGGGCTCTAGGAATCACAATTCCTGAAGACAAAGCAGGGGATATTAACTATGTTATCGAACAAATTAAAGTGAAGATCGCAGAAAAAGGCGGCACAGGAAAATTCTCTACTTGGCCAGTACCAGTAAATATGATGTTTGTTGAAGGTGGCGCTGAGTATGCAAAAGCTTACTTAGAAGGTAAGTTTACTGAAAAGGTGAACAAAGTAGAATTAGCAAAGATCTTTAAGGAAGTAGCTAAGGCAGATATGACAGTTGAGGTTTTAACAAGTGAAACAAGCGGTAAGCAGCTTGATAACTTCTTCATGGTTCTTTCTGATTATATTTCATTCTAGTAAAGTATAGGGTTGCCGTTTCGGCGGCAACCTTATTATAATTTTAAAAGAGTATTTCCATGTAGCAATGGGTGCTAAAATTTTTTATTTAATTTTGGTCATAAAATTCACAGAGGAGGGATCGAATCCGTGGGAGCAGGTACAGTACTGGACATGAGGAATATTGAAAAAGACTATTTTGGTAATAAAGTTCTTAAGGGTATCAATCTAACGGTGAAAGCCGGGGAAATCCATGCGTTACTGGGTGAGAACGGGGCTGGAAAATCTACATTGATGAATATACTGTTCGGAATGCCTGTCATTCATTCAACTGGTGGATTCAATGGAGAAGTTATACTTGACGGACAACCCGTACAGCTGAAATCACCCCAAGAAGCCATGGAGGCAGGAATCGGTATGGTACATCAAGAATTCATGCTGATTCCGGGTTTTACTGTTACAGAAAATATTAAATTGAATCGTGAAATAACAAAGCACAACCTACTAAGTAGGGTTTTGGGGACTAGTTTAAAGAGCTTGGATATGGAGCAAATGAACAAGGATGCTAGAAAGGCTTTGGATACATTAGGAGTAGGGATTGACGAATGGATGAAAATAGCAGGACTTCCTGTAGGATATATGCAGTTCGTAGAGATTGCCAGAGAAATTGATAAGAGCAACATTAAGCTTCTTGTATTCGATGAACCTACCGCTGTGCTGGCAGAAAGTGAAGCAGATACCTTGCTGGAGGCCATGAAAAAAATAGCGGCATCGGGTATTGCCATTCTTTTTATCACCCATAGATTAGATGAGGTGATTAGTGTTGCGGATCATGTAACGATTCTACGGGATGGAGAATTGGTAGCAACCTTCAAAAAAGAGGAAACGAATGTTATGCAGTTGGCTGAACTCATGGTTGGAAGAAAAATTGAGAAACTTGATAAGGACAAGAATCCCCATGAAAAAACCAAAGAAGAGATCATTATGAAAATTCGAAATATGGAAGTAATGATGCCAGGAGAAGAAGTAAGGGGGATCGACCTCGAGATTAAGAAAGGTGAGATCATTGGTTTAGGCGGTCTTGCAGGTCAAGGAAAAATCGGCATTGCCAATGGCATTATGGGATTGTATCCTTCTACTGGAGAGGTTGAGCTTGAGAATAGGAAAATTGAACTGAATAATCCTGGCGCATCTTTAAACAATGGCCTTGCCTTTGTGTCCGAGGATAGGAGAGGTGTAGGACTTTTATTAGATACATCTATAGAATTAAATATTGCCATCACTACGATGCAAAGACAAAGAAAATTTTTAAATAAATTTCTATGCTTTGACCAAATGGATGGAAAAATGGTCAGGGAACATGCGATGAAAATGATCGAAGATCTAGATATTCGCTGCCGTGGTCCTCAACAAATCACACGGAGATTAAGCGGAGGCAATCAACAAAAAGTTTGCATTGCTAGAGCCCTAACACTAAACCCAAACGTTCTATTTGTATCAGAGCCAACCAGGGGTATTGATATTGGCGCAAAAAAACTTGTTTTAGATTTACTGATCAAATTAAACAAGGAATTTGGAATGACCATTGTGATGACTTCCAGCGAGTTAGGTGAGCTAAGGTCCATCTGTGACCGAATTGCTATCATTACGGAGGGTAAAATTGAGTGCATACTTGAGCCTGAAGCAACGGATGCGGAATACGGTTTAGCCATGGCTGGCGGATACAAAAAGCTTTACAGCAAGGAGGCAGTATAAAGATGAAAGAGAAAATTCAATCCCTCATCCAGAAGCTGGGGATACCTAGAATGATTATCGTAGGGTTTTTAATTTCACTGATCTTCGGTGCTTATTCCTACAAAATACCATTGGGCGCCTTAACCACGGATACCCTAGGACGTTTTGGTATGAATGGCGTATTAACTTTGGCTCTAGTTCCTTGTATATTAGCAGGTACTGGAATGAATTTTGGTTTGCCTTTGGGAATTATATGTGGAATTCTAGGGGGCCTTATTAGTATTGAAATGGATCTTACAGGAATATCAGCTATATTTGCTGCCATGATTATTTCTATACCCTTATCCTTGGTGTGTGGCTATTTCTATGGGTTGCTTTTAAATAAGGTGAAAGGGTCTGAAATGATGGTAGGTACATATGTGGGGTTTTCTGCAGTATCTCTCATGTGTATAGGATGGCTCGTACTTCCATTTAAAAATGGGGAGATCATCTGGCCAATCGCAGGAAAAGGATTAAGAACAACGATTACATTGACATCTAGATATGACAAGATATTAAATAAACTTTGGGCATTTAAAATCGGGGATGTATTTGTTCCTACTGGACTGATTCTTTTCTTCTTATTCTGTTGTATCATCGTTGGATTGTTTTTAAGGAGTAAGACTGGGATTGCGCTGAAGGCTGTAGGTGATAATCCAAGATTTGCAGTAGCTGCGGGCATCAGTGTAGACCGATCGAGAATGATTGGTACCATCCTGTCTACAGTGCTGGGTGGCATTGGAATTATTGTATATGCCCAAGGCTTTGGTTTTTATCAGCTTTATCAGGCGCCTCTCTATATGGGTTTTCCTCCCGTAGCAGCGATTTTAATTGGCGGGGCATCCATTAAAAATGCAAAGATAAGCCATGTGATCATAGGCACCTTTCTTTTCCAAGCCCTATTGACCATTGCATTACCAGTTGCCAACAAAATGGTTACTGAGGGAAACCTTTCGGAAGTTTTAAGAATTATTGTGAGTAATGGAATTATCCTTTATGCATTAACTCAAGCAGGCGGAGGTGAATAGAATGATTGAGATTAAAGAAGAAATTAATGGATCCAAAAAGAATAAAAAGAGTATAAGCGATTATATGAGGAATTTATTATTTGAGAATATGGTGCCCTTATTGTTTATCATTATGTGTTTAATAGGGATTAAGCTATCCCAGTTACCTATTCCATTTATTTTGAATGAGCTTGTAACGAGATTGTCAAGAAATGTATTTGTGGTACTTGCTCTGATTATTCCTGTTTTGGCTGGTATGGGACTAAACTTTGCCATTGTCTTAGGCGCCATGGCAGGTCAAATTGCCATTATCGCTGTTACCCATTGGCAAGTGGGAGGACTACCAGGCCTGCTGCTTACAGCTGCCATAACAGCGCCCTTTGCAATTCTATTTGGCTATCTAACAGGGGTGCTCCTTAATAAAACAAAGGGCCAGGAAATGGTTACAAGTATGATTCTAGGTTTTTTTGCGAATGGTATATATCAGCTCATCTTCCTTTTCTTAGTGGGTGTCATCATACCTATGAAGAAT
This sequence comes from uncultured Anaerosolibacter sp., assembly GCA_937948705.1. Next base: position 30,644 of record CALECF010000002.1, on the reverse strand, counting down.
CCTGTGCTGGTCATAAGTGGTGGTGTAGGAATTAAGAATACCATCGACCTTGTAGGTATCAAGTACTCTCTAGATAATATTATAAAGCTAAATATGTTTCAGGCACTATTATTGTTTGGCTGTTGCTACGCTGTTCTATTGGCAGGTTATACTATTTATAAGTTTGGCATAAAAAAGGTTAGACCTGTGGATAAAACAAAACTGTTGATCCACCTGGCCTTAGCAGTTGGAATGATTGCTATGGGTGCAGCTATGATGAATGCAGTGTCTATATATAAAATTGTTACAATACCTGTGGTGACCTTCGTTGTTATTGGAATGCTGTGTGTATTTAATGTATTTATTGTAAAGACTAAACTAGGTCAAGAGTTTAGGACTGTTGGACAGGACATGCACATTGCCAAAGTATCTGGAATTTATGTGGATAAGGTAAGAATCATTGCCATTGTCATCTCAACCTTGTTGGCAGGCTGGGGACAAATTATATTTTTACAGAATTTAGGAACGCTGAATACCTACGGAAGTCATGAGCAGGTTGGAACATTTGCTGCTGCAGCTATTCTCATTGGTGGCGCATCGGTAACAAGAGCTACCATCGGTCATGCAATTGTAGGTACGTTGTTGTTTCATACTTTATTTATCGTCTCACCACTTGCAGGTAAAAACTTGCTGGGTAGTGCTGAAATTGGGGAATACTTTAGAGCCTTCGTTGCCTATGGCGTTATCGGCGTATCATTAGGCCTACATGCTTGGAAAAATCAAGTTTCTGCAAGAAGGAAAGCAAAGTAAAAAAAAGTTAGGAAAGAGTGTTGACAAATAAAAAAGACGGTGTTAGACTATATAAGTGATATGAAGTAGAAGTTATCCGCTTCTCACCTTACAACACGGGTTGCTAAGGTTAATATGAGCTTGTACTTGTTTTTGAGTATTCTTTTGAGCTTATGAGGCGGATGTGCTAAACATCCGTCTTTTTATTTATATATAGATGTGGATGTTATTGGAAAAAATATAGGAGGTGGCCGATTATTAAAGATTTAGAGTTGAATGAGGAAATAAGAGACCGTGAAATTAGGGTAATTGATGCTGATGGAGAGCAGTTGGGCGTTATGCCAACGAAACAGGCATTAGAGATTGCTATTGAGAAACGATTAGACTTGGTGAAAATTGCACCTCAGGCGAAACCACCTGTTTGCAGAATCATGGACTTTGGCAAATATAAGTATGAGCTTTCTAAGAAAGAAAAGGAAGCAAAGAAAAAGCAAAAGGTTGTTACATTAAAAGAAGTTCGTTTAAGTCCAAATATTGAAGAGCATGATTTAAATGTGAAAGCTACCAACGCCATTAAGTTTTTACAAGATGGTGATAAAGTAAAAGTTACTATACGATTTAGAGGTAGAGAAGTTGGTTATGTGGATTTAGGACATCGTGTTATGGAGAAATTTACCCTATTAATTGCTGAAGTAGGAAATGTTGAAAAAAGGCCAATCATGGAAGGTAAAAACATGTATATGTTCCTAACACCAAAGAATAGTTAGAGCTTAGAGGGGAGGAAACAATTATGCCAAAAATGAAAACGCATAGAGGCGCAGCAAAGAGATTTAAACTAACAAAAAAAGGTAGTGTTAAGAGATATAAGGCGTTCAAAAGCCACATCCTTACAAAGAAATCTTCAAAGAGAAAGAGAAATTTAAGAAAAGCTACGCTGTTAACAAGCGCTGATCAACATAGAATCAAAAGATTATTACCATACGCATAAAATAGAGTTGTAAAGGAGGTAGAAATACATGGCAAGAGTAAAAAAAGCGGTAAACGCTAAGAAAAAACATAAGAAAATTTTAAAGCTTGCAAAAGGCCAATACGGCGCAAAGAGTAAACTTTTCAGACCTGCCAATGAAGCAGTAATGAGAGCATTAAGATTTTCATATATAGGTCGTAAATTAAGAAAAAGAGATTTTAGAAAATTATGGATCGCAAGAATCAATGCTGGTGCAAGAATGAATGGCATGTCATACAGCAGATTGATCAATGGATTAAAGCAAGCAGGAATTGAAATCAACAGAAAGATGCTATCTGAGATGGCAATCTACGATGAGGTTGGATTCAAGCAATTGGTAGATGTAGCAAAGCAAAAAATCAACGGATAATAAAATAGACTCTTTTATAGAGTCTATTTTCATATAATGTGTGATGAAGAAATTTAATTTAGGGTCCTCTATTTTCCTGCTTGCAATATTATAAAAAAACAATAATATGTAAACATTAAGAACGGGGATATATTTTTTTTAGGTGGACTACATAGATAGAGAAAAGTAAGGATAAAGGTGAGGTGTATACCTTGATCAATGATATAAGCTCTCCCGAAAATTCCATCGTAAAACATGTGAGGCAGTTGACGAAGCGAAAAATCAGGGAACAATATCAAGAGTACATCATTGAGGGCGTTCGCATTATAAAAGATGCTTTGGCAAGTGAAAAAAGCATGAAAAAGGTTTTGTTTTGCGATGAGCTTTATGAAACTGCAGGTGGTGAAGAACTTCTAGAGGAGCTTGGACAAAGGGATATGCTGCTATATAAAATACCTGTTCAACTTTTTAGAGAGCTTTCTGATACCCAAAACCCTCAAGGGATTATGGCAGTTGTTGCTATGGACAGCTACTCCATAGAAGATTTCTTGGGAAAAGATAAGGGATTCTATATTATCTTAGATAGAATTCAAGATCCAGGAAATATGGGTACGATTATCAGAACTGCCGATGCGGCCGATGTAGATGCGATCTTTATTACAAAGGGTTCTGTAGACCTTTATAATAGCAAGACAATCCGTGCTACCATGGGCTCTATTTTTCATGTGCCTATCTTGACAACTGGGACTACCAGTGAGACCATTGCTATATTGAAGGAAGAAAATATCAAAGTCATTACTACCAGCCTTGATGGGGATAAGTACCATTTTGAGGTGGATTTTAGTGAATCTTGCGCCATCATCGTAGGTAATGAGGCAAATGGTGTACAGGAAGAGGACATCAATGTTTCAGATGTATTGATTAAGATTCCTATGCCGGGTAAAGCGGAATCATTAAATGCTTCGGTGGCTGCATCCATTGTAATGTATGAGGTAGTGAGACAAAGAATAGGATAATAATATAGTCAGAAAATTTAAAATTAGTTGGTTTTATTCGCCCTATAATTCTTGTAAACCTTTTTTTCCTGTGCTATAATGTATATAAATCAGCCAGTGAAAAGGGGTGTCGGCAATTATGTTTGCCACAAAGGAATGGTTTTGGAGAGTTTTTATGTTAACCGGTAACATTAACGCCTACTTGGCTTATAGAGAACTTACGACAAATTAATAAATATAGATATCAGTTATGATAGAGAAAAGTAGAATGTAGTTTGACTTACAGAGAAGAAATGCCAATGGCTGCGAGCATTTCAAAGTTTTAAAGCATTTGAAGTTCACTCTTGAACTATAGAGCTGAAGTATAAAGTAGGTTCTATCGGCAGACACCGTTACGTCGAATGAGTGGTTGTTTTACAACTATTAGGGTGGTACCGCGGAGAAATCTTCGTCCCTTTCGGGATTGAAGATTTTTTTTATTGTCTAAAATGTATAAACAATAGGAGCTTCACTTGTAGGGGTAGTCAGAGAGCAGTTTTTAAAGGAGGTATCTTGGAAGTGGCATACATCGGTAGTTTTAGTATCTTTTTCATGGTATATTTTATAATGAGCTTGGTTTTGAATCGGTGGGGAAGGCAAAAGGAGAAAAAAGATGTGAGGACCATGGCAAATCATGCTTTTTATGCAGGAATGATTTATGTTTTAGCACTGATGCTGTTTAGATCCTTCGGGAATCTTTTCAATAAATAAAAAAGAACTACTGTAGGAAGGAGAATGAAAATGAGAGAAAAGCTTGAACAAATACAATCCTTGGCTTTAGAAGAAATCGTAAAAGCTAAGTCTATGCAAGAGCTGGAACAAGTACGTATCAAATACTTAGGAAAAAAGGGAGAGCTCACTGCGGTTCTCAGAGGGATGGGAGGATTATCCCAAGAGGAAAGACCTATTGTGGGGCAGGTTGCCAATGAAGTACGTGAAACTATTGAAAATGCGTTAAGTAGTGCTGTAGAAGGTATTAAGTCTATTGAAAAAAATGCACGGCTTTCTGTGGAGAGTATCGATGTCACCATGCCTGGTAAGTCTCAAGAAATTGGTCATCTACACCCATTAAATGTGGTATTGGATGAAATTAAAGGAATCTTTATGGGTATGGGATTCAAAATAGCGGAAGGGCCTGAAGTAGAAACTGTATTTTACAATTTTGATGCCTTGAATGCACCACAAAATCATCCTTCAAGAGACCTATCAGATACCTTCTATATTGCTGAGGATATCCTGTTAAGAACACAAACTTCACCGGTACAGGTGCGGACCATGGAAAGATCAAAACCTCCAATACGAATTATTTCACCAGGAAGATGCTTCCGTCGGGATACACCTGATGCAACCCATTCACCAATGTTTCATCAAATAGAAGGTCTTGTGGTGGATAAGAACATAACCATGGCGGACTTAAAAGGTACTTTAGATCTTTTTGCAAAGCAGTTTTTTGGCGTGGGGACAAAGACAAAGTTTAGACCACATTACTTTCCATTTACAGAACCAAGTGCAGAGGTGGATGTAAGTTGCTTTAAGTGCCAAGGAGCAGGATGTCGTGTATGTAAAGGTAGTGGATGGATTGAAATTCTGGGTGCAGGAATGGTGCATCCAAATGTATTAAAGGTATGTGGTATTGATCCAGAGGTTTACAGCGGATTTGCCTTTGGTATGGGCTTAGACAGAATTACTATGTTAAAACATGAAATTGATGATATTCGTCTCTTCTTTGAGAATGACATGAGATTTATAAAGCAGTTTTAATAGAAAAAATTTAAAAGATAAATGGAAATAAAGGAGGTATAGCATCATGTTTGTGCCATTAAAATGGTTAAAGGATTATGTAGATATAGATCCTATAGAAGTAGGAAAATTGGGCGAAGACTTAGAAATGTCAGGGTCTAAGGTAGAGGCAGTAGAAACCTTAGGAGAAGAAATTGATAAGGTTGTGGTTGGAAAGATACTGGAAATCCAAAGCCATCCCAACGCTGATAAACTCCTTGTGACCAAGGTGGATGTTGGTAGTGAAATTATACAGATTGTAACCGGTGCAGATAATATCAGAGAGGGATATTATGTGCCCATCGTACTTGTTGGAGGCATTTTGCCAGGGGGCGTAAAGATCAAAAAAGGAAAGCTTAGGGGAGAAGAATCCCAGGGGATGATGTGTTCTGCGAAGGAATTAGGCATAGCTGACAAGGTTATTCCATCCTATCAGAAAGACGGCATCTATATTTTAGATCAAGCCTATGGACCGGGCACTGATATCAAGGAGATCCTCGGGATTAACGGTCATGTGATCGAATTTGAAATTACGCCAAATCGCCCAGATTGCCTGAGTATGTTGGGGATGTCTAGAGAGACGGCTGCAACCTTTGGTTTAGAATTAAAATACCCTGAGATTACAATCAACCATGAGCATGGTGATATAGGAGAGTTCGCAGCGGTAGAGGTATTAAATACTGACTTGTGCAGAAGATATGCGGCTAGAGTGGCCATTGATATTGTGATTCAGCCATCTCCAGAGTGGATGCAGCGAAGATTGATGGAGGCGGGTGTCCGGCCAATTAGCAATATCGTAGATATAACAAATTACGTGATGCTAGAGATGGGGCAGCCTCTGCATGCTTTTGATTTAGATATGTTGGCGGGTAAAAAGATTATTGTAAAACAGGCCGAGGAAAATACTGTTTTTAAAACCCTTGATGAGGTAGAAAGAAAGCTAGATAGCAACATGCTCATGATCTGTGATGGAGAAAAGCCTGTGGCCATTGCGGGTGTAATGGGTGGAGAAAATTCAGAAGTAACAGGGGATACAAAATCCATTTTACTTGAATCAGCTAACTTCTATGCAGATAATGTGAGAGCAACTTCTAAAAAGTTAGGACTTCGAACAGAGGCATCGGCGAGATTTGAAAAAGGTGTAGATCCTAATATTGCCTTAAATGCAGTAAATAGAGCATGTCAGCTGATAGAGGAACTGGGTGCAGGGAAGATTGTGAAGGGGGTTATTGATATTTACCCTAATCCCCTTGAGAAAAAATCATTAAAAGTAAGAACCCGTCGAATCAATGATTTTTTGGGAACAAAACTTTCCCCTGAGGAGATTGCAGATATCCTTAGAAAGCTTGAAATAGAAGTAACCCAAGAGGAACAGGATTTATTGTTGGCGATACCAACCTTCCGTCAAGATATTACGGAGGAAATTGATATCGTGGAAGAGGTAGCAAGAATCTATGGCTATAACAGAATTGATGTAACTATTCCAAAGGGGAATTCTCAAGGCGCAAAGACCAATGGACAGATTATTGAAGATTATGCCAAAAAGTTTTTAAATGCTGCGGGCGTAACGGAGATATCTACCTATTCCTTTGTAAGTCCTAAGGGCTTTGATATGATCGGATTGCCGGAAGAAAGCTTTATGAGGAGAACGGTGAAATTAATCAACCCTTTAGGTGAAGAAAATAGTATCATGCGGACCACTTTAATGCCCAATATGCTTGAAGTACTATCAAGAAATAATAATCGGAATGTGGAGTCAGTAAAGGCTTTTGAAATTGGAAGAGTATTTCTGCCCCATAGTATTCCTGTGGACCGATTGCCTATTGAAAAGCCTGTACTTACCTTGGGTATGTATGGCAAAGAGGTAGATTTCTTCACATTGAAAGGTACTATTGAAAGTGTTTTCAAGAATTTAGGTATCTCAAATATTGAGTTCATTCCTGAAAAAAATCATCCTACATTCCATCCTGGAAGATGTGCCAACCTTCTTTGGGAGAATCATATTTTGGGTGTTTTTGGGGAAATTCACCCAGATGTGGCGGAAAAATTTGATTTAGAGGTGCGGACATATCTAGGGGAGATTGATTTCAATATTGTACTTCAGCTAACGAGACTGGATAGGATATATAAGGCGTTACCTAAATATCCTGCAATCACAAGAGATATTGCCTTGGTGGTAAAGGATGAGGTGTATGTCAAGGAAATTGAAGATGTGATCAAAGAGAATGGTGGAAAGCTATTGGAGAAAGTTCAATTGTTTGATGTGTATAAGGGTAAACAAATCAAAGAAGGATATAAGAGTGTTGCCTATGCCCTCACGTACCGAGGTGAGGATCGTACCCTTACTGACGAAGACGTTGTGAAGGTTCATGAAAAAATTCTAAGCCAGTTAAAAGAAAAGCTAGAGGCTCAATTAAGAGACTAAAACAAATCCGGCAGGTATCTGCCGGATTTGTTTTGGTCTGTACGTGTCCTCAAAACCATAATTGGATAGATATACCTATGAAATTTCCTTCTTATGGGGCAATGGCAGTATTTATTTAAAGCCTAGGATGTAATATAATAGAACTATATATGTACCAATAGAGTAGAAGTCTATAAAATCAAAAACATAATTGCCTAGATATTAAAAAAAAGAAGGAAATACTATTCTTTTACAGAATTAATATAGGGACTCCAATCCATAGAAGGAGAGATATCGATGAGCAACAAAAGCAAGGTCGTTGTGAGGATCAATGGGCAAGAGTATACTTTGGTTGGTACCGAGCCCCGGGAATATATGCAAAAGGTCGCAAATTATGTTGACGATAAGATGGTTATTGTTGCAAGGCAAAGTAAAAAGCTGAGTACTGCTATGGCGGCAGTGTTGACTTCAGTAAACATAGCTGATGAGTACTTCAAGACCAAATCCCAATTAGAAGCGTTAGAAAAGGAAGCATTACAACCCATATATGAACTAGAACAGGTTCGCAGTCAATTGGCGGCTGCAGCGGCAGAGGCTGAAAGTCAGAATCAGGAGTATATTGAGATCATTCAACGATTGGAAGGGGATTTGCGAAATACTACATGTGCGGAACATGAGAGTCAAGGGCTGCTTCTTGAAAATAGGGAGCTGAGGGAGGCCTTGTCTGAAAAGAGCCAGGAAATCGAGAAGATTAGGAAAATGAATGAGGATTTACAAAACAAGTTATTTGAAATGCAGATTAAATATGTACAGTCTAGAAAAGAATTGGAAGCCTATATTGAGGGCTTTGATGGAGATGGAAAAAAATAATTTTATATCTTTTATGGTATGCTAAAAGTAGTGATATAATAATATTGCTACTTTTTTTATGAATATGAGAGTGAAATTGCTGCAGGAATAAAGGGTATGGCTAGACTTTTTGATTGAAATATAAATTAGAAACAGGGGTTGAGAAGATTGAGAGAAATAGAGTTGTTAGCGCCAGCCGGAAGCTGGGAAGCATTGGTGGCTGCTGTGCAGAATGGTGCCGATGCCATATATTTAGGTGGGATAGCTTTCAGCGCTAGGCAAAGTGCGAATAATTTTGACGATGAAGAGCTCATCAAGGCAGTAAATTACTGTCATATACGAGGTGTAAAGGTATTTGTAACTGTAAATACCTTGGTATCCGATGAAGAATTAAAAGACTTGGGAGAATATATATCTTTTTTGTATCATCATGATGTAGATGCAGTGATTGTCCAGGACCTCGGAGCTGCGAAGCTCATTCATGACATTTTTCCTGATTTTCAGATGCACGCTAGTACTCAAATGTCTGTCCATAACTTAGAAGGGGTACAACTCTTGGAAGAAATGGGATTTCAACGAGTGGTTTTGGCCAGGGAGATGTCAGTGGAAGAAATCAAGGAAATCCAAGATAACTGTAAAGCAGATATCGAGGCATTTGTTCATGGTGCCCTCTGCATTTGTTACTCAGGTCAATGCTTGATGAGCAGCATGATCGGTGGAAGAAGCGGAAATCGTGGGCGGTGTGCCCAGCCATGTAGAATGCCTTACCAGCTCGTCAATTTGAGAAGCGGAGACGCTATAAAAAGTGAGGAAGGCGATTACTTACTGAGCCCAAGGGATTTAAACACCTTAGAAAATATTCATCAGATATTAGATACAGGAATTAAATCTCTTAAGATTGAGGGACGGTTGAAGCGGGCGGAATATGTGGCGACCATCGTGGGTGCCTATCGTAAAGCCATTGACCAATATGTAATGGATAAATCCATGGAAAAGCCAGATGCTGCCACACTACGGGACGTGGAGCAAATTTTCAATCGTAAGTTTACCAAAGGATATATTTTGGGGGCTTACGGGAAGGAAATGATGAGTTTTGAGAAGCCTAGCAATCGGGGGATAAGGATCGGAGAAGTTTTGGGCTATGATAAGAATAAACAGAGGATTGAAATCAAACTCGAAGGTGAATTACGTAAAGGGGATGGCATAGAGGTCTGGACCGAAAAAGGTGATAGTCCTGGGGCCCTTGTAGAGGTTTTGACGGTAAGAGGCGAGAAGAGAGAGCAGGGAAATGCCAAAGAAATCATTCAAGTAAACTTTAGACATTCTGTATCAAAAGGACAACCTGTGTATAGAACCTCCGATATCAACTTGTTTCAACGGGCTAGAGAAAGCTATGAAAGAACGGAACGAAAGATACCCATCTATGGAGACTTTCGTGGAAACATAGGAGAGAACATACTATTGACCCTTTGGGATCGAGAAGGACATCATGTGGAGCTCAGGGGCCAATACCAGGTGGAAAAGGCCCTAAAAAAACCGACGGAGGAAGATCGCGTGCGGGAGCAGTTGCTAAAGCTTGGAAATACTCCCTATGTATTTGAAAGTTTAGAGGTTCAATTGGATGCAAATGGCATAATCCCTGTGGGAGAATTGAATGGGTTAAGAAGAGATGCCATCAAACAGCTAGATGATTTAAGAGCAAACCATAATGGCAGACAACCCATGAAAGCTATGGACATAAGCCAAAAGCTGGATCAATGGTTGATGACCCCTCGGGTGAAACCAAGAGCTGAAGTAAGCGTAAGGGTATCCGTTAATAATTTAGTGCAGCTTAAAGCGGTACTTCAACATTCGGTGAATAGGATCTATTATACAGATCTGACTACCTTATCAGATGCCTACCTCCTCGTGAAAGATCATGAGGTGGAGCTCGTCCCTGCATTCTCGAGAATAACTACGGACGAGGAGTTAAGAGATATTAAAAAGTATTTATCTGAGAACAAAAATCAGGTAAGAGGAATCATGGCATCTAATCTTGGGATCCTAAAGGTAGCTAAGGATATGGGGATAGAGAATATTTATGGGGATTTTTCTTTAAATATATTCAATAAGGGTGCGTTAAGGCTATTGCAAGATTGGAACGTTCAGGAGGCAGCATTGTCTCCCGAACTAACCTTAAAGCAAATCAAAGAAATAGTGATGGGGGGCCCTATTCCTGGTGAGGTTATTGTGCAAGGGTATATGCCTTTAATGGTGATGCGGCATTGCCCCACCGCGGCGGTTATCAGTAAACAGGGTCAGCAGGAGAACTGTAATCTATGTAGAAATACTAGTTTAGGCTTAAAGGATCGAAAGGATATGGTTTTTCCTATCATGATGGATGACCACTGCAGAACCCATATATTGAACTCCCAAAGCTTATGTCTGATAGAGTCTATCCATGAGATTTTACATGGGGGTGCATTGAATCTAAGAATTCATCTTACCATAGAGGATGGGCAGGAGATTGAGAAGATCATGGAAGCCTATGGAGAGGTCCTTCGAAAGGGTAGAATGACTGTTATTGCAGAAGAATTTTTAAAGGAAATGCGGGAGAAGGGATTAACAAAAGGACATTTTTTTAGGGGTGTAGAATAATCAACCCTTTTGAAAGCAAATAGAAAGCATGAGGAGAGGAAAATGAATAGTAGGACATTAAGAGTGTTGGAATATGAAAAAATTCGGGATATGCTCCTAGATAAGGTTGAATCTAGCCTTGGGAGAGAATTGGCTGAAAAGTTGGAGCCGTCTATTGACCTTGGGACAATCGTAGAATGGCAAAAGGAAACCAGTGAAGCTTCAAGTATTTTGATCCAAAGAGGGAATGTATCATTGGGAGGCATCCATGATTTATCCTATCATGTACGGAGAGCAGAAATTGGCTCCTTCCTGTATCCAGGACAATTACTTGAGGTTAGTGATACATTGCGGGCAGCCAGAAAGCTAAAAACCATGTTTAAGGAATCCAAAGACGGGGAAGGTAAATATCCCATTGTTGAAGGCTATGTGAGTCAGATCAGCACCATGAAGACCATTGAGGATCGCATTAACGAGTGTATTATTAGTGACGAAGAGATCTCTGATCATGCTAGTCCAGTACTGAAAAGTATTAGAAGGCAGATGGAATCTAAGCAGACCGCGATTCGGAACAAATTAAACAGTATCATCTCATCAAGTCAAACGCAAAAATATCTTCAGGAAGCCATTGTGACCCAACGACAGGATCGATATGTAGTACCTGTAAAACAGGAACATAGAGGAAGTGTGCCAGGATTGATTCACGATCAATCCTCCAGTGGCGCCACCTTATTCGTGGAGCCTATGGTCATCGTAGAGTTAAACAATGAATTAAGGGAACTAAAGATTAAGGAACAGTTGGAGATTGAAAGAATTCTACGGGAATTAACGGCATTGGTAGGGGAAAAGAGTACCGAGATTCGAAGGAATCAAGAAGTTCTGAAGAAATTGGACTTCATTTTTGCCAAAGGTCGGCTATCGGTTAAAATGAGGGCCGTTGAGCCGGAATTGAATGACAGGGGATATTTACGGATTAAGAACGGGCGACATCCCTTGTTAGACGAGAAGAATGTTGTACCAACAAATATTTGGAATGGTGATGAATTTAGTACTTTGATTATTACTGGACCTAATACAGGAGGTAAAACTGTCACGTTAAAAACTGTTGGACTTTTCACACTGATGGCCCAGTCAGGATTAAATGTACCTGGGGACTATGGTACGCAGCTTGCAATCTTTAACCAAGTCTTTGCTGATATTGGGGATGAGCAGAGTATTGAACAGAGCTTAAGTACATTTTCATCCCATATGACCAATATTGTTGAAATTCTTGGTCAAGTGGAGGGAAACTCCCTCATATTGTTGGATGAATTAGGGGCAGGCACAGATCCTACAGAGGGAGCTGCGTTGGCCATCGCTATTTTGGATCATTTATACGGACTTGGGGTAAGAAGCATCGCCACCACCCATTATACGGAGTTAAAGCAATATGCCCTTACCACAAAGGGAGTGCAAAATGCCTCGGTGGAATTTGATGTGGAAACCCTTAGTCCAACCTATAAGCTGCTGATTGGTGTGCCTGGAAAGTCCAACGCCTTTGAAATTTCCAAGCGTCTGGGTTTGAGAGAATTTATTATCGATAAGGCGAAAGAGTCGATTTCTAACGAAGATATTGCCTTTGAAGATTTGCTATCTACCATTGAAAAAGATAAGCAGAAGGCGGAGCAGGAAAGAGAGAGTGCTATTCGTCTAAAGTTAGCAATTCAGCAGCAGAAAGAGGAATACGATAGAAAAAGCGAAAAATTAGAAGAACAACGGGAGAAAATGCTGCGTGATGCTCGAGAAGAAGCAAGGAAAATACTGAGGGAAGCTAAAGAAGATGCGGATCAAATCATCAAAGAACTAAGAACTCTATCTCAAGAGGTTGAAGAGAAGGAGAAGAATCGAAGGATCGAAGAGGCGAGAAAGGGATTAAGAGAAAAACTAGGGCAAATGGATGAAGGTCTAGGTTTAGGTATGCCATTGGGTGTAAATACAAAGCCACCTAAGCAACTAAAGCCCGGAGATGCTGTGATGATTTTGACACTAAATCAAAAAGGTAATGTGGTGACTGTACCTGATGTCAACGGGGATTTAATCGTGCAGGTGGGCATTATGAAAGTGAATGTAAATATTGAAAATTTGAGATTGGATAAAGAAGAAAAGGAAAAAGGGAAAAGAACAGGGACCAGTAAGATTATGAAGAGCAAGGCGGAAAACATTAAATCTTCCATCGATTTAAGGGGTCAACTCCTAGAAGAGGCACTATTAGATACAGATAAATATTTAGATGACGCTTATCTTGCAGGGATCCAGGTGGTTACGATTATTCATGGTAAAGGCACAGGGGTTTTAAAAGATGGGATTAAGCAATTATTGAGAGGGCATAAGCATGTGAAATCCTCTAGAGAAGGCGTCCATGGTGAAGGTGGAGCGGGTGTAACTGTGGTAGAACTGAGATAGACAGGAGTGTAGGGGAATGATTGGTAGATTGGTTGGATTTGTTTTATTGATTTTATGTTTCGTTGTACTCTATCTAGGGTCTGTTCAGGGGAATTCATGGATAACTTTGTTAGGAATTTTATTAGGGGCTGCATCAGCAATATTGATTGTTATTAGCAGAATGAAACAAAATCTTGTTCTCCTAGAAGAGTATAAAGCCCAATTGAGGGAACTGTCCAAAAAACCTGACGATAAGGGAGCCATGGAAAAGGCCCATGCAGCTGGAGTAGAATATTATAAGAGTAAGCGAGACAATGGGAAGCTGTTACCTATGGATGAGCATATCATTCAGCATGAGATTGCCCAGATACTAAATAGGAAGCAGAAAAAATGAGGGGGGAGTGTCTATGATCCTTATCAGTGCTTGCTTAGCAGGGGTTGACTGCCGCTATGATGGGGGCAGTAAGCAGATAGATGAAATTGAAAAGCTAGTAAAGGCGGGAAAGGCGATCCTTGTATGTCCAGAACAGTTAGGGGGGTTACCTACACCTCGTATCCCATGTGAGATTAGGGGCGGAGATGGAAGCAACGTATTAGAAAACAGTGCAAAAGTATTCAATCGAGAGGGAGAGGATCTAACGGATCGTTTTGTGAAGGGTGCTAAGGAAACCTTGAAGATTGCAGCCCTGTATGGGGTGAAAAGGGCCATACTAAAAGCTAGGAGTCCATCCTGTGGAAATAGTAAAATTTACGATGGAAGCTTTCAGAAGCTGTTAACCGAAGGGGATGGTGTTACGGCGGCGCTGCTGAAAAAACATGGAATTTTGGTGTTAGACGAAGGGGATTTTAGGGAATATATAGAGAAAGGTTAATAAAGACAAAGAGGGGGAATACCAATGAAAAAAGGAATGTCCATTTTATTGTTGGTACTTTTGGTGATAAGTATATTCATTTCGGGATGCAGCAAAGCGGATCCAGAAAAAGTATCTCAGACGAACAATCCACCAGTCACAGATCAAAAACCAATAGACAAAGCTGATACCCAGGGTGAGGATGAGATAGACTATGTGTTGTATTTGAAACATAAAGATAAGCCCTATATTTTGGATGAAGCCTATAGTATTCTGCAGAATGATGAACGATTGAAGGGTATTTCCATTGAAGAATTTGTTATTCAAGAATTGATTCGTTTTAAGGATTTCCAAGCCTATGTAAATCCTATACCGAAGGGCACGAAGCTAATCTCTATAGAGAAACAAGATCAAAAAGTTGTTGTAGATTTATCCAAAGAGTTTATGGAAGGGCAAAAAGGAACGAGTAATGATACCTTGCTTTCCATCGGGGCAATTGTGAACACCCTTACCGTTTTGGAAGGCATTCAGGAAGTTCGTATTATGATTGAGGGCAAGGCTGTAGAAAAAATCAATGGCATTGATATGACCAATCCATTTGCGTATATGGAAGGGCTATACCCAGATAAATAACAAAAAAGCAGCCAAAGGCTGCTTTTTTGTTATTTATTTAGGGGCATGGAGTACTTTTGTTTGTTATTGCTGAATACCCTCGAGCTCTTGTAGGAATTCTAGAGCGCCCTTGTCTTGGGGATCAAGGGAAAGGGCTTGATTTAGATATTCTATGGCGATTGAGATATCACCTTTACGATAATGGGCGTAGGCCAGGTAGTAGTAAAATGCTCCTACTTGGGGGTTTAGAATGATCCCCTTCTCAAGATACGATTGGCCCTCTTCAATTTGATCTTGCTGAAGTGCCTTTACACCCTTATGAAAATGATATTCCCAGGTTTTTTGCTGGAGTGCTATTCCTGCCAGCAAGGAACTAGTCACCAAGAAGACGATGAGTAATTGAGGGATCATTTGTTTGCGGAGGAAAAGTTTTTCCTTTGAGAGTCCTATAGCCCAGCTAGATAGATACCCTCCTAGAAAGCCACCAAGATGGGCAAAATTATCAATGCCAGGGACAGTAAAGCCAAACACGATATTGATCAGCAGCATGGATACAAGATTCAGACCATATCGAGCGGAGAAAATAGCAGGTCTGCGTATGCCAAAATACATATAGGCCCCTATAAGGCCAAAGATGGCGCCGGATGCCCCAGCCGATACTGCGGGACTGAATAGGAAGCTGCCAAGGCTACCAAAAATCCCTGCCACTACATAGATAAAAAGAAATTTAGTTGTGCCGTAAATTGATTCCACATCTTTTCCAAGCATTTTTAAAGCATAACTATTAAACATTAGATGGGCAATACCGATATGTAGAAACATACTGGTAAACAGGCGATAGTATTCACCTGCGGCAATGAGTGGATTATATTTTGCCCCGAAGGCAATCAAGTATCCAGAGTTTGTTGTGCTCCCAGTCATGGACATATAGATGAAAATAAGAATATTAATGGCTAAAATTACGTTTGTAAAATAAAATTTTTTCTTGGGAAAGAAGTAACCCTTTGTCTGCTTCGTCCGATTCTCTATATCTAGTAAATCAACTGCCGCCAAATCCTCAAGGGGGAGTTGGGGAAGCCATGCTTGGATGGCGGGGAGAACGCCCTCATCATCCCCGAAGTTAGATTGCTGATGGACAATTTGCAGCGTAGACAAGTCCAGAACTATAATGTGAAGATTAACTTTTTCACCTGCAATCCAATGATGAAGCTCCTTTAGCTGGTTTAGCTGTTCTTCAGAATAAGGCTGATCAATGGATACAATCTTATAAAAAAATAGTTTTTTATAACGATTGCGAGTTTGAATCTCTTTGATAGATGGATAGACAATGTTCTTCTGATAATCTAGGGAACCTTGAAGAAATTCAGGGTCATTTATGAACTCTATAAAGAATTCTTTAAACCATAACTGCTTATGTAATACGATATCAGTGATCACGTCAATAGGACGATAAGGATAAAGAAAAAATTCATTTTGTTCTATAAAGGATTTTATAAGCAGCGCCGTTGATTTTACTAACAAGAAAAACCCTCCAAATTTTGTATTTATTCTATTGTAACACACATATAGATATGTGATTTGAAAAATTAATCAAAGATTATCCATTGTTCTGCTTTCATGGTAAGGGGCGACCTATGTGTCGTCCTTAATGTAAATCGGGTTTACAGGCCTACCACCACAAAGTTTGATAATATTGGGTCTGCTGACTTGGTGTTTCAAGAAAATAGGTATCTCAAGTACATATATTATATATAATAATAGGATAGAATATGAAAAAGCTTATAAAAAAACTTGATTTGGTAAAAAATATATGATACATTAATACTCAATAGTCGGATATTGATCAGTGATGAGGATAGTAGATCCTAGCATAGTATTTTAGCGAGTCGGAGTTGGTGAAAGTCCGATATACAGCTTTGATTGAAGCGCACCTCGGAGATTTTTACTGAAAATCAGTAGGTAAAACGGATGCCCACCGTTAGCGGGGTATAGAGTGGATACAATTTGTATCAATAAGAGTGGTAACACGGGATATAACTCTCGTCTCTTGCATAAAAGAGGCGGGAGTTTTTTATTTTTGAAGGAGGAGATAAAACATGATTAACTTTAAAAAGGAAATTGCTCAAGCTCTGGTTGATAAGACAGGGCAGCTGGAATTTAATCAGGTAATGGAGATGATTGAGATCCCACCAAATACACAGATGGGAGACTTTGCTTTTCCTTGTTTCAAGTTGGCGAAGGAGTTTAGAAAATCACCAAACCTCATTGCCCAGGAAATAGCTGATAAACTAGGCTCTATAGAACTATTTGAGAAGGTTGAAAATGCAGCTGCCTATGTTAACTTCTTTATTAATAAGAGTATTTTTGCCCAATCCGTCATCGGAGATGTTTTCGAGAAAAAAGAAAAATTCGGCGCATCAGATATGGGTGAAAACAAGAAGGTAATTGTAGAGTATTCGTCGCCTAATATTGCAAAACCATTTCATATTGGGCACATCCGTACTACCGTGATTGGTCATGCCATAGCGAATATCTTTGATTACCTTGGATATGATGTGGTTACGATAAATCATCTTGGGGATTATGGAACGCAATTCGGAAAGCTGATTGTGGCCTTTAATAATTGGGGAGATGCAAAGGAAATCGAAGCAGAGCCGATCCCTGCATTACTAAAGCTTTATGTGAAATTCCATGAAGAAGCTGAGAAAAATCCAGAATTGGAAGACGAAGCAAGAGCTTGGTTTAAGAAACTTGAAGAGGGTAATGGGGAAGCACTAAAATTGTGGCAATGGTTCAGGGATGAGAGTCTGAAGGAATTTAGCAGAGTGTATGACATGCTAGGCATCGAGTTCGACTCATATGCAGGAGAAAGCTTCTATTCCGATAAAATGCCTAAAGTCATTGAATTGATGGAGAAAAAGGGAATATTGCAGGAGTCTAAAGGGGCTGATATTGTGGATCTAGAACCCCACGGAATGCCTCCGGCATTGATTCGTAAAAGCGATGGCTCTACCCTGTATATAACAAGAGATATCGCAGCGGCCATCTATCGAAAGGAACATTATGATTTTTATAAAAACATATATGTAGTTGGATCACAGCAAATGCTGCACTTCCAGCAATGGATGAAGATCATAGAGCTCATGGGAAATGAATGGGTAAAGGATTGTGTTCACGTACCATTCGGTATGGTTAGTCTTGAAGAGGGTACCATGTCTACAAGAAAAGGAAGAGTAGTATTCCTTGAGGATGTACTCAACAAGGCAGTGGAGCAAACAAAGGAAATTATCAGTGCTAAGAACCCTAACCTTGAAAATAAGGATGAAGTTGCAAAACAGGTTGGAATTGGTGCCGTAGTATTCCAGGAATTATCCAATAGTCGAATTAAGGACTATACATTCTCTTGGGAGAAGACATTATCCTTTGATGGTGAGACAGGACCTTATGTTCAATATACCCATGCTAGAGCAGCCAGCATATTACGAAAGACCGAAGTAGAAGTCGATGCATCAGCTGACTATAGCCTGTTGTCTAATGAGGATGCAATGAATTTGGTGAGATTGATCCAGCAATTCCCCACTATCGTGGAAGATGCTGCGAGAAAGTATGAGCCTGCCATTATTTCAAGACATATTGTAAATGTGGCTCAAGGTTTCAATAAGTTTTATCATGATTGTCCAATTATCGTGGAAGACAAAGTATTGCAAAAATCAAGAGTTGCGCTGGTATATGCAGTAAAACAGACGATTCAAAATGGATTGGCGCTCCTTGGTGTGGCAGCACCTGAAAAAATGTAAGGATACAAAATAGTCAGCGGGCCTGTGTCAGCTGACTATTTGTACGATTAAGGTAAGGAGTGGATAGCATGCGTTATGAAGGAACGGTGTACAGACCGCCCAGTGAAGCCTATAGCTTGATTGTCCAGGTGACGATAGGATGTTCCCATAATCAATGTACATTTTGCAGCATGTATAAAGAAAAGCAATTTAGGATTAGGCCTATTCATGAAATTATGAAGGATTTAGAAGCGGCAAGGATGCACTATAAGTCTGTAAAAAGAGTGTTTTTGGCCGATGGCAATGCATTGGTGTTAAAAACTGAAGATTTAAAAACGATCCTCATAAGAATTAATGAATTGTTCCCAGAGTGTGAGCGGGTAGGCATATATAGCGCACCAAAGGATATTCTTAGAAAAACAGAAGGGGAGTTAAAGGCACTGAAGGAACTCGGTTTAGGCATTGCATATCTAGGTATTGAGTCTGGCAGTGATGAAATACTGAAAGCTATAAAAAAAGGAGTGACAGCCAAGGAAATGATAGGGGCTGGGAGGAAGATCATAGAATCAGGCATTGCCTTATCAGCAACCGTCATCTCAGGATTAGGCGGTTCGGAAAAGTGGAGAGAACATGCTGTTGACTCTGCCCGTGTGATCAATGCCATAAATCCTCAATACCTAGGATTGCTTACATTACTACTTGAAGAAGGTACTGAATTATATGACCAAGTTCAAGAAGGTACGTTCCAATTGCTGACACCCGAGGCAATCATGAGAGAAACTCATTTGTTTATTCAAGAACTCCAACTGGAGAATTGTATGCTTCGAAGTAATCATCCATCCAATTATGTTTCTTTACATGGTCTTTTGCCCCAAGATCAAAGGAATCTTTTATCATGTCTTGAAAAAGCTATGGAGAGTGGAGAAACCCATAGGGATGAATTCTTTAGAAGGCTATAAAAAGAAATCACAGCCATGTTGATTAGGCTGTGATTATTATTTTTAGATCGATTTATTTCTGCTGAAGATACAATAGGAATTCATCCTCTGACGTTTCAGCTAACTCACTCAACTGCTTTACAATACTATTCTTAAGACTGATGAAGGAAGGGATACTTGTATTTTCTCCTGTATATTCAAGGGCCTTAATAATCATTAACATATCTGTTTTGGAAATCTCTTGAATTGATATTCTGTCGAACTGTTCCATATAGACCACCTTTCTTACTTACGCATGTTATATACAAATATTCGGCAAGAATCGCGTAAAACCTTCAAAAAGTGATAAATAATTTTAAAAAAGATTTCCCAAGTTTTCTCAAAAAAAGGAAATGAATTTCATTTCCTTAGGTACGAAAACTCTCTGGATCTTTTTTGTAGTAAACACGGTCGCTTCTATTTTTGATTTGTTGTATTAAATCTACAACACGATTGATTTCTTCTTTCATTAAGGTGAGATCTTCACGATTGATATTATAGTAAAGATATAAATCTTCGAAATACCGCACAATGTCGGTCAGATCTCGGTCAATAGCCACAAAGTCATCAAAGTTCTTACTTTTCATTGCATTTTTGAACTGATCTATATCAACCTTGATAGCCTCAACAACATCTTCTTCTGTAGCGTATACTCCAGCAATCAGCAAATAGGGCTTGATACGCTCTAATAAATAGGTATAGTCAGGATTGATATGATAAATATATTCAATGTTCAGATTATCCATATTATATTTTACATAAAACTTGATTCCTTGGACATTGATCACATGTGCTCCGATTTTGCGTAGTTCCTCCATGCAGAATGTATGCCTAAGCTGCTTCGAAGACATAATTGACATATTGGATCACCCCCTAAACCACCTTTTATATATTATACCATATTCTTGAAATAATAACTTATGCTTTGTTTCAAATTAATTTTCCACAAGGGGATATGTGCTATTCAGGCCACTTTTGTAAAGAAAATCTGAAGTTTTGAAGTAATATATTTTGTAATATGGAATGTTCCTTGGTGGTATAGGCTCAATGTTATTGAATATCCCTAAGTTTGAGTTCATTTTTAAGATAGTTACTAATATACATAGTTAGTATAGGGAAATAAACAAATAGTTAGATACGAGGAGTGATAGGATGATTTATCCATACAATCGTTCAGCTGCTGTTTCATATGCACGGAAATGGGCGATGGGCCGGAATCCAAGGTATGCTGATTTTGAAAAAATGGGTGGAGATTGTACAAATTTTGCGTCTCAAGTGCTCCATGCTGGAGGATGTCCCATGAACTACACGCAATATGGATGGTATTATAGAAGTATGAATGATCGTGCTCCTGCTTGGACCAGTGTAAAGTATCTGCATAAGTTTTTAGCATACAACAAATCAGCAGGGCCTGTCATAAAAGAAACGGATATGTACGGCATTGAGGTAGGGGATTTGATTCAATTGGATTTTGAAGATGATGGAATTTACAATCATACACCTGTGGTTGTAAATATACTTCCTGGGGAAAGAAGTTTGGAGAAAATATTGATTGCAGCCCATACCTTTGACCGCATTGATTATCCCATATCAAATTATGCCTTTAAAAAAATACGTTTTATGCATATCTTAGGCTACAGGAGATAGGAAAGATCCTATCTCCTGGTATTTATTGGTGAGCTTTGTGTTATAATGTGTTTAAAAGCATGTACAACTGCTGAAAATATAAAAACAAAGGAACGAAAGGATAAATATATGAAGATATTGTTAACCACACTGCATTCAAAATATATTCACACATCCTTGGCTTTGCAGTATCTAAAGAATTATTGCAAATATATGTTTGAAAATATAGATATCAAGGAGTATACCATTAATCATGATTTAGATTATGTTCTGGCTGAAATATACAAGGGGAACCATGACGTTGTATGTTTTTCCTGTTACATTTGGAATATAGGACAAACCCTAAGGATCGCGAGGAATTTAAAGAAAATAAATCCTAGAGTAACGATCATTTTAGGAGGGCCGGAAGTAAGCTTTGATGCCCAGGAGCTGTTGTATAAGAACCCATGTATCGACTATATCATTTTGGGGGAAGGGGAGGTTACCTTTAAAGAGTTGCTAGGCCATCTGGTGGAAGGCCAAGGGGATATAGCCTGTATTCATGGGATCGCTTACCGTAGGGGTGAAGCAATTTCTGTTACTAGAGAGCGGGGGCTGATAAAGGAGCTAGAAACAATACCTTCTCCTTTTCTCAATGGATTGGATGGGTATGAAAATAGAATCATTTATTATGAAAGCTCTAGAGGGTGTCCACATAATTGTAGATACTGCCTTTCTTCAACGATAAAAGGAGTTAGGTTTTTTTCCATAGATCACATCAAAAAGGACATGGATGTTTTTTTGGCAGCCCAGGTAAAACAGGTTAAATTTGTGGACAGAACCTTTAATGCGAAAAAATCCCACTGCTTCGAAATTATGAAGTATCTCCACGACAATGACAATGGAACTACGAATTTTCACTTTGAAATTACAGCAGATTTATTGGATGAGGAAATACTGGAGTTTTTATGCCACGTACGAGAGGGTTTGTTTCAATTTGAGGTGGGGGTTCAAACCACTTATGATATGACCATGGAGGCAATCGATCGTAAGGTTGATTTTGGCAGGTTAAGTGAAACAGTAAAGACAATCTCTCAATATAAGAATATTCATCTCCATCTGGATTTAATTGCTGGATTGCCCTATGAAACATTTCAGCGATTTAAGCTGTCCTTTGATGACGTTTATAGATTAAAACCTGAGAAATTACAGCTTGGATTTTTAAAGCTCTTAAAAGGTTCAGGAATCAGACAGGATGCTCAACTGCATGACTACATTTACCGAGAAGAGCCTCCTTACGAAGTCCTAGGTAATCGGTATATAAGTTATGAAGAAATGCTTGGGATAAAGGTGATGGAAGAAATGGTGGAGCAATACTATAATACCCATGGATTTGATGAGGGTATTGATTTCATTCTTCGTCGTTTCTATGAAAGTCCAGCAAACTTTTATATGGATTTGGGGAAGTACTGGGAAATGAAAGGTCATCACCATCATGCCCATGGACGAAATGCTTTGTATGAGGTATTGCTGGACTTTTATAAAGAGAAAAAATGGGATGAAATGGCTTTTTTTAGAGAACTCCTTAAGCTAGATTATTTGAAACAAGGGAAAAGTGCAGTGCCCCAGTTCTTTTACCCGATAGATGATGAAAGTTTTAGAAATAGAGCCCATCATTTTTTACAAAGGGAAAAAAACGTAAAAAAATATTTGCCTCAGTTCGAGGGATTACCAGCAAAACAGATCATTAAGAAGGTGCACTTTGAAAGCTTTCAGTATGATGTTTTGTCCAGTTTCGAGGAACTAGGGGAAGGGCCTATAAAAAAAGAGTCTACCACATTGCTTTTTGATTATGAGTTGGAACATAAAGTGTTTACAAAATCTAGGGTTTATAAAATTGATTTAGAGGGGTGATGACATTGAATATCATTCAAGATATTATTGGCGTAAACAAGGAAATCATACCTAAAGGGATAAAACTAACATTGAACAACTGGCCCATTATTTTTACTGGACTTGTTTATGCACTGGTGTTAGGGATTTTATGGCGTGTGGCATTTATGTTCTCTATATTAGCTGGAATTATTATTACATTGGTACAGGGGGCATTGTTTTCTAATTACCTGTATCTTATCGAGAACATCATCCTATATGGAAAAATTGATCTAGATGACTTTAAGAAGGGGTTCAAGGTGTACCTAGGTAAAATCTACGGAATCCTTGTGGTGATTTGGTTTGTAAATTATGGAGCAGGGTTGTTTTTAAGGCCCATACTGAACATACGATTGGGTTTTATCTCTCTATGGTCAATCCTGATCATTGCTGCTTTCATATTGTTGAATTGTTTACCAGAGGTTATCTATCGCAAACATTATCAAGTAGCCGATAGCTTTACTTATGCTTTTGAATTTATGAAAGAAAACTGGTTAGACTGGCTGCTCCCGAATGTGGTACTATTAGGCACTTTTGTTGTTCTTACTGGCTCTGGATTGAATCCTAGCGCTATACTAGGCAGAGGATTGTTCTCTTTATCTACTCAATCTATCATAGGGTTTGTGATAGCCCAGCTGTTACTATCCTTTATTATGGTCTATAGAGGATTGTTATTTAATATTCTCAGCACAACTTCGCGGAGAAAAAGAATGTTCATGCGGAATACATATAAAACATAGAAGGTGACCCAAAAGGTCACCTTCTATGTTTTATATGTATTTTACACCGTGAAAAAATAGGTGATACAAATGCGACATGAAATGCAGCAAATAAGGGAAAAATAAATAAGCATATAAACAAAATACAGTAATATGAAGCAGGGTGGGATCAATTGATTAAAAATCAGTCTTTTAAGATGCTGGCACTGTCTTTTGTGCCCTTTATCATGGTGTTAGGAAATTCAATGCTTATCCCGGTACTGACAGACATAAAGAGAGAATTAAATATTACCAGCCTACAAGCGAATTTGATTCTTAGTTATTTTTCTTTTTCAGCGGCATTGATCATTCCTTTTCTTGGGTTCGTTTCTGATAGAATTGGCCGCAAAAAGGTGATTATTCCTGCCTTGATCCTATATGGTATTGGGGGACTTATATCAGGGTTTGCAAGTGTTTTTGCCCAAGAACCCTATCGGATCATCGTACTTGGAAGAATCATCCAAGGTTTTGGGGCGGCAGGCACTTCTCCCATCGCCATGGCATTGGTGAGTGATATGTTTTCCTCGACGGAGAGAAGTAAAGCTTTAGGGATTATAGAGGCATCCAATGGGATTGGTAAAGTTGTAAGTCCTATTTTGGGATCACTTATTGCTATGATTGCATGGTATTTTATATTTTTCTCCTATTCGTTTCTAACGATACCTGTGGCTATTATGATATGGTTTGTTATCAAAGAAGACAAGAGTCATGCAGAACGGAAAAGTCTTAGAATTTATTTTAGTGAAATTGGGATGATTCTCAAAGCCAAGGGTGCTTCTTTGGTAGTTTGCTTGCTTGGTGGTTTTGGCATCTTATTTATTCTTTATGGTATTCTAGCAAATATTTCTGATATCCTTGGGGGAGAGCTTAAAAGTAATACTTTAAAAAAGGGTTTTATAGTAGCTTTGCCCGTGACAACGATGTCTATTGTGTCCTATTGGGCAGGGACGTATCTTCAGAATAAAAGAGAGATTTATAAGAAAATGATTATATATAGCTTTGTCGTATGTGTGATAGCTTTACTTTTGATTCCCTATGGAAAATCATTTGTGGAAAAACTAATCATATTAGAAGTTATTGGGATCGCCACTGGAACAGCCCTCACAGCGTTGAATACCTTTGTAACCAGTTGTGCGCCGCCAGGTAAGCGGGGTGTGATTACAGCAGTGTATAACAGCTGCCGATTTCTAGGGATTGCTGTTGGCCCGATTTACTTTAGTAATATTTATGGTGTAAATTATCGACTCGTGTTTTTTGTAATTATGATAGGGGGATTAACGCTTCTAACCCATCTATATTTGCAAACCGACCGAATGTTAGAATACTTTGGAGGAAAAAAGTAAATGAAAGGTATGATTGGAAAAAGGAATTTTGTACCATAATAAAGAATATAGATCTAAAACCAGAAAATAGGTGATCAATTGAAAAGGGTTATGATACATCAGAATTACAAGCAAGAGAGTATGGTGGTTCGAAAACATCTTGTAGAGCAACTGAGTCGGATCGGGATGGTCTTGGTAGATGAAAATCCTGATGTGATTGTTGTCATTGGCGGCGATGGTACTATGCTCAGTGCAATCCGACAATATAAGCTTCTGCAGAGACCGTTTGTAGGAATTAATACTGGGACCCTTGGATTTTTGCCTACGGTTACACCTGAGAATTTGGATAGTCTTATATGTGCTCTACATACACAGAAATATGATATTCACCAATACCCTTTAATCAAAGTGCGTGCGAAAACCAACAATGGGGAATATATCGAAGAGTATGCCTTTAACGAAATTCTCATCAAGCATTTAGAGCCTAAACTTATGGAAGCGAAATTATTTATGAATGGAAGACCTTTTAATTACTTTACTGGGGATGGATTCATTATAACAACGCCATTGGGTGCAACGGGTTACGGTATTTGGGCAGGGGGCGTGGCTACCCACTCAGAATTACCCGTATACCAGTTGATCCCTATCCATCCTAACGATAACAGCATAAATAGACCTCTCAAGATACCAATGATCGTGCCATTAGACACAACCATAAAGTTTGAGATTATAAAGTCTTTGACGAGAGATATTATGATTGCCTATGATGGGGCAAAGATGGAGAATCATTCCATAGCTGAAATAGAGATTTCAGTCCCTAACATGACAGTAAAGATTTTAAGAATGGGTGAGTATGATTACTTTGAGTATTTCAAGAAGAAGATCATCGATAAAGGCGAGTTGAGAACCATCAATGATGATGTATCATAGGTACATCAGAGAATAGGGGGAGAAAAAATGAAGATTGTGTTTAGAGAAATGTTTTTAAATGATGTACCAAAAGTAGCTGATTTATTCCAAGAGTTGGCGCTGGAAAAGGCAGAGGTCTCCTTTGCGGAGATATTATCAGTGGAAGAAATTAAGGAGTGGCTAATCAATAAAGACGAATTTGTTTATGTGGCCTTCCAGGAAGAGGAATTGCTTGCTGTATTCAGAGCCATTCGAGGGAAAGAAAATAAAAATCACGCTGCTTACCTGACGGCGGCAGTGGGTAAAAAGCATAGAGGATATGGATTGGCCAGGGACATAACGCTTTATAGCCTTGAACGGTTAATAGAAGTAGGGATAAAGCTAGTCAGAACTTATGTATATAGTAACAATAGGGCCTCTATAAACACGATTCTATCTTGTGGTTTTACATTTGCAGGATCTGTCTATCAGCATCATTATGATGAAGGGTCTGACACCTATATAGATGACCTTATTTTCCATAAAATATTGTAAGGTGTGAAGAAAATCCTGAGATGGGATTTTCTTCACACTTTTTCTTCTATATAATAGGTAAATAGGATATAATCGATAGATGAATAGGAGGAGATAGATATGTTTCAACAAGTGGATAAATATCTAAAAAATCAGCTGGAACGTATTGTTTTTATAGAACTCAAGGAAAATGTAGTGATGAAATATGAAGATTACAAGATGCTCAAGGGGATACCCGTACCCATATTGGTGAAAGAACTTGCTGAGAGTGTAAAAAAGCAAAGGGGAGAACAGGAAATTTCTCTGGCAGCAATAGCTAGGGCAATGATCTTGCTGATTGGTATAGATAGTCAGTTCAAGTACATAGAAGAATATAGAGAATTTTTATATGCCTTCGATGCCAATATAGAGGATTATATCGTTTATGAGGGCCTAAAGGCAGCTGACCAGAAGGAATTCTACACTGCTGTTATCTATTTTAAGGCGTTGATGCTGCTAAATGATGAGAATGTGAATGGGTTATTTAACTACGCCAGGTGTTGTCAAGATATTGCTTATCTATCTCAGGAAAAGGATGTGGAGACTGACTTTTCTAATGAGGCTCATGAAACTTTAGAGCTATTGGTAGAACAACAGCCTGATTTCGCCCTAGGTTATTATCATTTGGGATTTTATTACGCCAATCAGAGACTTTTTAAGAAGGCTCAGATTACCTGGAAAAAGGCATTGGATTTACGGCTCGATGAAGAAAAAGAAAGAGAGATAGTTTTACAATTGAGGAGTTTGAAGAATCATATACAATATGAAGAAGGATACAGCTTGATTTTAAGCAATGAGCCAAGGCTAGGATTAGAAAAATTGATACCGCTGGAGGAAAAACATTCTGAATGGTGGAATCTTTTGTTCTTCATAGGTCTAGGTTATAGACAACTGAATCAATATGGACAGGCAATCGAATATTTCCTTAGAATACTAAAAATTAATCCAACGCAAGTAGATACACTAAATGAGCTTGGGATCTGTTACTCTTCAATACAAGATTATTTAAATGCAGAAAAGTATCTAAAAAAGGGACTTCAATTTAAACCAAACGATAGCGAAATACTATGTAATCTTGGTATGGTCTATATGGAACAGGGAAATATTAGGGCTGCTAGGGAAGTGCTAGAACAATCCATAAGGGAGAACCCTGAGGATGATATTACACGTATATGCCTAGATAAGCTGAAAACCATGGAATAACCATAGAAATGAATCAAATAAATTGCCCCTTCGGACTAGCATTCAGTTTTTAAGTATAGTATAATTATTCTGAATAAAACAGAATTTTTATCATACAAACGTACATAGTCAACCTAAAAGGGGTTTTTTTTACCCTGCTATTGTTAAAAAATTGTAACGTTCAACAATAATTTTACATGGGAGTGATAGTATGATTACAAATTTTCAAGAATTAATTCAGGCTGCAAAAAATCAAAAAACGATGAGATTGGCTGTTGCTGCGGCACAAGACGAAGAGGTGTTGGTAGCTGTATGTAATGCATCAGAACTAGGAATCGTTGAACCGATCTTAGTTGGAGATGTGGAACAAATAAATGAAATTGCTATAGCGCATCATTTGAATATTGATAGTTATCAAATTATAGATAAAAAGGATCTGGATGAAGCCGCCAGAACTGCAGTAGAACTTGTAAGTTCTGGAAAAGCAGATTTTGTGATGAAGGGTATTTTGGATACTTCCATATTACTTAAGGCAGTCTTAGATAAGGAAATAGGATTAAGAACGGATAGCCAATTAAGCCACGTCATGGTGTATGGTATGGAAAACTATCATAAGCTGCTTTTCTTAACGGATGGAGGCATGAATATTGCACCGAGCCTAGATGAGAAGATAAAAATTACAAAGAATGCGGTTTTGGTTGCAAAAGCCATGGGAATTGAGACGGTGAAAGTAGCATGCTTAGCTGCGAAAGAAAAGGTAGATCTAAAGATGCAAGCCACTGTGGATGCCGATGCATTAAAGAAAATGAGTGAAACTGGGGATTTTGGACAAGGCGTTATTGTAGATGGACCATTGGCTTTTGATTTAGCCATTTCAAAAGAGGCTGCTGAAATTAAAAAGTTCAAGAGCGATGTGGCTGGAGATGCAGATATTCTTCTTGTGCCAGTCATTGAAGTAGGAAATGGTATTGGCAAGGCGTTAACTTATTTTGCAAATGCAGATTCTGCGGGTATTATTATGGGTGCAAAAGCCCCAGTCGTATTGGTGTCCCGGGCAGATAGCCATGAAACGAAATTGAATTCTATTGCATTAGGTAGTGTGATTGCAGCAAATCATAATCATTAAAGCTGGGGGTATAGCAAAGGGATTCATAGGATCAAGGGACTCTGATAAGAATCAGGGTCCTTTCTATAAAGATAGTTTTTAGATAAAGGGTAATAAGGTACTAGACGTTGAAAAGAACAATATTTTAACTACGGGAAATAAATAGATAAAAGACGGTAGAGTATAATATAATGAAAAATCCATGAAATTCAAAACTAGATCAAACAAGGAGGATTGAAATGACGGATTATGTTTTAGGCATACTAGGTGGGATGGGACCAGAAGCTACGGCTTATTTTTTTCAGCGCTTGTTAAAGGCTACCCCTGCACAAAAAGACGCAGACCACATCAAAACTATCGTTTATAGTAACCCCCATATACCTGATCGAACCCAAGCTATACTTGGTACAGGGAAAAGTCCTGCTGTTGAGATGATAAAAACCGCATTAGAATTAGAGAAGGTTGGTGCAAATGGAATTTTCATACCGTGTGTTACTGCCCACTATTTTGTGGAGGAAGTTCAAAATAACATACACGTACCTATTTGGGATCTGTTAAAAATACTACATATGTATTTAAAGACCCATCATTCAGATATTAAAAAAGTCGGTATTCTATGTACCACAGGGACAAGAAGAAGTAAAATCTTTGATAGAGAAATAGATACATTCCAATTGGTATATCCAAATGAAGCGGTTCAGGAAGCAGAAGTAATGGAGGCTATTTACGGGGAAAGGGGTATTAAGGCAGGCTGTACAACGGGAGAAGCGAGTCAAAGGTTAACACAAGCTGCGCTGCATCTCAAGGAGAAGGGCGCCCAGGTAATTGTTATGGGCTGTACAGAGATTCCTTTAGCTTTTCAGGAAGATTCTATTGACATACCAGCGATTAACATTATGAAGATTGCTGCGGAACATATTATTGAAAGAATCTATAAATAGCGTAGTCAGTACTTGGTTTATAGAAATCCCCTTTCATGATAAGGGGGATTTCTGCAGCCTAGCTAGGCTGTACCCTGTTGAATAAGTGCATATGATCATTCCAAATTGTATTTCCATAATATGGACTAACATCATGTGTTGACAGGAACTGTTAGACATGGTATTCTAAATATCCGCTCAATGCATAGGGGTGAGGGTCAAAGGGTAGGAAAAATTACCAGTTGATTTGAGGCAAGAAACATGGTAAGATAGTATTTGTCGCCACGAGAGATAAGGTGATAATAATTACCAAAATTTCGCATGTTGCTACCGCAACTGCTCATCTCACAACGAATATTTATTCGAGTAAGACTCTCTAAATCTTCGCTGTTCAAGTTTTATTGATGGGTATGGATTAACTAATAAGTTATGAGCAATGCCACATGTAACGAAGTGAATAAGTATTAAAAAAAGTGGTTGACAAAATGTCGAAAGAATGATAAAGTATTAAGAGTCGGTGGAACACGCTGACAGCAGGAAAAATAAATTTGGTCTTTGAAAACTACACAGTGTAAGAATTAAGCCAGCATATAATACGCTTAGCGTAAAGTAATACGTTTTTTTTATTGAGAGTTTGATCCTGGCTCAGGATGAACGCTGGCGGCGTGCCTAACACATGCAAGTCGAGCGGTTTTCTACTCGACACTGAGTATTCATATAGTGTAGCAAGCGTCTTGAACGAACGATAGTGAGTTCAACACGCGTTTATAAAAAGTGCTAACATCATATGAGTCTTGAGTGTCGAGTAGAAAATAGCGGCGGACGGGTGAGTAACGCGTGGGTAACCTGCCCTATACAGGGGGATAACACACCGAAAGGTGTGCTAATACCCCATAATACTGATGCTTCGCATGAAG
>CALECF010000001.1 GCA_937948705.1 uncultured Anaerosolibacter sp. | reverse complement strand
TTATTTACTATATTAATCTCCTTGCTGTAACAAACCTATCTTGGTAATACCCTTCGTTTAGCTCTGAAATCACTACTTTTTTTGCACTTTTCCCGGACGAAGCATGAATAAACTTTCCATCGCCTATATAGATACCTACATGGGTAATATTGCCATCTACTTTTCCCACGGTGTCAAAGAATACCAGATCTCCTGTTTTTAAGTCTGACTTGGTAACCTTTTCCCCATTATGGGCTTGATCCCTAGAAGACCTAGCAACTGAATATCCTGCACTTTTGAGTACATAGGATGTGAAACCTGAACAATCAAAACTACTTGGCCCATTTGTACCATACTTATAAGGTATTCCCAAATACTGCTTTGCAATGTCAACGATTTTACTCATCGCTGGTGTCCTCGCAGCTGACCTTGATATCGCTGTGCCTGCAGCGTTCTCTAGCACAACCATAATATAATCCTGATGAATCCAGCCTTCTTTACCATTTTGTGTAATTACATTATACCAACCGTTATTAAATGTTTTGATCGAAATATAGTTGTCCATTCCAAGGGTAGCAACAATCTCCCCATCTAAAGCAGGAGTCTTCCGCATGTTAACATTCGAGCCAGTTACCTTACCTGTTGCATAATTAGGTGCCAATTGAATATAGTCTGAATGTATCCAACCCTTCAATTGATCATCTACCATCACTTCATACCACGCAGCACTTTCTCCTACAACCTTCACTTCTGTACCTTTACTGAAGCTTTTTATAATGCTTGCATTACCATCAGGAAGGTCTCTTAAATTTACGCTATCTCCGAGCACAATTCCCTTTTTAATTATATTTTTTGTTTCGTCCATGAGAACAATTAAATCATTATATACCCAACCTTGATTTCCATTATTAAGCTGGATTAAATACCAATCATCTTCATTGTCTATGATTTGAACATACTCTCCAAGGGATAAGGTAGCAATAACAGTCGCTGTGGTATCCGCCCCACTCCTAACATTTACATCTTTAGCAATAGTAACTCCCTTTGCAGACTCTTCTGCATTTGTGACCATCACCATTGAAAAAGCACTTAATAGAACAAGCGCCAAAATAATTATTAGTTTGTTGCCTTTACCCATCCGATAAACCCCCTCAGTATAGTTCAAAATACTTGTAGGAAACACGTCCACCCTTTTTATACAGGATACTATTGATGCTGACTTTTAGTTCCTATGTACTGAATACTGTTATTGCCCAATACAAATCAAAAAGTCTTACTAAATTCTTTTCAGGCAAAACAGCAGTACAAGCCTACAGGTTTCCTATAAATATAAGATTCTACATAAAATCTAAAAAACCTTCCTTTTTCTTCAAAGAATATTTGCTGTTATTTAGCAAAGTAAATATAGGTATGTGACCATGGAAACTATAGACTTACATTCTAACCATGAATTTTGTTTTTAGCATAATAATGGCCTCTTCCAGCCGCTTCTGATTCACCTCATCAAGGTGTTCAAATATTTCCTTCAACTCATCTAACTCTTGTCGAAATCTTTCTAACTTATCAGTCATAGGTATTCGCTCCTGTTTTCTTAATTTTCTGTATATTTTCTCCAAAAAAAATAAATATCCTTCTTTTTTAATTTATTTTTTTCACCCCCCAGCAATAAGAGCTATTCTACCCATTGAAAGCCAGTTTTTATGAAGCTATATAAATCATTCTGTTTGTTTTGTACGGACATCTAAAATCAAAAAACAAAAAAACTGCCATCATCATAAGCAGTTCAAAATTGGTGCGAGATAAGGGACTCGAACCCATGACTCCTTCCACGTCAAGGAAGTACTCTACCACTGAGTTAATCTCGCATGTTAGTCATAATTCGGTTACTATACTATGATACAACATACAATAATCTTAGTCAATAGTCTCTGGATAAATTGTGAGCACCTTTTCGAACTCACTTTTTTCTAGATGATTCTCTAAATATGTGATCGCTTGAATACATATTAAATACTCATTCCGCTTATTCTTCAGACTCTGCAACTTGTTCTGTACATATTTTTGAATATCTAATTGCTTTTTTACATCTTCTTGATGAAGTATTTCCTGATAATCTTCAATAGCTTGATTTATTCGGCACACTCTTTGATTCAATTTGTTTACGAACTTCATTCAACTTCATTCCTTCGAAGCTTATTCTTCATTACTATAGATAATATGCACCCTTTGAAGCGCAGAGAAAATACTTTTTTACCCACATTTATTATATACTTATGCCTTTATAAATAAGCCATATTTTTTAGTTTATTTCATTTTTTTATGCGACATACACAGGCGAGACCACTCTCATTTTATTATTAGTAGTGACCTTATAATTATTGTAACCCAATGCCTATCATTTACATACTGTGTATAGACAGATAAAAATAAACTCTGTTTCAAATACCATTCTATGGAGGTGCAAATAAATGAGTGATGCTAAAAAAGGATTTTTAGGTGGCTTTGGTGACAATTCATCTTTACTATTCTTCTTCCTACTTTTGGTTGTATTGTTCGGTGGAGGTATAGGTGGCGGCATTGGTTGTGGATCAGGTGGGTTCTTAGGTGGCATAGGTGATGATTCAAGCTTGTTATTCTTCTTCCTGTTGCTGATAGTACTTTTCGGAAGTGGATTCATAGGCGGAGTGTTCTAATTTCCTGAGAAGAATCGAGAACTTTCTCGATTCTTCTTACATATTAAACATAAATAAACACATAAAAATAAGTAGACACTATACAAGTATCTACTCTGTTTGTCATTTGGTGCGGATGATGGGACTTGAACCCATACGTCAGTTGACACACGCCCCTCAAACGTGCCTGTCTGCCGATTCCAGCACATCCGCATTTTGTCACTTAACAATAATACCACTTTTTTTTGTTTATGTCAATATCATTTTTCTGAGTCATCAAACCTACTCGAGTATATTCTACTAAACAGGCTATTACTCCGTCTCTTCAAGTACATACCATTGTTCAATGCTGTTGTAGATATTATAAGGTTTTGGGTCAATCTCACCTTTTACATAATCCTTGACGACCAAAGCATTATTTTCAAAATATAAACTATAATAAGGAATCTCTTCTAAGATGGTATTCTGAACAGCTCTATACTTTTGCTTTCTTATCTCTGATGTTTTTGCCAAAGCAGCTTCTGTCAATTGTTGATCCAATTGGCTATTGGAGTAACCAATAAAGTTGCTGTTTCCCTTATATGCTGAGTGAAAGATAAAACTAATATTTGGATTTACAGACATCTTCCAGCCACCTAAGACCATGTCGTATTCTCCAGCATAGAGCCTATACTGATATTGTTCCCAAGTTACCTTCTCCACCACTACCCCAATCCCGAGTTCTTTTAGCTGTGCTGCTATAATTTCTGCAACTTCAACGCGACGCAAATTATCATTATTCACTAACAAAGTTAATGATAAGTTTTGATTTAACTCATTTTCAACGATGCCATCCTTATTCTCATCCTTCCAATTTGCATCTGCTAATATTTTTTTGGCACGTTCTCGCTCTTTACCATATTTTTGTGCCGATTCATCATTGAGCCATGAATCTGGATGAATAGGGGTATCCGTAATGGTAGCATGTCCAAAATACACATCATTTACAATCTGATGCCTATCGATTGTGTAGGCTATAGCAGTACGAATACTCTTATCCGCAGGCAGTACTCTGTTAAAATTAAATCCTATAAATTCATAATTCCAATCTATATACGCATATGTCTTTAAAGATTTGTCTTCCCCATATTTTTCCCAATCAAAATCCGTAGCCTTCCCTAAAGAAGCTTCATTCGCTTCAACAGTAGAAAGAGCAGTCTCTGAATCCGGAACAATTTTCCCTATAATTGTGGGTACAAACCCACTTTTATCCCAATACCTTTCATTCGCCTTCAGCGTGATATAGCTTGGTTTGATATACTCTTCGACTTTGAATCTTCCCGTACCCACCAGAATATCCTTAGGTTGTTTAAACACATCCTCAGGTGATCGATATTTATGCTTTGGGATGATTGGAAACTGAAAATTTTCAATTTGATTGCTTGTGGCAGAGTCTGTTTCGATAGTAATCTTATGGGGTCCTTGAAAGGCTACACTCCTAATATTCTTTACGAAACCACCGAATATCGACTTCTCTGCACTACCGCTATTCATCCTAATGGCATCAATGGTAAACTTTACATCTTCAGCTGTAAATGGTTGTCCGTCGTGCCATGTAACATTCTCTCTCAACTGAAAGCTCCAACCCTCTCCATTTTCAGTAACAGTCCAACCAGTTGCCAATGAAGGTTGAGCCTCTAATTTACCGTTTAAAGACACAAGCCCATCATAGATTAGCTGATTGAAATAGAATACACTCTCATTCTTATTGAGTATTGGATTTAACGTATCAAAGTGTGTTATTGGTAAAACCAGTTCCCCACCCGATAAAGGCTTTTTAGCTTTTTCAATCGGCTGTTCTTGTTCCCCACCCTCTTCTATAGGCTTGCTGCAACCAAAAAATGTTAGACAAAACAATAACATTAGTATGATGAATCTGTTTTTTTTCCTATTAATCAACGGAATACCTCCATCTACTCTACTATGTTCTTTTGAAATACACCTATAATACCTTTTTCAGTTTTTTATTCTCAACCAATCCAGGTATTCTACCTCTTTTCGCCACAGGCTTATTGTTCACTTCCTTAATATCCATGGTCATATCA
Source organism: uncultured Anaerosolibacter sp. (assembly GCA_937948705.1). The sequence goes on along the minus strand of CALECF010000001.1, from coordinate 42,961 downwards.
ATAGCAGATGCACCAGAAATATAGCTTCCTACACCAAATGAATCTGCTCCTGCATCCTTAAGTATTCTTATCTTCTCAGGAGTCAACCCCCCTGATACAAATATCTTCACATGATCATATCCATTAAAATTCAGTTTATGCCTTAGTTCATGTACAAGCTGTGGCGTTACACCACCTCGCTCGCTGGGCGTGTCCAATCTCACGCCGTATAAACGTTCCCCTAAGGCGCTGGCAATTCTAAGGCTTTCCTCTACTTCATCCTTAAAGGTATCGACCAGCACAGTCCTTTTGTGACTCTCAGGCATTACTGCATCATATATCTTTGCTACCTCTAAGGTATCCCCAGCGATCAACATGGCTGCATGGGGAAGGGTGCCTGAAGCTTCAATACCTAAGAGTTTTGAGGCAAGAACACAGCTTACACCAGTTGCACCACCGATTACAGCTGCTCTTTCCATTACAGGAGCAACTGCAGGGTGTACATGTCTTGCTCCAAAGCAGAGGAACGTCTTCTCCCCACAGGCTTCTTTTACTTCTCTTGATGCAGTTGCCCAGCCACTAGCACTGGCTAGACTCCCCAGCATTGCTGTTTCAAAAATTCCAAATTCACTATATGCTCCTTTAATTCTGATAAGGGTATCCTTTGAATGAAAAGATTCTCCTTCATCAACAGTCCAAACTTCAACCTCTTTATCCTTCAACATATTTATTACCTCTTGCACTCCAGCAAAAACACCAGATTTTCTAGCAAATATTTCTGCAGTGACGATTTCAGACTCAAGATTCATTTGCCTTAAGATGTCCATGGTTCTCAAAAAATAGACATCTGTTGTTGTACCTTTCAATATTTCCTCATGGGTACCGGAGTGCATCAATCGCTCTGGATCAATCTTTATATTTTTAATATCTTCAAGACCTCTCATATGTTCCATACATTCACTTTCCTTTCTTATTCGTGTAACCTTTTTTCAAGTAAAACCTCATACCGTCTTAAGATCAAAATAATTAGCATTATCTCATATATAAAAAAAAATATAACCTCGCCCTATTATTATAAAAAACATCTGCCAATTGTTCAATCAAATACTCTAATAAATATATAGATAACAGTATTTTTACTGTTATCTATATAAAAGACTATAAATTTTATAACTTTTCAACACTTTATCTACGTATGCTTTGGTTTCCCAAAAAGGAATTTCATGTAAGGTAACACCATCTTGGCTATACTCTGGATTATTAAGCCATTTGCTCACATTGCCACTACCGCCATTGTATGCTGCTAAAATAAGCTGTAGCCTTCCATCAAATTCACTTCTGAGCCTATCAATATACCAACACCCAATACGAATATTTATTTCTGGAATATACAGCATTTCCTCACTGTAATCCTTGATTTCCAATTGCCTCGCTGCCCATTCTCCAGTTATAGGGGCAATCTGCATTAGCCCCTTTGCTTCCTTGGGAGATCTAGCTTTCTCATTAAATTTACTTTCTGCCCTTATAATTGCTGCCACTAAAAATGGATCTAGATCGTACTCATCTGAGTATTTTTCAACAAGTATTCTATAATGCATAGGATATAGTATTTTTAAAACCCAATTGGTGCTATTTGCTGCAACTCCTATCACCATTACTATAGCAATGACAAACAATAACCTTCTATATTTTTTTAGATTCACAACCACCAATATAATCCCTCCGGAATACTAACTATGAAAACGTCGTAATTCTTCCTTTATTTGTTCTTCTAATGCCAAATGAGTTCCACTATTATCGATAATGACATCTGCAAATTTCTTTTTCTCTCCTAGTGTCATTTGCGAACTTATTCTTTTCTTAGCTGCATCCAGGCTTATCTTATCACGATCCATCAACCTATTGCACTGTGTTTTCTCATCTACCGAAACAAGCCATATCTCATCTACTAATTTTCTCATATTCATTTCAATAAGTAAAGCTGCATCAAGAAAAACCACAGAATGGTTTCGTTCCAAATGATACTTTTCAATTCTATTCATAATTCTTTCATTTATTCTTTTATGAGTTATTTCATTTAGCCTGTTCAACTTATTGGAATCGCTAAAAACAATGTTTCCTAAATGTTTTCTGTTCAAAGTTCCATCCCCATGTAATACCTCTGGCCCAAAGTATTCGGTAATTTCCTCTAAAGCAGGTTCCCCCACTGCAACAATTTCCCTGGCAATAACGTCAGCGTCAATAACAACATACCCATATTCTCTCAGAATATTGGTGACTGTGCTTTTACCAGAAGCGATACCCCCTGTAATCCCTATGACTCTCATACCTGAAAGCATCCTTTCTTTATTTCGTATCATACCAGTTATTTCCTACATTCATATCTACTTTTAATGGCACATCTAGATTTAAAGCATTCTCCATTTGGTATTTTACTATACCCTTTACTTCATCAATTTCACTTTTATGGACTTCAACAATTAGCTCATCATGGACCTGTAAAATAAGTTTCGATTTTAATTTTTTTTGTTTTAATTCTCGATCTACTTTAATCATAGCTAATTTAATAATATCCGCAGCACTTCCCTGTATGGGTGTATTCATTGCTGTTCTTTCTCCAAAGGATCGAAGATTAAAATTACTAGCACTAATCTCAGGTATATATCTTCTTCGCTTTAAAATCGTTGTAACATAACCATGTTTCTTTCCTTCTTCAACAATTTCTTCCATATATCGTTTTACCCCTGAGTATTTATTAAAGTATTCATCGATATATTGTTGCGCCTCTTTCCTCGTGATATGAAGGTTTTCTGATAATCCGAAATCACTTATCCCATAAACGATTCCAAAGTTTACAGCCTTTGCTCTGCTTCTCTGTAATGATGTAACATCTTCTAACGGCACACCAAATACATTGGACGCTGTGGCGGTATGTATATCCAAGTTCTGATAAAATGCCTCAATCAAACTGGCATCCTTAGATATATGGGCCAACACACGGAGCTCAATTTGAGAATAATCTGCATCTAGTAATAGGTAATCGTCATTAGAAGGAATAAATACCTTCCGTATTTCCCTACCCAATGGGAACTTTATGGGTATATTTTGCAAGTTAGGTTCTGTACTACTTATTCTTCCGGTTGCTGTAACCGTTTGGTTAAAACTAGAGTGAATTTTTAGGGTTGTACTGTTAATGACTGCTTTTAATCCATCAATATATGTAGATTTTAGTTTTACCAAATGTCGATACTCTATAATCATTAAAATTATCGGATGTTTTTCTTGAAGCTTTTCGAGGACTTCTATGTTGGTTGAGTATCCTGTTTTGGTTTTCTTAATAGCTGGCAATCCCAGTTTGTCAAATAAAATCTCGCCTAATTGCTTTGGTGAGTTTATATTAAAACTATCTCCGGCTTCATTGAAAATAGATTGGGTAATGTGTTGGATTTTTTTATCCAGTTCTATTCCTAGCTGATCTAATATATTTTGATCAATCATAAAACCTTGAAATTCCATGTCACTCAGCACTTCCACCAAGGGCATTTCAACATCTCTGAAAAGCACGTCTAATTCAGCTTGCTCCATTTGTTCCATCAGAGGTTCTCTTACACCCATCACTGTATTACACCAATTCATCCCAAATTCTATAAGTTGTTTCTCTTCAATTTCACTAAAGCTGTTTTTCTTCTTCCCTTTTCCCAGTACTTCTTCTTCGCTATCAATCTTTCTATTTAAATATTCCAAGGATATATCATGGATTTCATAGGCAGACCGTGTAGGATCGATAAGATATAGGGCAATGGCTGAATCAAATTCCATCCCATTCAAAGCGATGTTATATCGTTTTAAAGATGATCTATCCCGCTTTAAATAGTGTCCATACTTCTTAATTCCAGGGTCTTCCAGTATCTCCTTTAAATCTATTAATGCAGTGGATACATCTAGTCCTCTTATAAAGAAGTGCTCTTTTCCACAAGCCACATGAATGCCAATAATATCATCGTTAATAATATCTAGACCGTTTGTAAATGTTCTAATGCACATTTCACCTTTTGCATGCACTTTGCCCTTAAGAATTTCCAAGTCGAAGATAACATTTTCTGATTCCATATGGTCAAAGCTTCCTTCACTAGCCACGTTTTTACTTTTTATGGAAATTCTTCCCATTAAGCTATGAAACTCCAGTCTCCTAAATAGCTCTACCAGCTTTTCTGAATCCGGTTCTTCTCTTTTCAATTCATCGAGTGATATTTCTACTGGAACATCTACCATGATAGTTGCCAATCGTTTACTAAATATCGCTTGTTGCGCAAACTCATTGATTTTTTCTCTAAGCTTTGTACTTGATATTTTATCCGTATGTTGGATGAGTTCCTCCACACTACCAAATTCTTTAATCAGTTTTATGGCCGTTTTTTCGCCTACGCCGGGGACTCCTGGAATGTTATCAGACTGGTCACCCATAAGACCTTTTAGATCAATGAACTGTTGCGGAGTAATCTCATATTTTTCCATTACCCCTTCATCATTATATTCATCTAATGCGCTAATTCCTTTTTTGGTTATCAATATTGTCGTTTTTTGGGATGCTAACTGAAGGGCATCCTTATCACCTGTAACAACAATAGTATTCAAATTTTTGCTTTCTGAGTATTTTACCAGTGTTCCAATCAAATCATCTGCTTCGAATCCATCTAACTCGACCCTGTGAATCTTTAAAGCATCTAGTACTTCCTTTAGCAGTGGCATCTGTTGGGCCAACTCACTTGGCATCTTTTTTCTTCCAGCCTTATATGCATCATACTCCAAATGGCGAAAAGTCGGTGCTTTTCTATCAAATGCAACACTGATATAGTCAGGTGCATAGTCATCCATAATTTTATAGAGCATATTTACAAAGCCATATATTGCATTTGTATAGTCCCCGCTTTTATTAGTCAGCAAAGGTAAAGCATAGTAGGCTCTATTAATTAAACTATTTCCGTCAATAATAACAATTTTTTCTGACATCTTGTATCCGCTCCTTTATATTATCGTACGAGTACGATTCATCATTATATTTCCCACATTATTCCCGTATCAATCCACATAACTATATTCTTAATTGAATTACAAAATCCTCTTTTTCCCTATCTATACCGCATATAGAATCTAAAAATCAAATTATTCTATATTTACGAAATAACCTGGAATTATTACGATTTTTTTGAGCTCAACAATCTGGTTTTTTAGTATATAATATTTTATATCACTATCAAATGGAGGTTTAGATAATGAATATCTTTGATGAGAAATTGATCAATTATATGACAGAAAATCATATTCAAGGAGAACATCTTATTTTTAAGGACTCTTGTCATTCTGTGGAAGAAGCAGCGATTGCAGCAAATGCCGCCCCTCATGATTTTGTGAAAAACATTTGTATCTTAGACGAGCACGATCGTCTGATTGTCGCAATTGTCAAAGGAGAAGACAAGACCGACCTTTCAAAGATCAAAACCTTGCTAGGCGTTAAAAAACTCAGAACGGCGACTGCTGATGAAATTCTAAAGCATTCTGGATATATCTGCGGTGGGGTTCCTTCCTTTGGTTACAAAGCAACTTTTTTCGTAGATGCTAAGGTTATGGACAACGCTATTGTCTACACAGGAGGTGGATCTCAGAACTCTCTTGTGCGAATCGCTCCTCACACCCTTGTGGATGCCAATGGTGGACAAGTAGCAGATATTAGGAAATAAAGGATCGACGGCTCCTCACACGCAATAAATGACCATAAAAAGAACTCTTCCCTGGGGAAGAGCTCTTTTTTAAATATCCTACTCCATTACTCTATTTTATTTTGTCCATCCTTTTGTTTCTTCATCCTTTTATACACATAAGTGCCCATCGGTATGCCGATAATCAAGAAAAGAAGTAATATTGGCAATAAGGCCACTGTCTTGATAAATACATTCTCTAAGAGTTGAATCATTTCATTCACTGTTTTGATGAAACCCTTTTGAGCCTTTAACCATACGTTGTCACGAATTGGATAAATTTCTTTATCTTTTGAGGACATCTCATTAAGGGTGATATGAATGGTTGATAAACTCACTAGGTCATCCCATCGCTTAACATCTCCTGACATACGATTGATCTCTCCGCGGACTCTAGAAAGTTCCCTTTCTACTTCTAAAATTTCCTTCACATTAGAGGCTCTTTCCATAATCCCCCTAAGGCTTTTTTCTTGGACCTTTAAATTTTCAATCTCATCCACGGTGTTTCTATATTCCTTCGTAATATCCTGTCCATTGATACTAATATTCGTTACAATGCCTAGGGACTTGATTTGATCTAGTACTCCGTTAAAATGGTTCTCAGGAATGCGGATTAATACGCTTCCTTGCTTTAATGATTCTTCAGGATTTCCTTCATAGTATTGCTTGTACTGGGTATTGCTATTTTCTACAAACCCGCCACTATCAGCAGCAAGTCTAGTAATCTCGCTAAATTTCTCATCATATTTATCAACACTTAAATCAATATATCCACTCTTGATAACTTTACGCCCTGCTTCAGTCTGTATATCTTCCATTCGAACTTTTCCGTAGCTTTGATCTGCGGCACTGTTCTCTGTAAAACTACTTTCATCCTGTAACTGCAGACTTTCTTCACTGCTATAACCTCGATTATCTGCCGTGGTACCTACTTTCATTTCTGGAGCTTCTGGAGCTTTCAGGCTCTTAGACATCCCCCAGTCTGCGTTCTCTTTCATCTGATTACGCTCAATTTTCATTTGATTCAAAGGATTCGTCAAGATTACCACTATAAATAATGCCGCTACAGACGCATATAGCTTCCAATTTTTCCAGTTATGCTTCTTTTTCCCAATTTCATCCTTGGTTGTATCCATCATAATTATATTATTTTCCTTAGCTCTTACCAATTTTTCATGTAAGCTCGCTTCAAAATCAGTAGGCAATTCTACCATAGGTAGTTCATTACACATATTCTTTATATTCAAAAGTTCCTCAAAGTCCTGTCTACATGCTTCACATTCCTTTATATGCTTACGAAACATCTTTACATGATCCTCGTCCAATAGGTCGTCTATATAAAGAGATATTAACTCAGAAATATCTGTACAGTTCATATTACCCCTCCTTTCTATGTTTTAGACGTATGGTTTTTGGTAAAGTTCCTTATTTATAATTATCTCCTTCAAAGCCATCCGTGCGCGACTTATTCTTGATTTTATCGTTCCATTGGGGCAGTCTAGAATCTCAGAAATTTGTTCGTAACTTAAGCCCTTGATGTCTCTCAGAATAATCATTGTTCTATGTTGTTCAGGCAGCGCTTGAATTGCATCCTGTATGTTTTTAATCTCTTCTCTTTTTTCTAAAATTTCTTCGGTGTTACTATTGGGATCAACCACATCCCTCTCCATTCCTCCATCTTCCATTTCTACAGGATTATGATATGAATAAACTTTTTGTCGTTTTCTTTTTCGCAACTCGTCCAAACAGGTATTTGTTACAATCCTATAAAGCCAGGTAGAAAAACTAGATTGTCCTTGAAATGACTGAATTGATTTAAATACCTTGACTAAAGCATCTTGGGTGGCATCGTTGGCATCCTCAATATTTCCTAACATTCTAAAAGCAATATTATAGGCAAGGGTTTGATATGATTTAATTAGTATTTCAAAGCTTTCTATATCGCCCTGCTTACTCTTTTCAATAAGATTGATTTCAAATTCTTCCACTCGAGGTCACTCCTTTCCTAAAAAGTTCCAATCTATTAGACGTATATTCTCTAAAAAAGTTCCATTCCCTTCAAATATTTGTCTCAACTCAATTATAATATACCTTCTTTTCTATACAATAAACAAAGAGAAACACTATCTCTAGTATTTCTCTTTGTTTTTCCTATTCTTTTCTTGAGACTTCCAAATTTACTAGGGTACGAGATTATTGCGTTCAAATGTTACTGGTGGTTGTATAAATAATTCTATCTTTTTCTCTACAGAATGAATGTCGTATTGAAAACCAAATAAAGACTGCGCTTCTTCAATATCCATATAACCTTGATTTCCAGCTATCTCTACTGGTTTTTCCGGGGATTGCATTGACGATATAATTTCAGATAGTTTTTGTATAGGAATCGTCGGTTTATGACTTGCTATATTGCTATCATTTACTTCTAGAAACCTTCCGTTTAATTTTACAAAAGAAACATCATACCATAAATTCTCAATAGTATCATTGACCATAATGTTTCCTTTTAAGATATTTTGGAGACTTCCTAGGGCAACATAGCGGTTGTTTTCAAAAGTCTTATAGTCTACAGGTGCACCTTGGATAGATAACAACTCATCTGTAGTTTTATCAATCGTTAACCCAAAGTAACGTGCTAATACATCCTCACCAATATAAAATTCTGTGCCTTCCTTAATAATCGCCGTAGAAACATATTGTTGATTTACAACCAAGGTCCAATTCTTTGCTATAACAGCTACCCTGTCTCGTGCTAATTTTATCGCTTCATCGATTTTACCCAATTCTTTCTCATGAGATAAACCTGCAACATCCAATTGTTTCTTCATTGCAACCTTTAGGTTTTTCTCTCTATTATACACATCGGGATAAATCACTAAAGCCCTTTCCTTTGTCGCATCTTGTTCTAAGATTTGAAACAAGTCATACGTCACTTCAACTTTGGTTTTATAGGCTACCTTATCATAGAGTTCTTTTACATCATAGTTGAACATTCGTACGCAACCGGCTGAAGCAGTTGTTCCAATGGAATTAGGCGCACTATTCCCATGGATTCCATAATTCCCTTTAAAGCCCATCCATCTTATCCCTAACGGATTATCCGAGCGTCCTCCCGGGATTTTCTTTCTTGAATAATATGGATTAACCGCTTTGTTGAGGATAGAGAAATTCCCTGTGGGTGTCTTGGTAGCTGGCTTGCCAACGGCCACTGGATAGGTCTTAGAAAATGTACCTTCATAGTAGGTCAGTGTCCTAGAAGGTATATTGATAATTATCTTATTCATTCGTAGTTCCTGACCATTTCCTATAGTAAAACTCCCACAAAACATGGTCATCATTAGCAATAAAGTTATAAGCTTTTTAGCCATTCTGTCACCCCCCCACAAACCGATACCTTAATATCTATGGATGTGTGGTGGTAAATATGCAAAAAAAATCCACTGTTTCCAGTAGATTTAATATACTTACTTAGCTTCAGTTACAAGTATTTCTCGTTGGATTTTATAAGGATGAAAGAAGGAGTGAATGATATTCTTCTCTCGATCATAGATGGCGGTCCCATGATGCATAAAGTTATTTCTCAAAAAGTACCTTAGATCTATAGACTTCAAAACAATCTGATCTCCTTCATTGAACCTCACTATATGATAGTTCGTTGAAAATTCTTTAAAATACCTACCAATGTTTGTATCTTCAAACAACTCAATCGTCTCTTGATCAGGCTTCTTAAATTTTTTCCTCTCAGTAATCCTTTTATTTATCATGTTCATCTGCCCAACAATATTATGGCTATTAGTATTAATAATAAAATCCCATTTGTAAAACGCCATCAGGGCTGGCAATATCTCTATATTTATTATTTTATACCCATGGGAGTAGTGTTTTTCAACGAATTGTACTACTCGCTGTTTTATTAGCCATCTTGAAAATAAATACATCACAAAAATGCTTAAAATCGTTAAATAAAACCAAGGGCTGCTATTCTTATTGAATATTAATAGGAGTGCCAATAATGTTACAACAGGGTCATACAACATCAAAATGCCAATTGTACTCTTTCTCTTGGTAAATGGCATAAAGAGCTTTGCTCCATAGGAATTCAAAATATCAAAAATCGTATGGGATAAGCAACCAATAAATGTCCATAAAAACACTTGGAAAGTTGGAAAATCATTGTAGAATAAGGCTAACCCCCCAGTAATAATAGCTGCCAACCCAACTAGGACTGGCACTGAGTGAGTGATCCCCCTATGGTGCTTTAAATATACATAATCTCCCCACACTTTTCCAATAATGTCAATATCAGGAGCCATGGCTCCGATGGCACAACCCAAGCTTACAGGATTGCTTAGTGCTACTGGACTTCCGCTAAAAGATGAAATAGCCAGCCCAATAACACCGTGGGTAACTGGATCCATTTTATTCACCACCACAATAAGTTTTGTTAATATTAGTTTACCATAATGTGCCACTATCATCAATGTATTTCGATAATTATGTCTATTAAAAAAGTACTTGCAATCTACTTTTTCATATGGTAATATTATATATGTAGCGCGCCGAAGTGGTGGAATGGCAGACGCACCGGACTCAAAATCCGGCGGGGTAACACCCGTGAGGGTTCAAGTCCCTCCTTCGGCACCAGTAGTAAACCTAGGTTTTCATAACCTAGGTTTTATTTGTTTTTGCATTATTCTTACCAAGACTGTCACACATATCCCCCTTCGTTCATAATGTATATTAAAAGACGATTTATGAAATTTTTGAATGGTGACTGCTTTGTAAAGGAGGTGGAATTTGTGACTGAAAAAAAAGCTGGCTTCGGTGATTTATTAGGAGGCAATGACAGTTTGCTTTTCTTCTTCCTGTTGTTGGTCATACTATTTGGTGGTCCTATATTCGGATCAGGGATAGGATTTGGAGACGATTCAAGCTTATTATTCTTCCTACTATTGCTTATCGTATTATTCTCTAGTGGGTTATTCGGTAGTATAGGTTTCTAGTACAAAAACAAAATATCTTCTTGACTTTCAAAAACAGACCGGTTTTCCCGGTCTGTTTTGTATTATTTCTTTAATATATCCTTTATCTTTTGGTAAGCATCTAGTTCATTTGCTTGATCGAACTCAAAAACCCTAGTTTCCACTTCATCAATGACAAGGAGAGTAATCATATCATCTCTTTGACCTAGTAGATATTCTAAGTTATCCTCTCGATAAGGCTCTTTCATCAATATTTCTTTACCCTTAAATACACCAATGGTACAATATGTGCTGCCTTGATCATTATCCTTGAATACGAGCTCCATTTCATCTTCAGCACCTAGTCGCACTTTTTCTAGATTGTCGCTCATATGTACTTCATCGGCATACCCGATAAATCGTTCTAAATACGGCATTCTGATAAATTCCAATGCATATTCCTCCTAATCAGGCTATAGTCTGTCCTAGAAATTATATCATACCTTTTCAGTAAATTTTTTTATTCATTTCAAATTCTTATCTTTTTTTCATTTTTATCATAATTGTTTTTTTTCATACAATATCTAATAGGTGTAAATAATAACTCTATAGTCACCAAACAAATCTTTCTATAGAAGGGAATGCTTATGATGTCAAATAATGAACGTCTTTCCATTGGTAAACGTGCTTCTTGGATTGCTATAATAGGCAACATTGCCCTAACATCGGTTAAGGCTTTTATTGGTTTTATAGCTGGCAGTACAGCAATGATTGCAGATGCATTTCATTCTGCTTCGGATTTGATCGGAAACGTAATCGTCCTTCACGGTTTAAAGATTTCTAATCAACCACCTGACGAAGATCATCACTATGGCCATGGAAAAGCCGAATCGATTGTAGCAAAAATTATTGCGATCATCCTATTCATTACCGCTTTTGGTATTGGTATATCTGCTATTAAAACCATCAGAAATCCAAACCTTGAGGCACCAAATGCTATTGCAATATGGCCTGCTGTCATATCAATAGCTTTTAAAGAATGGATGTATCGATACACAATTCGAGTCGGAAAGAAAATTGATAGTCCTGCGCTGATTGCAGACGCTTGGCACCAACGAACAGACGCTTTTTCATCAGTGGCAGCATTAATTGGAATTACAGGTGCCGTTTTAGGATTCCCTATCTTAGACCCCTTAGCTGGCATTGTGGTAGCTGGAATGATCATGAAAGCCGCTTTCTCTATCTATTGGGATGCAGTACAACAATTGATGGATTCAGCACCTTCCAAAGAAGTAATCGAAGACATTCGTAATATTACAATGCAAATTAATGGCATCCATGATATTCAAGATATCAAGGCTAGGAAATTAGGCAATCAGATTTTTGTTGATATGAAAATTTGTGTGGATCAATATATGACCGTTGCTGAAGGGCATAATCTAGCGGGTAAAGCAAAGCACTCCATATTGAATAATGTTGAGAACACTAAAGATGTATTTATCCATGTAAACCCTTGTGGTTTCCGCGACGATGGTCAGAATATACCTTCTGGTATCACAAGAGACAAGAAGTAATATTTCTAACGCCTTACTTGGCTTTTATACTTTTTAGGGCCAGGTAATATGATCTTGAATAAACTTCTTTTTTCAATGTTTAATAGGGTAACTTTACCTATACCTTCAAAAACCTTATTCATTTGATGGATGCCAAACCCAGTTCTTAAAAATCTGTTGTTTTCATCTAACACCACAAGTTTATCATATAGCCAGGTATTTCTTCTAGCAGGATTTCTTTCTTTAAGAATCGTATGCATATTCTGTCCCCTTGGTAAATTACCTGGATTACTGATTTCAATCTTACTATCGCTGATAAATATTACAATGTTTCTCGTCAAATCAAAATAATCACGATGAAGCACAGCATTTGCAACACCTTCAAATATTGCTTCTAATGGATAGTTTTGATTTTGGAGTATCCTTGAGATATAACTATAGCATTTGTTCAACATTTCAATGATATCACCATGGATTGATTGAGTGATTTGTTTAGTCTTTTCATAATGCACAATGTTAATAGAACAGTATGGTAAATAAATCTGTGGATTTTTGCAAAATAGCAACATACCACCCATAGTTGGATGGGTCTTTCCAGTCTCTACATCGTGATGAATAATTCCAACATTGTGCCAAACACTTTTTTCCATATCTGCACTTGGATATAAGCTTATTTTACTTAGATAATTATGAATTAAATCTCTATCAAGTACTGTAGTATCTAAATTGTATAAAGGGATTAATTCATTACTTATCAATCCTACCTCTTGAAACATCCTAGCTATCTCATCTCTTCTAGCAAAATCTGTGGTTGAGCCCCTCCTAATATAAAAGGTTCCTGTTTGCCGCATCTGATGGGGTCTCTGATAGCTTTTAAATATTGTGATGACACATACACACTTATCCTCAATTTCGATGTACTCTACCCTAAGATTAATGGGTGGGTCGCATCGATAACTCATAATTTGTTGGATTCTCTCTTCGTTAAGTTCAGTAGGATCTATTCCCACTATTTCTTTGCTTTTATCCTTAACACCAATCACGATATGGCCCCTTCCACCGATGCTGTTGGCAATGGCCATAATATCTTTTGCTAATTCCTTCTTTTCAGACTCAGTGTTTAGCAGCAAAGTCTCCTTGAAATCTAATTTACTTCCCTCTTCTTGCTTTAATAACATCTTCAATCTCTGAATATCCATAGAACCATTCCTCTCCTCTATGCTACAAGCTCAGTTTGTCAGCTATTCTTGCTTATGTATCTTGAAAATCGAGTATTGATTCGCTTTTCTTATGATGAACGCAACTTCATAAACTTTTTCTATGGTTTGTCTGTATACTGAAGTATTTGATAATCCGTTCCGAAAATGGTAATATTACCTTATTACATACAAAAGTTGGAGTGATATTATGGATTTTAGACAGTTAGAAACCTTTGTAACCATTGCAAAATTAAAAAGCTTTTCAAAAGCTGCCGACTTCCTTTTCTTGACCCAGCCTACAATAAGCAATCATATTCAAAATTTGGAAAAAGAACTGGGCACCATTTTAATCAACCGCTCTAATAAACGAATAACTTTGACAAAGGCCGGCGACATATTATTTGCCCATGCCATGGATATTCTAAATAAGAAAGAGCAGACGCTATTCTCTTTAGAACAATTTAAAGGAAAAATAGAAGGCACTTTAGAAATTGCTTCAAGTAGTATCCCTGAACAATATATTCTTCCTATTCTCCTTAATTCCTTTCACAAATTTTATCCTGATGTTCGATTTAACGTCCTACATTCCGATACGAAGCAGGTGGTGACCAGTATATTGAATGGAGAAATTGATTTTGGTATTGTTGGTGCAAAGGATGATATTAAACACCTAAACTACCTAGAGATCATGGAGGATACCATGCTCGTGATTGTGCCTTCTTCAGATCATTATCATTCAATGAACGAAATTACCATTGAAGATCTATTAAATGAAAAGATCATTTTAAGAGAAGAAGGTTCTGGTACGCGAAAAATATTTGAGCAGGTCCTCACCATGCACAACAAATCAATTGATGACCTTAGTATTATTGCCTATATAGAGAGTACTGAATCTATTAAGCAATGTATTCGAAGAGGCCTTGGTATATCTATTCTTTCAAAACTTGCTGTAGTAGATGAAGTAAAACATAATCTCCTAAAAGCAATCAGGGTTAAGGACGTAGATATCAAACGGAACTTTTACTTCGTATTTCACAAGTATAGATCACTATCTCCTTTGGCAGAAACCTTTAAGAATTTTGTTTTAGAGAATAAAAACCTTTTTCAGATCGATGGATTATAAATTAAAGCCACTGATAGTTCTTCCACCAATTAAGCATACTCACTACCTATATGAAATTATGCTTAAGACCATGAATTCATTCATTTTGGATACATTAATCTATTTGGCGCTATAATTTTAATATTTGCATATAAAAAATCGGGAGTCAACTCCCGATTTTTTATGCTTCCATGAAAGCCTTATAAGCTTTAAACGTCATGTATACATCTACTTTGCTGACAATCTCCATTGGAGCATGCATACTTAATACTGGAACACCACAGTCTACGACCTCTGCGCCATAGTTCGCCAATACATAAGCAATAGTGCCTCCACCTCCTTGGTCAACCTTTCCTAATTCACCAATTTGCCATATCACCTGATTCTCATCAAAAACCTTTCTCACTTCTGCTAAGAACTCAGCATTGGCATCATTGGATTCTGACTTTCCTCTAGCACCAGTATACTTAACCAGAATAACCCCTTTGCCCATAAAAGCTGCATTTCTCTTATCTAAAACATCGGGAAAATTCGGATCAAAGCCCGCCCCTACGTCTCCAGATAAAGCTTTAGAATTAGCCATGGCCCTCCTAAGCAATAGTTCCGAATACCCCTTCGTCTGAATAGAAATCAGTTCAGCAACGGCATTTTCGAAAAACCTCGATTCCATACCTGTATTTCCCATATTTCCAACTTCCTCTTTATCTACAAATAACGCTACTGCAGTTCTACTTGGATTTTCTATCTCTAGGATCGCCCTAAGGGCTGTGTAGGAGCATACTCTATCATCGTGGCCATATGCACCCACAAGACTTCTATCAAATCCTACATCTCTGGCTCGACCAGCGGGTACAACTTCTATTTCCGCTGTAAGGAAATCATCTTCATCCATGCCATAGCTCTCATGAATTAGCTTCATAATGTACTGCTTTACTCTTTCCTTCTCCGATAAATCATCACAAGGAATGCTGCCAATCAACACATTAAGACCTTCACCAGTAATTCCCTCATTTAACTTTTTTTCTGCCTGATCCTTGGCTAAATGTGGAAGTAAATCTGTTATGAAAAACACTGGATCATCGTCTTTCTCACCGATGGTGATATGTATTTTCTCCCCATCCTTTTTCAATACGACGCCGTGTAATGCTAAAGGAATTGTCGCCCACTGATATTTCTTAATCCCACCATAGTAATGGGTTTTTAGCAATGCCATTCCTCCATCCTCATATAGGGGAAATGGCTTTAAATCTAACCTTGGCACATCTACATGGGCACCTACGATATTCATTCCCTTTTCTAATGCTTCTTTTCCAAGAACAAAAAGAGCTGCGGATTTCCCCTTATTGTTTATATATATTTTAGTTCCTGAGCTGGCTTCAACCTTTCCCTGAATAATATCTTCTATATTTACAAAACCCTGCTGTTGTGCCATGCTTATAATTTCATCAATGCATTCCCGCTCAGTCTTTCCTCGATCAAGAAATATTTTATATTGGTCACATAGCTGATAAACCTTATTTCTATCCTCTATCGTCAATCCATCCCAAGCATTCTTGAATTCATATGTAACCTTCTTCTGTTGTACTTCTGTGGTGGACATTTCCTGCAAATCAATCCTCTCCTTCATAATGTAAAATTTTTATGTATAATATAAATATCTTATCTGTCCTTTCTTTGAATGTCAATGTATACATGCTTAGTCCTCTGGTACACCATTGTCCATATGATGATATTCTTCTCCAAAAATTTTATAATTATCGTTAGTGTGTACCTTTTGCTCCTTTATGTCAGTGGCAATATATTCTTCTTTGCACAGATCTGACTTTTTAATATTCTTTAGATATTCTTTTAACTTGTATCTTAATGTGTCAACGACCTCATCGATTAACTCTCCCACATCGTCTGCTCGGTTCACTGCATCATTCACATCATCTTTACTAGAAAAAGAGATATGATTAAACTCTTCTGCTGCATCTACCAATATTCTGTATGAGTTTGTTAATCCATTTAATATATTCGACAACTCCTCTACTTCATTAGTCAAACATGCTCTCTTCTTCCTGCATACCTCTATGTATGTGTTCATATCTTTACATGACAATGATCCATTCGCCATTTTCTCACCTCAATCAAGGTTTATGGTTAATGTATATTAACTATCTCCTAAAAATAAGACACAAAATAAAAAATCCATGTTTCTATCATAGTTGTTCTCGTCGATGTAAAATTTCTTAAGAGAATTTGTTACTGGTTAAAAGCTCCCTGATTACTTTCTTATAACATTTACAAACCCTCATAGTAGTTTGGCTTTCTGACATAAAAAAGATCTAGGAATGCTCCTAGATCTTTTTTATGTTATGTTTATATGCATAGATTGCGGCCTGGGTACGATCATTTACATCGATTTTCTTAAAAATATTGGACACATGATTTTTTACTGTCTTTTCACTGATAAACAAAGTTTCTGCGATTTCCTTATTATTCTTCCCTTCAGCAATTAGGCCTAGTACCTCATATTCTCTTCTTGTCAATCTCTCTTTTTTGAATTCATCCTCATCCATCTTACCTTTCTTATTAAACTCTTTCACCAAAGATGCTGCAAGTGAAGGATGAATATAGGATTCACCGCTATGTACATCACGAATAGCCTTTATTAAACTGGATGATTCCGCATCTTTTAATACATAACCCGATGCACCTATATTGATAGTCTCGAAAAGATACTCTTTGTCTTCATGAATTGTAAGCATAATTACCTTGCTATCTAGACCCATATCCTTTAGTCGCCTTAACGCTTGAATCCCATTCATTTTAGGCATATTAATATCCATAAGGACTACATGGGGTTTTAGTTGCTGCGCTTTTTTAATTGCATCTTCTCCATCCACAGCGACCTCAACAACTTGAATATCCTCTTCTAACTCTAAGATTTGCCTAAGTCCTTGTCTCATTAGCGAATGATCATCTGCTATCAATACTTTAATTTTAGCATTATTCATAGCTTTCCTCCTCATCTCCTACAGGAATAGTAATTTTAATACGAGTGCCTGTTCCTAAATTGCTATCTATTTCTATACAGCCTTTAAGCAATTCGACCCGTTCTCTCATGGCAAGTAACCCAAACCCACTCTCTTCTTTGCAGGATTTCATTTTCAACTCCACATTAAATCCCACACCATCATCAAAAATAAGTAGATTGATGATTTTATTTATTATTTCTAGCTTAATAACCACTGTAGTTGCCTGAGCATGCTTACGAACATTATTTAGTGCTTCTTGTACGATACGAAACATAGATAATTGTACTGTTGGATTTATAATTTCCCGCTTAGCAATCACGGAAAAACTCACATTTATATGTGTCTCTTCTTCAAAATTCAAAATAAATCGTTGAATCGTAGGGACTAGTCCAAGGTCATCCAAAGACATAGGCCGAAGGTCATATATGATTTTTCTTACGTCTCTTAAACACTCTCGACCAACACTCTTCAACTGATTCAATTCAAACTTTGCCTTATCTACATCTCTATCAATAAGCTTTTCGCATATCTCTGCCTTAATGACCAAGTTTGCCATCAGTTGCGCTGGTCCGTCATGGATATCCCTCGCAATTCTTTGTCGTTCCTCTTCTTGGGCTTTCAGTACCTTAATACCAATAATCTGGCGTTGCTGTATGTCCTCTAGATGGCCCACTACGTCTTGCAAGTTCCCACTAAGGTATCCCATAACAACGCCCACTTGGGACACAAGATTTTCGGCCTTCTTAACCACTTCATAGGAACTCTTTAATCTTTTTTCCATATCCGTTCGTTGCCTAATTAGTTCTTTTTCTTCTTGTCTTTTCAAAGTGATCCCTATCTGGAGATTCTTTGCATTTTCATAGGCTTCCTTTATATCGGGTTCACTATATAATGAGAAGTTCTTGCTTACACTAACTAATTTTTTTCGACTTTCTTTTTCATGCAGCTCTAATCGATCTACTTCTTGAATAACAACTGCCGTTTTTCTTTTTATTTCTTCTACCAGTAGTTCTAGATTCTTACATTCGATTCTAGCCCTTTCTGCAATTTCAAATATCTCGTTTTTCCCTTTCTCTATTGCATCAATTGTGTTCTTAACAATTTCATTCATTTTTTTAATATCCATTTGAAACCTATTATTCATATCTGCACCCCATCAATCATTACATATACATGCTATCACTTCTAATTCTTCATATCCATATCATTATCCTTCTCTAAGCCATTACCCAGCTATAAAAATAGTACTTTGTATCTAGTTATTTGCAATTTCTTTATATGAAATAAGACTGTCAACGGACAGTCTTATTGGCTTATCATATAATCGCTTAACTTCCAAACATTGTTTTCCTTTTTAAGGGTTATGGCATATTTTATTTCCTGTTCATAATTGGAGCCTAATCCTTGCATTCTCCATAAAACCCTAGCATCCACTTTGAGATCGGAGTTTCCATACTCAACACTATTGATATGTAGTACTTTCACATCGATGACCTTTTCAAGATCATGAGGATATTCAATAGCTTCCCGAAATGATTCTAAATCAAAGGTATATAAGGGTTCGGTTGTAATCCTCTTGAGTTCTACTCCATAGGTTTCGATCTCCTGTGGCGTTTCATAAAGACTGTTCCATAAATTTGCTCTTTCTTGAAACAGGTGTTGAATAATCTGTTTTTCATTTTGAAAGTCACTAGGACTGACTTGCTCTGTTTGTCCATTTGCAAAGATTGAGTGGACATGTAAGCTTAGAACGATAACTGCTAAAAACAACAACAATGCCTTTTTCATATCCCATCCCCCTAGATATTGTATCGTGTATTTGATTATACACCATGAATGGTATGAAATTTGGCTATTACTGTTGTCAGATACCTTTTTCTCTCTACATAAACTTCATTATTTTTGTTTTTTACAACAAGTTTACCTTAATGAAGACGATTTCTTCCATCTAATCACTATGTTTTATTGAATATCTTGGATTCTTTCTTTTTCATCCTCTGAAAGTACTTCTTCTAAATTTAAAAGCAATACAATTCGATCTTTAAGCTTGCCTACGCCCGTAATATATTTTTTATCTACACCTGCGACCAACTCTGGCGCTGGCTCAATATCCTCTTCACTTAACCTGATAACCTGGGAAGCTTCATCTACAACAAATCCCACTTGTCTACTTTTAATATTAATTACAATGATTCTCGTGTCAGAGTCAATAGATGATTCATCTAAGTTGAATCTCTTCTTCAGGTTGATAATGGGCGTGATATCACCCCTTAAGTTTATGATTCCATCAACAAATTTTGGTGTATTAGGTATTTTGACACTCTGCTTGTATTCACTGATTTCCTTTACATTCATGATATCCACACCATATTCTTCACTACTTAATTTAAATATAACGTATTGCCTCTCAGCCATATCCCTTCCTCCTCAACTAATATATGTATATTCTTGTAGTTTTTTGTCAAACTTTTATATATATATTCTATATCTTATATATATTTCCTCTTCAAGTTACAAAAAAAGAAGAATAAATTTCTATTTATCCCCCTCCTGCCATTCACGTAGAACCTAATCTACAATTTCAATATTATCTAACTGTTTTTTAAAATTTTCACGAAAAACTTTTAGGTATTCTTCTCTCAGTTCCTTTTGTTCCAGCACCTCAGCCTCGGTAAGCCCTTCTTTTTTTGATTTTTTTGATAAATAATTAATTCTATCCAGTTTCTCCTGTCCAACCATTGCCTACACTCCTCATTATGATCTATTCTAACTTTAAATTATATATAAAAAATACCTTTTCGTCAAATGTTGATGATGATATTCTCTGATTTTAACAACTACCTTGCCTCTGAATAATACTAAAAAGACACACGGTGTGTGTCTTTTTAGTATTACAATAATCTTTCTACTGCATTCTCTACTGCATCAACGATCTGATGTCCTTGAACCAAATCCGCACATTTGTTGATATCTAAATACATAATTCGATCCTCGTGAAGTGTTGTTACTTGCTCTCTAATCGTTCTATATGCAACCTTTGTCCCTATTCCTAACGCTTCAGGATCTTTAAAATCAATGGCTTGAGCGGCAGCCATAAGTTCAATTGCCAATACATTTGTAGCATTGAAAAGAATTTCCTTTGCTTTTCTTGCAGCGATAGTCCCCATGCTCACATGATCTTCTTGATTCGCAGATGATGGAATCGAATCTACACTGGCTGGGTGTGCAAGAACCTTATTCTCAGAAACTAAAGACGCCGCAGAATATTGGGCAATCATAAATCCAGAGTGTAATCCCCCTTTTTCCGTTAAAAAAGCTGGCAATCCACTTAACTGCGGATTTACCAATCGCTCTATTCTTCTTTCAGAAACATTGGCCAATTCAGCGACAGCAATACCTAGGAAATCAAAGGCTAATGCCATAGGTTGACCATGAAAGTTCCCCCCAGAAATAACAGTTTGATCATCAGCAAAAATAAGAGGATTATCTGTCGCCGCATTGATTTCAATATTTATTTTATTCACCACATAGTCCACCGCATCTCTACTAGCGCCGTGAATCTGTGGTATACATCTCAGTGTGTAGGCATCTTGAACCCGTATCTCCCCCTGCTTTGTGGTTGCTTTGCTTCCTTGGGTTAAAATCAGAAGGTTTTCTGCCGTTGCTTTCTGTCCAGGATGTGGTCTTACCTCATGTACACGAGGGTCAAATGCATCCGTTATTCCATTTAATGCTTCCAGTGTCAGCGCCGCACTAATATCTGCTAACTTTATCAGTTTCACCGTATCATAGACAGTAAGGGTGCCAACTGCTGTCATCACTTGGGTCCCGTTGATTAAGGCCAATCCCTCTTTAGCAGTCAAGTGAATAGGCTCTATGCCTGCCTCTTCCATCGCCTCTCTGCCTGACAACCTTTTTCCTTTATAAAAAGCTTCACCTTCCCCTAGCATGACCAAAACCATATGGGATAAAGGTGCTAAATCTCCACTAGCGCCTAGTGAGCCTTTTTCCGGAATGACTGGATGTACCCCTTTGTTCAGCATTTCAATGAGTGTTTTAAGGGTGCTTAAACGTATGCCTGAGAATCCTTTTGCTAGGGCATTTGCTCTTAAAAGCAAAATCGCTCTAACAACATCCTCAGGGAAAGGATTTCCTACACCACAGGCATGACTTATAATGAGATTTCTTTGCAAATCTCTCGTTTCATCTCCTGTAATTACTACATCACTAAACTTGCCAAATCCAGTCGTAATACCATAAACCACTTTACCCTTTTCTATGAAATCATCGACTACAGCCCTTGATTTATTTACTTTTTCAGCAGCCTCGTCTGTTATGTCAATTTCATATCCACTTCTCGCCACCTTAATGACGTCTTCGATACTTAAACTATTACCATCTATAAGAATTCTGTTCATGCTGCAACTCTCCTTTTTTATATCAATATGTTTATATTATACAATTACTATTCTTTTTATTTTGGATTTTTCCTCCTTAATTTACAAAAAAATTTTAACCCTTCAAAATATTTTAGTAATTTATAGATTTACCTAGATAAAGCACTACATTACTCATATCCTCGTAAATCGAAATAAAGAAGGAATTATCCTTCTTTATTTCGATCGTTTATTTCTCTTGTGTTTCGTTAGGGTGGTCTTTTTAATGTCTTTTTTCTCTACTCGAGGTCCCTTTGTTTCACGGGTTCTAGGGCTCTTTCCTTTATATTCCTTGCCTCGCTCTCCATCCTTAGGTCTAATTAAGGCCTTTGGTCCATGTCCTATTAAATCTTCTCTGCCTGCTTGCAACAATGCATCTCTAACTAAACTATAATTTTTAGGATTTCGGTATTGCAGTAATGCCCTTTGCATTGCCTTCTCCATGCGATCCTTAGGTACGTAGACTGGCTTCATATTTCTCGGATCAACACCAGTATAATACATGCATGTTGATAAAGTCCCAGGGGTAGGGTAAAAATCTTGCACTTGCTCTGGATTGTATTTTGTATCTCTCAGATACTCTGCCATCTCTATTGCTGCATGTAGGTCACTTCCTGGATGACTAGACATTAAATAAGGTACCAGAAATTGATTTTTTCCAAGCTTCTCGTTAACCTTATAATATTTATCCACAAATTTATCATACACAGCTCTTCTTGGTTTCCCCATTAAGTCCAATACTTTAGGGGATATATGCTCTGGTGCAACCTTGAGCTGCCCACTCACATGGTGCTCGCATAATTCTTTTAAAAAACTATCATCTTTATCTGCGACAATATAATCATATCTAAGCCCTGATCGCACAAATACCTTCTTGACCCCTTCTATCTTTCTCAACTTCCGAAGCAGTTGAAGATATTCATCATGATCTACATTAAGATTCTTGCAGGGGTTGGGGAACAAGCATTGTTTGTTTTTGCAAGTCCCTTCTTTAAGCTGTTTTTCACATGCGATCTGCCTAAAATTTGCGGTTGGTCCTCCCACGTCGTGTATATATCCCTTGAAATGTTTATCTGCTGTGATTCTCTTCGCCTCATCAATAATAGATTCATGGCTCCGGCTTTGAATTGTTCTTCCCTGATGGAAGGTTAACGCACAGAATGAACAACTTCCAAAACATCCTCTAGAACTTATAATGCTGTACTTTACTTCTTCTATTGCAGGTATACCACCATCCTTTTCATAAATAGGGTGATAATCTCGAGCATAGGGTAAATTATAAATCCGATCAAGTTCCACCCGTGATAGGGGCATGGCTGGAGGATTTTGGACAATAAATTCTTCCCCATGCTTTTGTATCATCACTTTCCCACGAAAAGCATCTTGCTCTTCATATTGCACCTTAAATGCCTTTGCATAAGCTATTTTGTTCTCAGATACATCTTCAAAGGATGGAATTTCAATATAATCGTAAATATTTTCCAAGGTGTGAGTCTTATAGGATGTCCCTGGAATATGATGCATATATTGTATGTCAAACCCGCCGTTAAGATAATCTGCAATTTCGATAATTTGCCGTTCGCCCATGCCAAAAACCAGTAGATCAGCTTCACTATCAAATAGTATGGATCTACGTACTTTATCATTCCAGTAATCATAGTGGGCGAATCTTCTTAGGCTTGCCTCTATACCTCCGATAATAATAGGAACCTTCTTATACGCTTGTTTTACCACATTACAATAAACTATTGTTGCACGATCCGGTCTCAATCCCATCTTTCCACCTGGCGAATAGTAATCTTTGTCTCGCCTTCGCTTGCTTACAGTATAATGATTTACCATTGAATCAATATTTCCTGAAGTAATAAGGAATGCTAACCTAGGCTTCCCTAACTTTTTAAAATCCGTTACATTCCGCCAATCCGGTTGAGGGAGAATCCCCACCTTGTACCCTGCATCTTCTAGCACTCTGGCAATTACGGCAGTACCAAAGCTAGGATGGTCAACATAGGCATCACCCGATATGATTATAAAATCAAGCTGAGTCCACTCCCGTAAACTCATATCTTCTTTATCTATTGGTAAAAATGCTTGTCTGTTCATCGAATTCACTCACTCTCATATTTTCAATAGCACAATTGTATCAGATATTAAAATACGTTACAAAGTTTATTATTATGATATGTCTGTAGCGTACAAAAAAACCTCCTATGGAGGTTTTTTTAGCTTAGTCTGGTTTTTATTTGTCTATATATATCCTCAACTGTCATTCCTTCAGCATTGATAACTGGGGCCTTTGTTACGGCATCCTCCATACCAAGGAAGTTGCTATCTTGACCTGACACAACGATTGCATCGCAGTTTTGAAAATTTTTGTTATTTGGTTCTAAATCAGTGACTGTAAAACCCTGCTCTTGCAAATAATTTCTTACATTCCCCAAAGACTTTTCAACTGCTACATTTTTCATTTTTCCAAGCACCTCCTAATGTACACCTTTACACTTCTATTATTTGTACAGGAGAAGGAATTTATACGATAATATATCACATTCAACTTCTACATTCTAAAGATCGCTAGGTCTCTATAGAAATGCAGGTCCACTACTCTTTCTTACAATCAACTCATGAGGTAATATTACAGCCTTTTGATGGATCTCCATTTTTTCGATCTTTTTAATGATCATTCTTATCGCAACCGCACCCATATCATATAATGGCTGTCTTATCGTTGAAAGGGTAGGCCTATAAAAAGAAGCCAGCTTTGTATCATGAAATCCGGTTACAGACACATCATTTGGTACTTGAAATCCATGGTCTAAAAGACAGTTCATTGCGCCTATAGCCATCATGTCACTGGTAGCAAAAATAGCAGTAGGCAGTATATCAGCAAGAATCCACTCTTTTACAATCTCATATGCCCTTTCTAATTTGAAATTTCCAAACTGTATTAGGCTTTCATTGATCTCTATGCCGTTTTCTTCCAGTGCCTTTTTATATCCACTGTATTGATCCATGCAAAATGCATTACTGTCTTGACTATTTCGGATTAATCCAATTTCTTTATGGCCATTCTCTATGAAATA
The DNA here is from genome assembly GCA_937948705.1 of uncultured Anaerosolibacter sp. The sequence continues at coordinate 17,872 of CALECF010000001.1, read as the reverse complement.
TTTTGTCATATCATAGGATGCTTGAAAATTATCGATAGAGACCGACGGTATATCTAACCTACTTGTATTTCGATTAATGAGTACAACGGGCACTTCAAAATCTGCAAGATAATCAATTATCTTATCTTGAAGATCCCAGGTCATCAGCACAATACCTTCTACTTGTTTTCCCTTTAGAAGTTTTAAATATCTTAACTCTTGATCTAAATCCCCATAGGTATTACAAAGCAGAATATCATAAGTATACATTTTACCGATTTCCTCAATACCATTCAGAATTTCCCCGATAAAAAAATTTGATATATCCGGTACAATTACACCAATCAGCTGACTTTTTTTCATGACCAGACTTCTGGCCACTGGATTAGGTGTATAACCCGTTTCCTCAATAATCTCCAACACACGTTGCCTTATGTCATTACTAACAGGTTTAGAATTGTTAATTACCCTAGATACCGTTGAAATTGAAACGCCTGCTTGATGAGCAACATCTTTAATAGTTATACTCATTTTAAATCACCTCAACAATCTTAAGATTTAAATCCATTTACTTGATCTACTTCACTGTCCGTTCCTTGCAACACTGCACCAATGACACCAGTAACTGAGTTTACAAAGTTAAAATTTTTAAAGTCAAATTCTTTTTCACGAATAGGTACACTTAACTGTAATATGCCATGAATTACATTTTGATAAATGATGGGTAATATGATGAGGGATTGCCAATCTGGTGTACCTGTAAAAGGATCAACCTCATGAATATTTTCCCAATCAATGAAATAGTCGCCTACCTTCTTTTCTAAAATATGTCTTATGGCCATTTCATTGACGGCGGCATCAGTCACCCAATGTTCTTTATATCTTTCTCTACCATAAACATGTAACATTTGACCCTGATTCATTATTACAAGAACACCTTGCTTTGCTTCCATGATCTCAATCAATCGACCTAATATCTCAAAAATTACATTTCCCCTTGACTTTCTTTCTTTAAGCAACTCCATCATCTCAACCATAACCTGTACATTACGATGATCCTGGGTTGTATTTCCCGAAATAATACCTGAAAGTTTGTCTAGTCTCTTTCTATTATTGCCAATATGGAGATTCCAGATAACGGATTTATTTCGTCCCTCATCCTTCGCTTTGTACAAAGCTTGATCAGCCTTTTCAATTAGTTCTTCTTGAGTGCTACCATGCTCTGGATATACTGATATTCCAAAGCTTATAGTAACTGGCTGCTCATTACCTAGAAGGGTAGCATCTTCAACTGCTTTTCTAAGCTTCTCACTAACAGTAAGTGCATTTGCATGGTCTGTATTTGGTAGAAGTGCAATGAATTCCTCTCCTCCATATCTTCCCACAATGTCACTTTCTCGTAAGTTGCTCTTTAATATCTCTGCTACACAGCGAAGAACTTCATCTCCTTTTTGATGCCCAAAGCGGTCATTTACAGATTTAAACCTATCAATATCACACATAATTACAGCAAACTCACTATTATCTGTTTCGGCTTTTATCAATTGACTATTAAATGTTTTTTCAATAAATTTTCTAATAAACACATTTGTAAGACGATCGATAGACGCTGTGATTTTCAAATGATAATTTTCCATAAGTACATATAGGAGATTACTCAGAGAATAACAGGTCTTGTATGCACTCCAATCAAAATTATTAAACACTTTGTCAGTATCAAGATAAAAGTAACCAAGAATATTTTCCTTTTCAGTCACATTCCAGCTTTTTCTTTTCTCACGGAGAGGGGAAATTTTTTCTTTATGTCTAGCAATAATAGGAATACAAATAATAGCCTTGGCATCATCAGGTAAATATCCATATTCATCATCCTGTCCAAGTCCTAAGGTTCTCTTAATTAGAATACCATCCTGTTTATGATTGACTCTCTCAATAATATAGTCTAGACTAGGTAGCTTATGATAATTATGTAGTTTAATGATTTCATTAGCTGATCCATACTCATCCGTAAGTATAATAAATCCTCGGGTAGCTAATGTTACTTGAACACAATACTTTAAAACAAATTCAATATTCTTCCTTTGATCTGAAGATAACAAACCAATAAGATCTCTTAAGTTGTTGACTTTAAAAGGCAGAAGATTTTCATACTCTTTTAAAGCAGACATTAAAAACTTTTGATTATGAAACAATGATTGTAAATGTGCAAAGTCAAAGTAATCACTTAAATCATTAATGCTAGCCAGATCTTCATGGATTAAATCTACGGGATCCACTTCAGCATCCCCCATAATAAAATGTTTAAGAACCTCGGTTTTATACTTTAGGCTTCTCTTATTCGAATCATGATTAATATAGGACAGCTGAAGTTCTTTTGGCAGCTTGCTTGTTAATCTTCTTAGTATGTCTAAAGAAGCAATAAAAGAATTTATTGCTTTATAATAATCCCCGCTAGTAAAATAGAGTTCCCCTAGGTTTCTTAGAATTCTCCATTCAAAATCAAGCAAACCCGAACCGCTTATTTCTTTTAGCATACCTTCAAATAACTGGATTTTATTCTCACAAAAGAAGATGTTAATAAACGCCCTTTTGTATTGCAATATAAAACTATCAAATTCATGAATGAATGACTGATCGTAGGCAAACAGTACTTTTGCTCCATCCACATTTCCATTTTCTACGAAGAACATTGCCCCATCTAACAGAAGCATCCTTTTTTCCTTATGGCAACCATAGCTACTATAGCTTTGGACCAATTGAATAATTTCCTGTCCCGTTGTATCTTTATGATTTTCAATTTGCAAAAGGACTTTCAATCCTTTAAGTTCAAATTGATTTGCTAAATCCCCGTTCATCATAGTTAATTCCATATGTTGTATGTACTCACTACAAATATCAGAACGCCCAACAAGCAGATAATAATTCACTTTCAATAGATAGTATAGGTAGAAAATTCTACTTGTTTCCGAATCATTCGTAATTTCGTTTTCAAGCTTTTTAAGATAATTATAGGCTTTTATATATTCATTGAGACTCATGTAGATTTTACATAGATATACATACGCCCATGCTAAATTCGATCGTTCCCCTGTCATTTCGTCGATTATAATGGCCTTATTTAAATATTCTATAGCCTTTTGATACATATCTTCCAATAGATAGGTTTCACCAATATTTAGATAGTATGTAGACGTACCAACTATCAAATTTTGTTTTTCTGCTAATTTCAGCGCTCTTTCATAGTATTTTCTTCCCAATGTTGTACTTTGAACTGATTCTATGAGCAATACACCTATATTATTGATCGGTTTAATCATATCTGCTTCGTTCTTTGATCTTTCGAAATACTCCATGCTTTTGATAAATGCCATCATCGCATCATCATATTGACCTAAATAATTATAAATCCTTCCCTTTTGATTAAGAAAGTATCCAAGGTAGCGTTGGTTTCCATAGAATATGCTTTTCTTCAAAAACTCATTTGTAACTGACTCAGCGCTAGGTATATCTTCTTGATCAATATACAATCTGCTCAATAAGTAGCCAGCCTCAAGATACCCTTCAGCAAAATCAATCTTACTTGCAAGGTCTAATGTTTCACGAATCATCGCTTTGGCGGTAGTTAGATCTTTCTTTCCAATATATATACTGGATAACCTATTCTTTCCCACTATGGACTGCACGTACAACTCGGAATGCTCTGCACTTCTGATGGCATCAATATTGCAAGTAAGTGATTGATCGGTCTCTCCAATATTAAAATAGATTTCACCCATCATTAGTAAAGCTTCAATTTTCCTACTGTCTTCCTTGCATTTACTAAAGAGTTCCATCACCTTTTGAATAAATTCTAAGGATTGCATGTAAAGATTTAATGAAAACATCTTTCTTGCCGACTCCATACAATAATCAATCGCTTTATGGAAGCTACCGCATTTCGTTAGATGATGAACAAGTTCATCTTTATTTTCTCTCCCTTCATTCATATAAGCTATTTCTAACATTTCCGCAGCTCTTTGATGTAGTAATTGCTTTTCTTCCCAATCCATTCTCTGATAAATGTGCTGCTTTAGCTGATGATTGTCATAATCATAGGTATAGCCCCAGTCTTCTAAATTTTGATCTAAGATTTTCATCTCCCCTAAATGGTGCAACAAGCCCTCAAATAGATCCGTATTTAATCCACACAGCCTACTAATGACATCAATAGAAATAGGCGTATTAAATATTGAAACTACTTTTAACAAATCTAAGGAAGTCTTATCCAAATGACTAATTTGATTATTCAGAGCCTCGTCAATATTGGCAGGTAGCTGGACATTTTCAATTCCGATGCCGTCCCCTTTGATCATCCACTTATTATCCTCATTTATGCCAAGGGTTCCTTCAATGTATAAGTTCTTTATAATTTCTTCTATATATCTTGGGTTGCCATCCGTAAGTTTTATAATTCTTGCGGCAAGCTTCAAAGGCTTCCAAGACATTCCTAATACACTTTGTATTAAAGTTGCAGTTTCCTCTAAATTGAATTTGCTCATTTGTATTTGCCGAAGATTGTTTTGTTTATTCTCTTCATTCAAGTATTTCAAGATCTCTTCGTGTCTATCTGTTCTATAGGTTAATATTAACAGTATGGGGAGTTTGCTTCCACTTTTCATCAAAAAACGAATAAATTCTAGTGTGCCTTTATCAGCAAAATGAATGTTTTCAATAATCAGAACACCTGCCTGATGTGCAAATAAATCACAGAAAAAATGTAATATTCGATCATATAACCTAAGACTTTCTTTTTCCTCTGTAAGTATTGGGGAAGGCATGATCTCCCACTTATTTCCTATAGTAGGCACCAGTTTCACTAGTTCGGACCCATATTTTTTTATAAGATCATAATCTGTATTCTTAAGTATTTGTCTAAGAATTTCCTTGATAGCCTTATATTGAATTGTGTTAGGTTCATCATATGCAGAAAAAAAGGTAGGAACACTTGACATACGAAAACGGAATAAGCTTTCCTTAACGAGACGACTCTTTCCAATCCCAGCTTCGCCCTTGATCAACAATACCTTTGCTCCGGCCTCTTTTGTCAAATCATCAAAGGCTTTCTGTATGACTTCTATCTCGTTCTCTCGATTAACTAATTTTGTATTAAAGTTTAACTTTCCATAATTCTCTTTTGTATAGATGGTACCAGCCTGATATAATAATACTTCTTTTACTTGGTTAAACACTTGTCCAACATCCTTAACTCTCTCATCCATGTCATGGGTAACCATCTGATTAATGATTCTATCTATAGCTTCATTTCTATGGATCATGGTTTGTTGGAATAAATTCTTAAATTCGCTATTTCTAAAAGAAATGCCATAATACATATAAAAAAGAACCATTCCTAGTGAATAAATATCGCCTCTAAAATCACTTTCAAATCCAAGTTGAATTTCTGGTGCTATAAACTGTTGATTGTCTTCCGATATTTTTCCTTTTTCAAATTCGATCTGCTTCATAAATGCAAGGTCCTTTAACTTAACCTTGACTTGTTTTTCTTCCTTGTATATCACGATGTTGTCGAAATTTAAATATTTGTAGAAAATCCCTCTATAATGCAAGTAATGAATAGCACTACAAACCTTTATAAAAACATCCGCTACCTCATTTGAAGATAGCTCAGTATATTTTATTGGTGCATATGAGATGTGTTCCCTCGTATAAAAAAATTGTGGCATTCGTATTGCTCGATTATCGATGGATTGCACAATACCAAATGACTTATCGTGAAGAATATGTTCATGAGAGAACGAGGTGAATACAATGAATTCATCAATATAACGTTGAATTAAGCTGCTTTTAGAAAATTCTGGACTAAAAAGTTTTATCACAACTTTATGATTATCACTATACAAATCTACTGCAATATAAGAGTCTGAATACGAATCTTTATCTATATGATTTAGAATTTTATATCTTCCGTTAATTAATTCCATTGCTTCACACCCTCGCTAATCTGATTATTCTTTAATCCAATCACACTCTGCTGCAGTTCTTTCATGAATTAGTTTTAGTGCCAATATTAGGTGTCTTTCGCGATCGGGTGTTACATCAGAGAGTACCGTGTTCAGATACATTCTTCTTGTATCTAACACTTCATCTATTAGACTATTTCCTTTATCCAATACTCTTATCCGAACCACTCTTCGGTCCTTTGTATCTCTAACTCGTTCTACAAGACCATTTTTCTCCATACGATCTATTAAATCAGTTATTGTGCTGCAAGCTAAAAACATCCTATTACTTAGCTCACTGATGGTTAAGTCACCATTTTTTATTAATTGCAATAAAGCATCAAACTGTGGTGGCGTTATCTCGAAGTTGGAAAGTATTTCTCTGCCTTTTCTCTTTATGGATGTACATACCCACCTGAGTAATCGCTCAATTTCTACAATATTTTCTGGATATTTATCTGTTCCCATTGGTACCTCCCTAAACTAATTTTCAAAAAAACTTAAACTGTATAATCGAACATGTTGTGGTATACTAAATAAGGATTGACATGATTGTTTGCTTGTCATTTTTAATTAATATTATATAACTATTTTGCTAGGAGGTAAATATATGATCCATCACTGCACCTTAAACTTAAATGCTCTTGAAGCCCTTAACTTTTTCTGGACATCCATTGCATCAAGAGAAAAGCTAACAGAAAAATTTATTTTGGATATCGCAACCCTTGAACCATTTCTGGCTACATACAATGAAGAGTTCACTCAGGAATCCGTTCGAAGATGTTTAAGTGCACTATCTAACAAAGAGCCTTTTACAGGTAATAAAGTAGAAAACAGGTTTTATAGCAGAAATCTTATGATCTTAGAGTATATTGATACTCTGAATGAAAAAATTGCTGCATTTAAATCCCTTAGGATTAATGATATTCTTCATTCCTTCGAAGATTTGAAACCTATTCATGACATTGACTCCCTAGATATCATTGTGGTTCCCTCTCCATTTGAAACTGTCCAATGCAGTGGGAATGTCATCATTCTCAATTTCTTTAAGTTTAACCTTGTTGATGGTGAATTGAAAGCAGATGATCTAACATTACCTGAAATCTTAAAGAAAGCATTATTCAACACTAAGTAAGCCACGGCTTACTTTTTTTTAGGATTCAATACTCTACGCTTCATAATAAATATAATAACAGTGCTTACACAGAGCATTTTCTATATTTTAACTGTTAAAGTATAATTTAAAGTATAATTCTTTATATTCAGTTGATATTCCTGCCAAACTCGATTTTTCGTAACAATTTTCCTCAAATGAATAACTTTTCCAAAATAAAAGGATTTTTGTTAAAAATGTAGAATAATTATAGGATTATCTTTTGGGGGTATCTGATCCATGGACTTCATACGAAAATTAAAACAACTCAGCGAAGAGTATTTTACATTTATTCTTATTCCCCATTCTGGCAAGGGCACACGGCAGTTTAAATTTAATAAAGTGTTACTATATACTATATTAGGAGTTTCTACCACCCTTTGCATCTCACTAGTTCTACTTGTCATTTCCTTAGCAAACATAAACCATGCCCTTCATGATAGCCTTAACAATGTCGTTCATTTACAACAACTCAGTGATCAGCAAGCCCATGAAATTTTTGATCTTAAAAATCGTACAAGTACCATCAATGAAAAATTGAATGCACTGAGTGAATTAGAACAAAAAGTTCGCTCGATGGTAGGTTTAAAAACACCCTTAAGTACACCTGCATCGAAGCCTGCTTCTCGATCATTTGATCGAAGTACTAATAGTACCGATGCAGATGAATTAATCTTTGATGAATCAGATGTTCATTTGGGTGTTTTAGCTTCAGAAATGGATAGTAAAATAGAAAATTTATCTGATTTGATTGTCGATGTAGGTGATCAATTAAAGGTATTGGATGCGCGTCCTGACTTAGTCCCTGCAAAAGGCAAAGTCACTTCAAAATTTGGTTATCGCACTTCTCCATTCACAGGCAGACGACAATTTCATCAAGGTATCGATATTGCAAATGATAAGGGTACACCTATTTATGCAGCAGGAACTGGCATTGTAACTTTTTCTGGTTGGAATGCAGGCTATGGAAAAACTATTATCATCTCTCACGGCAATGGATTCCGTAGTGTGTATGCCCATAACAACGAAAATTTAGTAGAAGCAGGTCAGAAAATTAAGAAGGGTGACCTGATTGCAAAGATGGGTAGCACGGGTAAGAGTACCGGACCTCACGTTCATTTCGAAATCCACTCTAAGGGTGAGCAAATTAATCCAGAAAATGTTTTAATTCGATAATAAAGGAGATTGGGTATATGTTCAAAAAAAATGATTCTTTAGTTTCACAGAATGAAAGATTTGATACATTAATTGGAGTCAATTCAAATTTTGAAGGTAAACTCACGGCTGATGGAACCATACGTATAGACGGGCTCTTTCAAGGCGATATCCTCGCGAAGGGCAATGTTTTTATCGGAGAGCAGGGTAAAGTTTCTGGCAATATTACAGCCAATGATATTTTTAACGCAGGTACGATTGATGGCAACGTAACAGCCCTTGGACAGTTAAAGATTACTTGTACTGGTAAACTTTATGGTGACATTCATGTAAAAAGCTTTGTCGTGGAAGAAAAGGCGATATTTGAAGGAAAATGCTCCATGAAAGTCTCCTCTCAGCAAGATGAAAAAATTAAGAAACTGGACATTAAAAAAGCTAATGCTTAACCACACATTAGCTTTCTTTCCAACATTCACCGGCATACCATATTCTAGCTGAATTATTGACGCTGCTTATTTTTGAGACTCTCTCTTTGGTGCAAAGCAGTTTTCATATGAATTATAATCTAATCCAAAATTTTCTGCTGCCTTTTGGTGTAATAGCCATCCCTCATAAAAACAAAGACCTTTTCTTAATCCTATATCATTTAGGACACTCTTTTTATAGCCTTGATTTGCTAGTTTTAAAATATATGGCTGGGTAGCTTCCGTCAACGCAATAGTGGATGTCTGCGGTACAACCCCTGGTAAATTCGGAATTGCACAATGGATAATATCCTCTATCACATAGGTTGGGTCTTTATGAGTAGTAGGTCTGGAGGTTTCTATCGTTCCGTTTCTATCGCAGGCAACATCGACAACCACACTCCCCTTCCTCATATCCCTTAACATTTCCCTCGAGATTAAATGGGTATCTTTTTCGCCCAGCTGATCAATAGTATTGATCAACAAGTCCGCTGTTCGTAAGGATCTCAGCATATTTTCTTGTAACAGAGTTAAGCAAATGGCTCTACGGCCTAGTTTTTGTTCGAGTTCTTTAAGTCGCTCGATACCTCGATTCAAAATAGTCACATTACATCCCAATCCAGTTGCTACAAAGGCTGCCCCTTGAGCAGCAGAACCAGCACCAAGAATCACTACGTTCACCGGTGCAATGCCTGACATGCATCCTAGCATTAACCCTTTTCCACCATGGACTGTTTGTAAAAAATTACTGCCAATCAGCATCGCCATCTTACCAGCTATTTCACTCATCGGCGCTAAAAGAGGTTTCCCACCTCGCTGATCCACCACGGATTCGTAACCAAAGGCAGTGATTTCTTTCTGTATAAAATGATAACATAGCTCTCTATGTCTTTCCGGTAAAATATATGAAAATATGATTTGTTTCTCTCGAATCCAGTTAAATTCGTCTACGATAGGCGGCTTTACTTTAACAATCAAATCACTATTTAAATAGACTTGGGCCGAATCTTCAAGGATTGTTGCCCCAGCATCTTTATATAACTGATCATCTATACCACTATAGCCGCCAGCACCTGCGCAAACAAATACCTCATGTCCCGCATCAACCAATTGTCTCACACCAAGGTGAGTCATCCCTACTCTATATTCACTGTTCGCCATTTCTCTTGGTATACCAATCTTCATCCCTTCGGCCTCCTTATTTATTCATGGTGGTATATTTCTATTAGATAAAAACCTTGAATATACCTGGAATACTTATAATATCGGAAAATAAGGATGAATATTAGAGGATGCCTTTGTGCCTATCATTCGCTCTACAATGTCTGATATCTTCTTTATTCCTAATCTAATTTCATTAGGATACGCCGCTGCAATGCTTAATCGGAAGCACGAACTTTCAATTTGACTCGTGGTAAAGATGGAACCTGGTAAGATCAGCACACTATGTTGCTCACATTTACTATACAGTTCATTAGATGAGTACCCATCCGGTAAACAAAGCCAAAAATTCAACCCGCCTTTTGGGATAGTACAACTTACACCCTGAGGAATGATATGCTCCGATAGACAATTGGCCATGATTTCAAACCTTTCTTCATAAACCCTTTTCATAAATTGTATATGATTCTTCCAGATTCCCTTTCTCAAATAAAGATCAAAAGCCCTTTGATTAAGACCAGAGGTTGAGATATCCGAAGCATGCTTTGCTGCCAAAATCTGAGGATGAAACTTTGAAGGAATAACGAGGAAACCCAATCTTAGACCAGGCATAAAAACCTTCGAAAAACTTTTTATGTAGATGGTTTCATCTTTATAATCCATGCTTTTTAGCGTTGTCGTATCGTAGCCATTAAAGTTTAAATCGCTTAAATAATCGTCCTCAACGATGACGACATTATACTTATATGAAAGCTCAAGTAGTTGCTTTTTCTTCTGTGTGCTATAAGAATAACCAGTAGGATTTTGAAAATTTGGCATTGTGTAAATAAGCTTCGGGTGATAAGTTTGAATTTTTTCTTCTAGGTCATCCATGTCCATCCCATCAGGAAAAATTGGCACCTCAATGATTTTTGCTCCCCTTGATTTAAAAGTGGCTATTGCCCCAGTATAGGTAGGATGTTCAACAATAACTGCATCTCCATGCCTAACAAAAGCTTTGGAAATTACATCAATTCCCTGTTGGGCGCCAGTAATGATCTGGACGTGATTAACATGGGTAGTGATTCCAGATTGCTTGAGATAACTAACAAGGGATTCCCTCAATGGGTAATATCCTTGACTCTCCTGATATCCGAAGGCACTACCTGCATCTCTATCTAGTATTTCAATGAGAACACTTTTAAAATCCTCTACAGGGAATAGATCCGGTGTTGGTGTTGCGCTAGAAAAGCTAATCATATCCTTATGAATATGAATTTGCCCACCATCCATCTGACTAAAATCATGATTTAGCTCTTGGGCCGATCCATGATGACTCCGCTGATATACTGAAGTCTTCACGTATGATCCACTTCCAACCTTTTTATAGATATAACCGTCTTGTTCCAACATTTCGTAGGCTTTTACGACGGTCACATTGTTCACGCCTAATTGTTCTGCAAGACTACGAATAGGTGGTAGTTTAAAGTTTGCGTTTAATACCCCTTGTTCGATAAGACCCGCGATAGACTTATATATCTGGATATACATATGCTCAGGCAGTTCTTTATCGATACTAATCTTATGAAAAGGATTCATTCTACCCCTCCTTATCCCCATGGACAGCAGTTTTCTTCTGTAACGCCATCAAATTATTGGAAAAGTCTCGCTCAAAATCATTAAGACTTTCCTCTATCACAAATAAAAATGGATAATCTTGATTTTCTCTCAGCCATCTTCCAATAATCATTATTTCATCCACATCTTTTTTACCCACCGATTGATCCGTTGGCATAAGCCCTAATGCGATTTTATCCCTTATCACTTCAATAGCACGTTCTTTTAAATCCTCTAATAAATAATGGTACGTATTCCATACGCGTCCCCGTAATATCGCTAAGACCGTTACAGAGCTTCCCGTTCTAGCTGGTAGTAACAACACCACATTCCTCTTTTCAATGGCATATATATAATTTTTACAGTAATTATAGAATCTTTTAAGACAATCAACTTTTTGCTGCAACTCTCCCGCCTTTTCAAACCTTAAGTGCTCACAATGTCTATCCCGTTTACCCTCTAGAACCTGTATGACTTCTTCGCTCTTTCCTTCTAAAAATAATCGTATAGAATGAACTGCCTCATCATATTGTTGTTGACAGTTTAACGCAACGCATGGAGATATACAATCTCCAATTTGATGGTACAAACATGGCTTTAAAGCATTGGAATTTTCATTACACTGCCTTAGTCCAACGGATGTTCGTAATGCATCAATAATTGATTGAATTTCCCGATAGTTACTATATGGTCCATAGTAAAGATCTCCATCATCAATCAATTGATGAACACCTACTAATCTAGGATAGCTTTCTCCTTGGGTTATCTTTATGTATCCATAAGACTTATAGTTTCTTAGTTGTTTATTGTATTGTGGAAGCTTTTCTTTTATAAGCTTAGATTCTAATAATAAGGCTTCCAATTCAGTTCCAGTAACAATGTAATTAATTTTCTTAACTTGACAAACCATTTTCATCACTTTTCTACTATGCTGAGTGGACTGAACAAAATACGATTGTACTCTTTTTCTTAGATTCTTAGATTTCCCGATATAGATTATTTCTCCACCCATATTTTTCATGAGATAAACACCCGGAAGATCCGGCATATTTTCAGTAAGCTCTCTCTTTTCTATTCGAACCGATTGTGCATAGTGATTCATCAGGTATTCCATCTCTATCTTTGACGTATCTGCTTTAAAATGATTATAATGCATGGGCCTTTTAAACAACCTTTCTTCTTTTGATATACTTATTATACAAAATCATAGGTCATAATACTACCTATAAGAAATTACGCCTCCATCTATAAGTAAAAAAGTGCGGAAACTCCGCACTTTTTAATGTCTATCGTATTTATCCATCAATCCTTGCAGCTTTCTTGCCTGCATTCCGCATTCCTCTGCAAATCTTTTGAACAACCCTGCTACTTCCTCATCACTCACTTGTTTAGAAAACATCTCGTAATCCCGCACATTTTCTTGGGCGTCTAAAAGCTTTTTCATGACTGTATCACGGGTATTCATTTCCATAATGCTACACCTCCTATGACTTCTAGATTTTTATCTTAGCAATAATTATTATGTGCAATTATTATAAATATATTAAACAAGCTTTCTTTCCGTTTCAATCTGTGAAAATAAATCCATGCTCTCGCCACAGATTTTTTCCATTTTTTCAATATACATACTCAGCAATTCTTTGGCTATACTCTCATCCAATTTTCCATGCATTGTTTCTGTTTCGAAGAATCGCTTGGGAAATGTAATCGTGTCATAATTATACCCTAACTTTCTCTTTAAGCTCACTTTCATCTTGAATATCTCTTTGCCCAAGTCCATAAGTTGCTTTGTATTGTATTGGATCCCAATCGCTCCTAGGGCATTTTCAATGGTATTAAAATCATAGATTTTGCGAGAAAAAAGACATAGGACAAGACAGTTTTGTATGTTTCTCTCAATCTCTTCACGGATAAGATCATCAATTAATTTATCTTTATCTAATTCTTTGATCATTTGATCCAAGGCATATCCTCCATTATCTAAGTGGGAATGCCTTGCTCCCAAGGTCATCCCAAGGAGATTTCCATATCCTGTATGATATCCTGCTATTTCGTGTTTACCAAGGACTGCCGCGAATTCTTCACCGCCATACACTTGTGCAGCATAACTTGTTCCTCTACCCACTGTTTTATAAAAATCATTACTTTGATTGACAATATTTTCAATAATATACTGATACCCTTCCGCGTCTCCAAATTCGATAGATCTACCTATTTGTGCTTTTGAAATTAATCCTTTTTCATATGCTTCTGTAATCCAACCAAGAAGCACTCCCGTACTCATACAATCTAAACCTAGTAGTTCAATGGTTTCTATGAGAGCTAATATTTCCTCCTTATTCCCAATCCCTAAAAATGAACCAACGGCAAAGATCAATTCATGGTCATAAGAAATTCCAGACCATGAGTATTCTTCAGGCTCTCCAAACTTTTTCCTTTGAATTGCCACATGTATACAGCCAATAGGACAGCCCGAACATGCCATTTTTCTAAAGAGCTTTTCCTTAGCGAAGGTTTCACCGCTTATCTCATCTGCACTTTCAAAATTGCTTTGCTGTAGGTTTCTTGTAGGTAAAGCGTTCATGTTGTTCAATGGTATGATATTAATAGCTGTACCTATCCCATGGTATTTCTCCATATAGTCTGTATTTACAACTTTAGCATAGATTTCATCATACATCCTTCTAAATTCTTTCTTGTTAGGAATTGCCTCGCTTCCATTCCCATGAATAACAATCCCTTTTAACATTTTACTACCAAGTAGAGCACCTAATCCCAGTCGACCGAAGTGACGATAGGTATCAACGTTTACAGCTGCAAACGGTATTAGTCTCTCACCTGCCACGCCAATTCGCATAATAGATCTCAATCCTGTACCAGGCTCTATATCTCGAATGAGTCTGCCAGTTTCCTCTGTATCGAGCCCCCATAGCGCACCTGCATTTTTAAATTCAATATTGTTATTACTAATATATAAATAGGTAGGGTTTTTCGCCTTGCCTGAAATAACAATGGCATCATATCCAGCAAATCTCATCGCCATACCAAGTCTCATACCTGCATAACTTTCTCCTAGCTCACCTGTCAGCGGTGATCTAAATAAAGCTACTACTTTTGTCACGGCTGGATATATAGTCTCCAAAGGACCGATGGACAAAATAATCGCCTGACTTTCATGATAAGGGTCCATTTCCGGGATTACATTTTCTTCTAGCAGCTTAATCCCTGTTCCGACGCCGCCCAAAAGCGGCATCAGATCTTTTCTATCTTCAACCATCACAATTTGCTTCGTTAAATCTATTTTTAACACTCTAATATAATCCTTCATAGATATTGTGATTCACCTCCATCCTTAATACGTGATGGGGGCAGCTTTTAGCGCACAAGCCACATTGCACACAAACGATTGGAATCTTTTCCTCATGATCAAATACTATTCCATCCACCATACAAGCAGACGTACATTTCTCGCAACCTATGCATTTTTCTTTTGAAAAACGGATGCCTCCGCCATCTCTTTGAAACAATGCCCCTGTGTTACATGCCTCTGCACACACAGGGTTTATACATCCTCTGCAAACATTTGCAACAAATCTTCCTTGAAAACCTCCACTGCTTTTAATTCGAATCGCACTCTTGGTTGGAGAGTAGTCTCCATGTACGTTCCGCGCACAGGCCAACATACATGAACAACACCCGATGCATTTGCTTATATCTATAGCCTTTAATATCTTTATTTTATCCTTGTCCATGATCACACCTCATACTATTTCACCTATTTCCATTGTTTCCGAACTGGGGCCATCTTATTCGCCTAGGGTGCTTTATTAGAACTGGGTGCCTGTATTTAGGTATGTCTACGGCTTTTATGTGTTTTCCAAATAAAAAAAGGTGTCGATATGACACCTTAGGAAGTTTTTATTGTACTACTATTTTTTTAATTGCTTTGTTATTATCATGCTTTTCTTTAAATATTCCCATAGGTTGTCCTACAGGTAAAACCACCCTGCCAAATTGCCCATTTAACATAGCTGCAGCAGATCCATAAAAACCTACAATGGAGATAACTAGTTCTGTCCATGCCCCTAGTTTGTGTGTAAACTCTGGCATAACTCCAAATGCATTCATAGTTAAGGCCAAAAACAATACGTCTATGAGAACGAGAATATTAAATAGTACCATATTTGTTTCCGTAGCTGCAATAGTCATAAAAAGAGAGAAAATAAGATATCCTAAAAATGCAAATCCTAACTGTTTCACGTCTACATTTGCTGCCATTGCCTCACCAAAAAATCCTAACTTTGTAAGCCAAGAAGCAGCAACGGCAATCCAAAACAAACCGTAGGCACCAAAAGCAGTAGTTCCAAACAAATTATGTCTTTTTGAATCTTCAACACAAGCAAATAACTGAGCAAATCCACCCAAAAATATAGCCCAAGGAATCGCAAATGATAGACCAGTTGTCAATCCTAGCTTTTGAGAAGATGCGACCAATGTCACCATGGCAAGTCCAAATAGACCTAGGGATGAAGGATCTGCGTTGGTGATTTTTACCTTTTGTGTTTCACTTATATTCATAGAAACCCTCCTATAATTTATACATGCTTTATTAAGATAACAGAAATTTATTCGATCGTCAATTATCTTTTTTGTAACACATTTAATTTTTATAGAGTTTCCAATGCACTCAAAGAAAAAAACTATTCAAAAGAAATAGCTTTTTCATCCGCAAGAATTTGTGCATGAGTCAAACATTATTAAGCAAACAAAAAGAGGCCTATTGGCCTCTTTTTATCAATTATATTATCTTACGATACCAATAAATACTAACAATGCACCAAATAAGATTCCACCAAAACCTAGGATCATTAACTGACCAAATAACTTATCTGACTCAGACTCATCAGCAGATGCCATAGCTAAAGCACCTAAAGTTGATAAAGGAGAGTTCGTTACAAAGTGAGCACCTAGAATGATCGCTGAAATTAATGTTTCACCCTTCACTGCACCACCCATTGTTTCTACTAAACCAGGTACTGTAGGAATAAGAGTTGGCATTACAACGCCAGATGCAGAAGATACAGAAGACATTAATCCTCCAACGATTGTTAAGATTGGAGCAGCTGTTTTTGTACCCATGAATGAAGACAATGTATCAGTAAGGTATGTGATACCACCTGCTTTGTCAACAACATTTACCAATACACCAACACCGCAAACAAGTAATAATGTACTCCAAGGCATAGAAGCAATTGTTTTCTTCTCATCCGCTGCGCCTAATAATAATAACGTAGCTCCACCTAAGAATGCAATCATACCAATGTGTAATTTTAATAAAATGATTGCTGCTACTACCAATGCAATAACTGCAAGTGTTTGAATTTGTACACCACCAAATGCAGCTGGCTTTTCTTTAGATGCACCTACATCTGCCTTAAGCTTGAAACCACCTAATACAACATACATTACTGCAGCCATTACTACCTGAGCAATCAACATATTTATAAATACGTGCTGACCTGTTTGGAAACCAACTTTTTCAGCCAACTGAACACCAATGATACCCGTTGGTGCAATCGGTGAAAGTCCACCAGCATTTGAACCTGCGATAACCATACCAGCCATTAATAAAGAGCTGATTTTTTCCTCACGGGCTACTGCCATGGCGATTGGTAATATCAATGCACAAACTGCAATGTTACCAGGTCCAATAGCCGCTAAAACTGTAGAAAAGACAAAAAATAAGATTGGAATTAATTTTTTATTTCCACCTGCCATATAAGCGGCTTTTCTTGCAAGAAGCTCAAGTGTACCATTTACCTTAGCAATTGAAAACAAGAAAGTCATACCTACAAGGATAAAAAATAGTGATGTATTCCAGCCAGCAACCAATGCTGTACCTTTTGCGTCTGCTGAAGACATCGCAACCATTTTCGCTACAGCTGGATCTTTTGAAATATTAACTAGTACGAAGAAACCTAGTAAGAATGCAAATGCAATACTTACAAGACCAGTATTCACACCTCTTTTAAAACCTATAAATATTGCAACTACTAAAACTAATAAAGATATAAGTCCCATATTCATGTTTATTGCCCTCCTTTTTAATTTTACACCATGATTTTCAATACTTATTACTGCTTCCTTGAAATACTTTCGCTTACCACCTCCAGTGAATATTATATTTCATTCTCAATATAAGCAAATACCATGCCAAGTTTATTCTTTCTAAAACCGTTGAAAACGTTAACATTCTTTTTACCCAAAACTATAAAAAATTAAAGAAGCGGTAACTATGTTACCGCTTCTTTAATTTTTTATAGTTTTGGGAAAAAAGAATGTTAACGTTTTCAACGGTTTTAGAA